>CALLPQ010000165.1 GCA_938015425.1 uncultured Parvularculaceae bacterium | reverse complement strand
AAGCAAACATTTATTGCGCCATCTTAGATCTTGAATTAAGACATGGAACCATTTCAGTCGGCTCCTTCCTTGATTTTATGTTGGTTTCTTTTGGACAAATTCCCATACGACGGCAACTCGCAATTCATTTTGTACTGGCACCCTCTCATCAGTATTTCGCAAAAAGACGCGCATTTCAAAGTCTAATGAATTGTCACCAAAGCCGGCAAAAAACACACTGGGCTCTGGAAACCTCATCACGCGCTTATTGCTCTTTATAACCTTGTTTAGTAAATCGAGAACGGTTTGTGGATGAGCATCGTAGGAGACGCCAATCGGCACTGTTATACGGGTCCATCGATCTTTGTGGGTCCAATTTTGGACCGAGGATGAGATTAACTCTGAATTTGGCACAATAATGGACGAGCGGTCAAAGGTTTCGATTTCCGTTGAACGCACGCTGATACGCTTGACCGTCCCTTCACCAGAGCCGACCACAATCCAGTCTCCGACTTTCACCGGGCGCTCGAATAACAATATTAATCCTGATACAAAGTTATTGACAATACTTTGAAGGCCAAAACCAATACCAAGAGACAAAGCACCAGCAATGATCGCAAGATTTTGTAAATTAAAGCCGAGGACACTAATCCCCGTCATCACAGCAATCACCAATCCAACATAACCAATAATGGTTTTTAGTGAATTTTGAACGCCTGAGTCGAGCCGCGTTTTAGGAAATAGCTGTTTTTCTGCTACCCGTTGAATAAAGCGGGTGGCCATCATGACAAATATAAGAGCAATGAATGCGCCTAAAATTTGTGCGAAAGAAACCGTAACATTACCCACTTTGAAACCGAAAAACGCACTGATAATGCCATCTCGTACGTCAACCCACTCCGCGCCGATGGCCATTAGGATAAGAGGAATAATGGCGATCACAATCAGGAAATCTATCAGCACCCCAATCCAGAAAAAAATCAGCCGTTCACTAACATCTTCATTACCTAGAATTTTATCTTTTTTATCGAACCAACCTGCAATGGATTGGATTACTCCTTGCGCAATCAAGCGAACAAAAAATCCGAGCAAAAATATTGCGCTGATTAAAACGATACGTGTCGTGACGAAATATCCAAGGGCAATATACCCTATTGAAACAGCAAGTATTGAGATCGCACCCAGTAGAAATGTAATGTTTCTAATAATTGAGCCTAATTGTTTTATCTCATCGCTAAAAGCATCTTGCCGATCTTTTTCTAATTTCCAATATTGTTTTTGAGATGTAAAAACAATTAAAGCCCCAAGAATAACGGCGGTGATGGCGCTTTGTATAAGAGCAAATTCTTGCGTCCCTCCAAATGTTGCCGCGCCTTTACTAAAGGCTCTATCGGCAAAGAAAGTGAATGCAATAGACATGGTTAAAGCACGCAGGGCAAAACCGGCCTGTTTTTCTAAAGGCATTAAACGCCAACCGGCAGCATTTGGCGAAAGCAGCGAGACGCCGCCTGCCTCTGTCACAATGAGGGCCATCGCACCAATCCAGATTGCTTTTGCAAATGCTTGTGTATCAGCGTCAATGACACCTTGATAAATCAGGACTTCAAAGACGATGAAACCGCCTAAGATCGCAGGGCCTGTTCTGGTGATGGTGCGCAGCACCGCCGCTAATGCGCGCCGCCCCGGTGTGGGCTCCAAAGATTGTAAGCTTGCGACCATGCGTTGATTAATCCAGCGCCGTGCGGGGACAAAGAAGATAAATCCACCAATAATTGCGGCAAAGATCATCAAATATGCGCGTATCGCCCCGCCATCAGCTTTGTGGGCTTTTGTCCAATTGTCTGCTTTAGCTTTCAGAACGCGCAAGCCCCCGGTTGCACTGTCGGTTGCCGCCGTTAACAAGCTACCATTAAATGGTGAGGTGCCCCGCGTAAAGATTTGTGAATAGAATAAAGACCGGCGACGTTTTGCGATTTCCGTGAGTAACTGATTAATATTACTGATATTGAGAGCGGATTGGCGAACGATGGCATCTTCTTCCACCAACCCCATCGTCAAGGTTTGGCGCGCTGTCGCCAGCTCCGGGGCTTCTGTTTCACCTTCAGCCGGTGCGGGGCCAAGTCTTTCTAAATCTGCCGTTAGGCGCGCACGGGAGTTTTCAATTGGAGCAACATCATTTTGTGCACTGGCCCGTATGGCACGAAGTTGCCCTCGCAGCTCAATCAAAATTTGTTCGCCAGGGGCTTCTTGCAACCGTCTGGAAATAGCATCAATCTCGGCGGTGCGTTCATTAACATTTGCCTGCACATCAAGTGTTTGCAAACGTGTTGAAATATTGGCCGCTAACCCATCAAGATCGCGTTGTGCCCGTTCGGCTTTGCTAATCAGTTCTTCAAGGGTTTTAATTTTTGCCGTGCGCTCAAGCTCAAGGGCAGCTTGCGCCTGAACGGCAGGGTCCGCGTCAGCAGCCGCCTCAGGGGGAGTTTCACCTTCGATTGTCTCAGATGGTGATGGCTCTGTTTGCGCAAGAGAGGCTTGCAGCTCTTCTTGTTGCGCTCGCAATGTCTCAATCAGTGCCGAGAGTTTTTCACGCCGTTCAGTGACTTCGACCCTGAGTTTTGCCACATCTTCATCGCTAGCCTGCTGCAATGATGCATCGAGGGACAAGACGGCTTCCGCCTGTCGCTCAATAAAGGCCCGCGGGTCAGCAATGTTGTCTGTGTCTTGGGCATGCGCCGTTGAAATGAAAAAAATAGCCGCAAGGCTGATTATCAGTTGTTTCATCATAGCCAGTTCAATTTCTTAAAATAGAGGGTGATGGCGCCGCCAATGACGCCCATCAATAAACAAAGGATAGCGAAGGCGAACGGGCTGTTCGTTCCGGGAATACCGCCAACATTTACACCAAGGAGACCCGTTAAAAATCCGAGCGGCAAAAAAATTGCCGCGACAACGGAGAGGACCATCATATTACGGTTCATTTCTTCGGCGCGCGCATCCGCAAGCTGATCATTCATCACCCCGCAGCGCTCACGAATGGCGTCCAATTCTTCCATCAATCGCGTGATGCGATCAACAATTTCGCGCAAGTTCGTCTTTTGGCTATCGTCAATCAGGTTTTGTGCATCGGCGGATAAGCGCAAAAGTGCATCACGCTGAGGGCCGATATAGCGCCGAAGCGCAATCACCGAGCGGCGCAATTTAGCAAGCTTGCCGCGAAGTCCCTTTATCCCGTCAAGGCTTGTTTCTTCAAGAGCGTCCAGCTCATCAACCAGCTCGTCAATAACGGGCGTCATGCGTTCGGTCATGCCATCAGATAATGTTGTCAAAAAATCGCCGACACTGGATGGTGCCTTCCCTGTCTCCATTTGTTCTTTTAGGGTGACAATCGCCATGAGCTTGCGAAGTCGCGCAGAGATGATCATGCGTTCGCTGATCCATAAGCGAATAGACACCATATCTTCGGGATCTGCTGCAGGGTTTAAATTTACTCCGCGCAAATTCAAAAGGCTCGCATTTTCATGACGAACATGGCGCGGGCGTGTATCATCTAATGTTAGTGCTTGTGCGACTGTTTCGTCCGTTTGCGATTTAATCCAATCAAAAGCACCGGAATGCTCCAGATCAAGATGCACCCAGCGATAGGCATTGCCTTCCGGAAATTCACCGAGATGGTCAGCATCCAGCGCTGTGACTGTTCCTTCAAGGGAGACATCAAACGCATGAAGCACGCCGATTTTATTTTCGATTTCTTGCATTGCAATCCTCAATATTTTCCTGCAACGGGACGCGCTGATTGTCTGATTGCCTCATTGTTTGAGGCGCATCAGACGCGATCAACAATTGATCTTGTTATAAGTTCTAGCAGCAAATGTATATAGTTTGCACCAATCATAAGAGGTCAAGACACGATAACGGGACGTTATCAAATGGCGAGCTCCTGCCATTGGGACATTGTATAGCTAAATAAACGAACACTGATATAAAT
>CALLPQ010000164.1 GCA_938015425.1 uncultured Parvularculaceae bacterium | reverse complement strand
ACGCGAACGGGGCGAGCGGAAATTTGTGACCACTTTTATGATTATTTGAGCTGAGTAACCATAAAAATAGACCGAGTAACACCCGCCGCAGTGGCCACATCTATTAGCCGACAAGCCACTTACAGGCTAGCATAGCGGGCGACCTTTTAGAGTAAACACGAATACTGCGAGAACAACCATGGTGAATTGGGAGCAAATAAATACCGTTATGCTTGATATGGACGGCACTTTACTCGACCTCCATTACGACAATCATTTTTGGTTAACACACCTGCCCCTAAGCACCAACGGATTTCACCGCGCGCAATTGGTGGCAGAAACATTTTCTTTTGCGCAGTCGTTCCATATTTCAACAAAGCGGGACCCAGCATCCAGATCCCAAAACTATCAAGGGGGGAGGCGGCTCTTATGGCCTTCATCTCTTGCTTTAAAATTTTTGCTTCATCTTTAGATAAACCGCCGCCGCCATATTCTTTTGGCCATGTGGGGACCGTCCATCCCTTCGCCGACATTTTTTGCAGCCACACTTTTTGGGCATCTGATTCAAATACCCAATTGCGTCCGCCCCAGCAAATTTTACCTTCACTCATTTTACGATTGCGCATCTCTTCGGGGCAATTGTCTTGCAACCAGGCGCGGGTTGCCTCACGAAATTGATCAAGCTCAGTCATATGTTTCCAACATCTATAATAGTGATCGCCAATTTTTTTGTTTTGGTTTTTAAAATTTATATTTATATGGCGGTTAATTTTCCGGTTTATTTTCGTTCTTTTAATTTGTTTCTTATCCGGGAAAATGATTCCCGTTCAATGCGTAATGACATTCAAGAAGTTTCAAAATCGGGTTTATTTTGTAACGCAATCGTCCGTACTGTGTTTTTATCAAATTTCTCACTGGCCAAACGCGGTAGTGACATTGGTGAAATCCAGATTTTTTCCGGTACTTTAAAGCCCGCAAGGTCATCGGCAATAAAATTACGCAACGCCTTGATATCAATTTTTGTGTCTGGCTTTGGAAAAACCACTAGCCCCACACGTTCTCCCAGCAATTCATCGGGCACAGAAAATACAGCCGCTTCCGAAACACCTGCAAACTCATAAACACGCGCCTCCACCTCGGCACAGGAGATATTTTCTCCCCCGCGGATAATGATATCTTTGATCCGGTCCAGAATAAAAACCAATCCGTTTTCATCAACCCGTCCAATATCACCAGTGCGAAACCACCCATCTTTCGACAAAGTACGTTCCGTTAATTCTGGCAAATTGAGATATCCTCTAAAATTAGCAGGAGAACGCAACCAGATTTCACCCGCTTCATTAACCCCGCAGGCTTTAAAATCATTTTCATCATCAACATTCATAATTTTTAAATCTGTTACAGGCGGCGCGGCAACACCCGTAGAATCAGGAAACAATGCATAATCATCCTTAGACATCACACTACCAAGGGCACAGGTTTCACTTAAGCCATAGCCTGGCGCGACCCCCGCATGGGGGAATTTTTTTATTAATTGACGCCCATGTTCTGGCGGGCATTTGGCCCCGCCGGTTCTAATATCCAACATGGTTGGCAACCCTTTTTCGCCGCTCGCCTCGATCAACTCAAACGCTTGGCTAGGGACACCCATAAAATTTGTCAGCTTTTCTTTATTGATGATATCAACTGCCGCCTCACCGCTCCATCGATACATGAACGCTATTTTGCGGCCAGCAATATAGGAAAGCAGAAAACTTTGTTGCATTCCGGTTACATGAAAAAGCGGTATGCTGACCAATATTCCGGGGACTTCACCAAAAGGGCTTACCCCCCCGTTAACTGTTTTGATAATTTGTGACAAAAACATCCATGATAATAATGTGGAGATAGAGCTACGGTGGGTTAGGATCACGCCTTTTGGTTTGCCGGTCGACCCTGATGTATAGAGAATACAATAATCATCCTCAGGCTGAGTATTATGCGCGGGCATGGTTGTGTTATTGTTGGTTTCCAATAAATCCTCATAACTATATTCATTGTCACCAAGCCCGCCCTCACCATCAATGTCTTCAATGCCGCCGCGTGCAAGAATAAGAGTTAATCCCATATCCTGGCTAAACGGGCGGATATATGACATACGCTTGGCATCTACAATCACGGTTTTTGCCTCGCAATCTTTTAAGGCAAATTCAAGCTCATCGCTTTTCCACCATGCATTTAACGGCACAACAACACCGCCAAGGGCCATCACCGCCATATAACCAATGCACCATTCAGGATAGTTACGCATCGCGATTGCAACACGGTCACCTTTTTTAAGATTAAAGCTCGCCTTTAAAACATTGGCCAACCGGCACGCCCTTGACCAGGTCTCGGCAAAGCTGATCCGTTCATCTTCATGGATAATAAAATCCTTATCCCCATGGGAAGAAGCTTGTGCCAACATCTCGGCCATATTTTGCGGCGCATTCTTAAAAACACGATAGCTATTCCCCCTGATTTCGGCGCTATCAACAGCAAAAAGCGGGTTTTCCATCATCAGCTTCATGCCAATCATGCCCAACTGTTCTCTACGGGCTTTAACCGCGGATAGTTTTTCTTCTAAAGACAGTGCCTCTAAGGGCTGGGCTTGTGATGACATAAATCAGGTTCCGTAAAACGATGTGGGTAAAAAATTGAATTCGACCCTATCAAAGAGTGACAAGCAGGGAAACAAAGCGTTGCAGTTAAAATGATAACAGGCAAGCCGTTTCAAAAATCAATTTATTTTTGACCTCGGGCCAACAGTTTTTGCCCAACCAATGCGGCGATACGGGTTTCAACCCCATCTGGTCGCCCCTCAAAATGCCATAAGGCCAAATGGCCAAGACAATATAACCCGCCCCCAACCATAATATTAAAGGCCAGCCGGATCACAATAGGCAATTGCGCCAAAAAAGGCATTAGGGGCACACAAAACCAAAACCACACGCCCATCATAACAACGGCCAAAAGGCTGCGCCGCATCGCCCATAAGGGCCGCCATATCGCGTCACCGGTTATTTTGCCATATAATATCATCTGTAAAATCCCGTAAATCCCGCTCAGCGCCGTCACCGCATACACCGCGCCCGCAAAGCCATAATGGATAACCGCCCAAACAAATACGGGAATTTTAATAAAGGCATAAGCAACCTCTCGAAAAAAAACCAACCGGGTGCGATCACACGCAATCGCAAAATAATGCATCGATAAAAGGGATGACATAAAACCAAGCATTGGCGGCAAATATTGCAAGACCAAAGTGGCATCAAGCCATTTTTCTCCCAACACAATTAGAACCAAATCCTTGGCGACAAACGCCACCCCGAACCCCGCCGGCAAGGCCACCGCGGCAATCGCGCCAACCCCTTGGAGAAACGCACTTTGCATACGGGCCAAATCCCCTTGCATCTGAGATAGTCCAGGATAAATCGCTCTCGCCACAGGCTCCGACAATTCCGTACTGACTAATGAAGATAATTGCCCGCCAATTGTATATACACCTGTAGCCTCAAGCCCAATGATACGTGCCAAGACAAACCCGTCAAATTTATTATTCAACGCAACCACAAAGCTTACGCCCGTCAACCAACCGGAAAAACTAATCACTTTGGCAAAAGAGGCAAATGTCAGCCTCGGCAAATAGGGTCGCAAATAATAAGAAAAAGCACATTGCGTCATAACCCCGGCAAGCATACCCGCAAGCAATGCCCAATAAGAACGGAAAATAAGTGTTAAGGATACAGAAATTACTACACTGACGATTTTATCAGAGACAGTAGCAAGAAATTCTCTGGAAAAATCAAGGTCGCGCTCAAACTCATAATATTTGGGGTTTATCACCCCCATCACAAGGGACACAGCAGCAACAGCGGCAAACACAACCAACATCCGCGGATCATTATAAAACGAGATCGCAAAAAACCCTGATATCCCCAAGATTATCGCAATCAAAACACCCCGCAACAATGAGAGTGTAAATAAAGTATCATAATCATCGCGCGTAGCATCACGGAATTTCACCACCGCTTGGGCCAATCCAATATTGGAAAAACCCTGTATCAATTGCATGGCCGCAACACCGATTGCCACAAGGCCAAAATCTGTGGGCACCAAAAGCCGTGCCACAATAATCATATTTATAAACCCGATCGCCCGCATCGAAAAGCGTGCCGCCACCACCCATGCCGTGCCTTTGGCAACGCGCGAAGTCAGGGTCTGCCCAGAAGAAGAAGAGGGAGGTGAAGAAGAAGGTGACGGTGATTTATTAATTTTATTATTATCCAATTTAAACACGGGTAAAGCGCGGCAAGCTTTATCGTTATCATCATCCCTCAACCATACCCCTAAGCAATTATATATTCAGGCATATATAGTCTTTAACAAATGTTTTAGCGATTATCCTTTTGGTGTTTTACCTGATCTAAATGGGACGGACGATTATCATTAGCGCTTTGATCTTGCTGGTCCCCACCCTTTTGGTCATCACCTTGTTGATTTTGTGTCGATGATTCAGCTTGATCACTATTTCTTTCTTTTTTTCTGGTTTCAAAAATTTGATCAACCACATTACGTTCAAGGGTTACATCCACCCGATCGGATAAAATAATCTCTACATCATTACCAACCTTGGGGCGATATTTAGCCAGGTAAGCACGCATTAAACCTATACGTTTTTCAGCCGCCTGCCCATAAATCCGTCTATAATCGGCAAGGCCATAAGCGGTTGCCGTAGCAAAAACCAATCGGGCCGGATTATTATCCGATTCAGGTGTAATTGGTTCTTCACCTTCGGTGTTACCACTCTCTCCATTTTGTTGATTGGCCTTCGCTTTCGCATTATCCTCATTGCGGAATTTAGCGTAACATAATCCTTCTTCATCGTTTTTATAGGCCGTTGGCGCTTCGTCATATTCGCCGCGCGTTAGGGAACACAAATTTCGTGACCGCACACCCCAAACAAAATCACCCAGATAATTTACTTTTCCTGCCTCCACTGTAAAGGCAAATGTCGCCTTCGTCATGTCTCCATACGACGTTGAAGAGCTAAGAAGATCACCAGTACGTTTTACACCCAGCGCAACATAGAGGCCCGGTTCGAAACGACGAGTGGCAAAATGGGTACCACTTTTGACAAAATCATACCCTTGCTTTCGCAAATAACGCGCCCGGCCAAATCCTAAACCAGATCCAATATAAAACCAAAATTCTTCCAAATATTCACCGGTTACCGGATCGATTTTCGCAAAATTTGCAAACGGAGGGGCTTCTTCCCCCCCAGAATAATGATAGCTTAAAGTGACCAATCCATATTCATTATTCGCGTCAAATGCTGTGCCTTTACCAAAAGAACGGCTTGGGTCTTTGGCGTTTGCCGCAGCAGCAAACCCCACAATCGTTGTGATAAAAACCCCAATAAATAGAAAAACCCGCATATCCCAACTCCCTTATGCTTTATCTCTTACGTCCACCAGAACCTGAATAAAAACCGCAAACGTTTTCAACTGATAAAACATCAGAAGCTAGTTCCTATAGTTTCATAATTTTCAAGCACTTTGGAGTATAATATATAAAAGGAGAATAGTATATAAAATCTACTTTTTTTCAACGATCGGCATCTGCACCTTGATGTGTACTTCTTTTAATTGGGCAGCATCAGCCTCAAGCGGGGCATTCAACATAAGGTCCTCCCCTTGCTGGTTCATGGGGAACATAGTCACTTCACGAATATTTTCTTGTTCCGCCAATAACATCACAATACGTTCCAGTCCCATGGCACAGCCACCGTGGGGCGGGGCGCCATATTTGAACGCGTTCAGCATGCCGCCAAATTTTTCTTCCACGACCTCTTTGCCATAACCCGCCACATCAAAGGCTTTATACATAATATCCGCTCGATGATTACGGATTGCGCCCGAGCCTAACTCATATCCATTACAAACCAAATCATATTGAAAGGCTTTGATGGCCAGATAATCTTCATCACTCTTCGCCGCTTCCAAAACCTCAAGACCGCCTTGGGGCATGGAGAAAGGGTTATGACCAAATTCAACTTTTTTGTTTTCCTCGTCCCATTCATAAAGCGGGAAATCAACAATCCAACAAAGTTCGAACCGGTCCTTGTCCGCCAAATTTAACTCATCAGCGATGACGTCACGGGCGCGACCAGCAACCGCCACAAATTCTGAAGGTTTTCCAGCAAGGAAAAACGCCGCATCCCCCGCTTGTAATCCCAACTGTTCCCGAATGGCTTGGGAGCGCTCGGGCCCAATATTTTTGGCAAGAGGACCTTTGGCTTCTCTTTCATCAAAGATCATATACCCCATGCCCGGAAGGCCCGCTTTTTGGGCCCATCCGTTCATCCGGTCACAAAATGCGCGGCTCCCCCCTTTAGGGGCAGGGATGGCACGGATTTCATGACGCGGATCGGCTTCAAGAATAGAATTGAAAATTTTAAAGCCTGACCCACGGAAATGATCAGACACAATCTGCATTTCAATCGGGTTCCGCAAATCCGGTTTATCGGAACCATATTTAAGCATGGCTTCATCAAAAGGAATTTCGCGGAATGGATAGCTGGAAACACCGCGTTCACCCGCAAATTCGGCGAACACATCATGCATCACCGGCCCCACCGCATCAAACACGTCTTGGCGTTCAACAAAACTCATCTCTAAATCGAGCTGGTAAAACTCGCCCGCAGAACGATCAGCACGCGCATCTTCATCGCGAAAGCAAGCCGCAATTTGATAATAACGATCAAAGCCGGACACCATGATCAATTGTTTGAAAACTTGCGGGGCTTGCGGCAAGGCATAAAATTTTCCCGCATGTAAGCGCGATGGCACCAAAAAGTCGCGTGCACCCTCGGGCGAGGACGCCGTTAAAATAGGGGTTTGAAAGTCCGTAAACCCTTTATCTTCCATACCGTTGCGGATTGCCTTCACCACTTTGGAGCGCAGCATGATATTTTTGTGCAAGGTCTCGCGGCGCAAATCCAGATAGCGATACTTCATCCGCACATCTTCAGGGTAATCAGGTTCGGCAAAAACCGGCAGAGGTAATTCATCCGCGGCCGATAGCAATTCGAAACCGGTAATCCGGACTTCAACATCGCCCGTGGGCAAATTGGGGTTAACCGCCTCGCCATCGCGGGCAACCACGTTCCCTTCGATCTTGATCACACTTTCTTGGCGTACCCGTTCAATCTCGGCAAAAAAAGGCGCTTCAGGTTCCACCACTAACTGGGTCAATCCATAATGGTCCCGCAAGTCAATAAACAAAAGCCCGCCATGATCGCGCTTTCTATGCACCCATCCTGACAGGCGAACAGTTGCGTCAACATCTTCTTTGCGCAAAGCGCCGCAATTATGGGAACGATAGGCATGCATGGGAATTCTCCAGCTTAAAATGGTATAGATTAAGTGTGTGGTGGAAGTGACCTTATAGTGGTAAAAAGTCAAGTCAAAGCTCAAAAAGCCAAGACGGAACGCTTATCCTCGGGCAAGGGCGGATTTGATCATCTCGGCAGTGTTTTTAACGCCATAAATCGCGATAAAATTACCCATGCGCGGCCCTTGTTCCTGTCCAAAACAAACCTCGTAAATCGCTTTGAACCAGTTTCGTAAATTATCAAACTCCTGGGTTTTACCCGCATCAAAAACCGCTGTCTGCAAAATATCCGCATCATTGGTTTGGGGGGGCATTGCCTCCAGAATTTGCACAAGGCTCTCCATGGCCGCCCGCTCCATTTGCGTTGGCGCGCGATAATTTTTGTTGGGTTCCACAAAATCTTTGTAGTAACGAATTGCGTATCCAACCAACTGATCGAGTTTTGGAAATTTTTCTGCGCTGACGTCTGGTTGATAGACGTTAATATATCCCCATAACTGATCTTTATCCGAGGTGCTGGCCGCACTGACCAAATTCAACAATAACGCAAACGTAACCGGAGAGGTTTGAGTCGGGGGCCGACCTTCATGAATATGCCAAGCCGGATTATCAACCGCTTTTACGGGCGGTGTTTCCAATTTTTGATCTGCATACTTATCAAGGTGTGCATGATAATCATCAACAGTCTTAGGGATGATATCAAAATGAAGTTTCTTGGCCTTTTTGGGCGCATTAAACATATAAAGCGACAAACTTTCAGGGGAAGCATAAGTCAACCATTCTTCAATCGACAAACCATTACCCTTGGTTTTAGAAATTTTTTCGCCTTTTTCATCAAGGAATAACTGATAGTTAAAACCGGCTGGTGGCTCACTCCCTAGGGCACGCACGATGCGATTGGAAAGCCGCACGGATTCGGTTAAATCCTCACCCGCCATTTCATAATCCACATTCAATGCATTCCAGCGTCCGGCCCAATCAGCTTTCCATTGCAATTTAACATTCCCGCCTTTAACGCTGGATTTTATTTTTTCGCCATTTTCATCTTCATAAACAATAGTTCCTGCACTGACGTCACGCTCTAATATAGGTACATATAAAACCTTGCCCGTGGTGGGAGAAATCGGCAAGAAGGGAGAATAGGTCTCGCGCCTTTCCGCGCCCAATGTGGGCAAAATAATCTCCATCACATCATCATATTTTTCCAGCATGCGCATGAGCATGTCATCGAAATGACCGTCACGATATTGTTGTGCAGAAGAAGCAAACTCATAATCAAACCCGAACTGATCCAGAAAATCACACAGACGAGCATTATTATGAGCCGAAAAACTGTCATGAGTTCCAAAAGGATCGGGCACATCACATAAAGGTTTTTGCAAATAGGGTTCAAGTTTTTCCGGATTGGGTACGGTGGGCGGCACTTTGCGCATTCCGTCCATATCATCTGAAAAGGCAATCAAGCGGGTCTTTCGCCCTGTTAAGGCTTCGAAGGCGCGGCGCACCATAGTGGTGCGGGCAACCTCGCCAAAGGTGCCGATATGGGGCAGACCAGAGGGCCCATAGCCTGTTTGAAATACAACCGGTTTATCCCCGTCTTTCATTCTATCAAGACGTTTGATCAATCCACGCGCCTCGGCAAAGGGCCAGGATTTCGCATTGGAAACGGCCTCCTCAAGATGGGCAAGAATAGCGGGAGCTTGGGGTTGATCGGTCATAAATCAGTTCGTTTCTTAAGAGTAATATTCTGGAGATTAATAATCTGGGCGTTACATGTCTGGTGATTAAAGAAATCGGTTAAAAAGGGGTCGTAAGCAGATCACTGCATCAAGTCGTTCAATCTGCCATTAAAGCCCCCAATATTAAACTGTTTAGCCGTGCAAATACCCCTCGTCAAAATATAAGTTTGTCTGCTTGCGATTTTGTAATGACCTGCGTAATGTCACCCCTCTAAAACCAAGCAATGTTGGGGAGAGAATGAAGGGAGAATTTTATGGCCCGCGCCGCACCAAACCTGACCGCACAAGAAGCTATCATCTATCTAATGGTGATGACGTCCGCCGCCGATGGAACCATCTCACAAAAAGAATTACGCACTATTGGCCGCGTTGTACGCTCGTTTCCGCTTTTTGACAGCACTGATGAGCAAGCCCTTGTGCAAACTTCAGAAAGTTGCGGCAAGCTTATGGCGTCCGAAGACGGTATGCATAAAGTATTGACCGCCGCGCAAGCGGCCCTGCCCGACCATCTTGGCGAGACCGCTTATGCGGCTGTTATCGACGTTGTGACCGCCGATGAAAATATTGATTTAACCGAGATTAGAATTTTAGAACTGGTACGTAATACGTTGAACGTGCCAGATGACGGCGCTGCGGCGATTGAACATGCGGCAAGAGCACGGCATATGACATTAATTATGGAAGCCTAATTATAGAAAGTGTAAGCCGTTCATTTGGTATCATCAAGGCTGGGCAGGATAATACCAAACGGATCGTATTTTTTGATCTTTAACATAGTAAACCGCTACAGCGCTTTGGGTTATTGTTTGGGGCTGATCAGTGCGCTCATCCCCCTCCGGGTTTGAAGTCTGCCAATAAACCCGCTCCACAACAGAAACATACGCCCCCGAAAAGGCCATATCTTCTATTTCGCTTCGCACTGTTGGTGTGGCTTTAAAATAAGCCTCCATTTCTGTTCGCAAATTTGCAATACCCATCCCCGCCTGATCCGCTTTTCCAAGGTCATCTGCTGAAAAATATCCCCAGACAATATCTTCAGCACAAAGAGAGGTCATGCGCTCGACATCATGGGCGCTAAAAGCATCAATAAAGGCGCGGACTATATTTTCTTCTTCGCTTACCGCTTTAACAT
>CALLPQ010000163.1 GCA_938015425.1 uncultured Parvularculaceae bacterium | reverse complement strand
CCCCCCATACTCGCCAGATTTAAACCCCATCGAACATAAATGGGCACAAGCCAAAAGCATCCGAAGAAAGCACAACATCACCGTCGAAGAGATATTCCAAAACCATGACATCTGAATCAATATTCACCGTAATTGGCTATAGAACCGAAAGCAAAAAGATGTACTGTACCGAACACCTGATAACTTAGATTTCTAAGATAGATTCCCGCCTACGCGGGAATGACGATGATGGAGCGATAGACGCAGCAGTCTGCAACCATCCAGTCAATACTCAACGCCGCCCACAATGTCATCCCCGACTTGTTCGGGGATCCACGAAACACGCTCAAACCTACTTTTAAAGATTAAAAGCCTATCCGTGATTCACCAAAACATTGCCGGCAAGATATAATGATCCACAAATTACAATGCGCGGTGTCGGCGCATCGGGTTCAAAACTGTCAACAATCTCTTGCACTGCAATGGCGACCTCCCCGCAAATGATTGCTTCGATACCCGCTTGAATTGCCGCTGACTGCACCTCCTTTAGGGGGGCCGCCCCTTGCATATCAGAGCGCACCACATAAACAGTCGAAACCAATCCGCTCAGGGCTTCAAAATATCCCGCCATGTCTTTATTTTTTTGCAAACCTGCAATCAAATAAACCGGTCTTGGCAACCGTTCATCAAGGTCGGCTAAAATACTCGCCAAGGCACGCGCCGCATGGGGGTTATGCCCGCCATCTAACCAGATATCCGCTTTTTGCCCCGTGGCTTTTTCCAGTTGATCAATATAAGGCCCATATCGCAAAGGTTGCATACGCGCTGGCCAAATGGCTTTGGCAATACCTTCCGACATCGTCTGGTCACTGATTGGTAATTTTGCCGCCCGTAACGCCGCGACCGCCAGACCTGCATTCATAATTTGATGATGGCCTGCCATTCGAGGCAAGGTTAAATCACAAAGACCGGCCTCATCTTGATAGACAAGACGACCTTGCTCCTCATACACATCCCAGTCTTGCCCATATTTAAACGTGCGTGCACCAACCTTTAAAGCATATTCTTCCAGAACAGTCATGGCGGCGGGGGATTGCGCATTAATAACCGCTGGCACATTGTTTTTTAAAATCCCTGCCTTTTCCCCCGCAATAGAGGCCAAATCATTGCCAAGAAAATGTTGGTGATCCAAAGCAACCGGTGTGATCACACTGGCAATCGGCTGGTCAACAACATTCGTTGCATCCAGTCGCCCGCCAAGTCCAACCTCTAACAATAAAAAGTCAGCTTGTGTTTGCGAAAATGCCATAAAAGCGGCGCAAGTCACTGCTTCAAAATAGGTTAACATACGTTCATCCACCACCTCATCACATTTGGTGATAATATCCACTAGATATTCATCATCAATTTCTTGGCCCGCGATAATGATGCGTTCATTAAAACGAACTAAATGGGGAGATGTATAAACGTGTACTGATTTTCCATGTGCCTCTAAAATAGAACGCATATAGGAGATTGTAGACCCTTTGCCGTTCGTACCGGCAACGTGGATGGTGGGGGGGAGACGTTTTTGTGGGTTTCCAAGGGCTTCAAGCGCTTTGTGCATGCGCTCAAGACTAAGATCAATGATTGTCGGGCGTCGTTCAGCAAGTGCCGCCAATAACTGGCTTGCATCCGTCATAATATTTCCAGCTCCCTCAAAGAGCACTGCCCTTTATAGAACATCAAATAAAACCGTTCATATTGCGGGTGATTATTCAGCAGCTTTATCGACGATGATCTCTGCCTCTTCGATCGTCTCTTTTTTTACTTTATTTTTCGCCTTGCCTTTACCGGATTTTTTCGAAGCCAGTTTTTCGGTAACCTTGTCTGTTAAAGATGTGGGCAATGCAGAAGGTAATGGGTTTTTTGGTTTTACTAACGCTGCTTCTACCGGCGTCTCTACACCTAATTTTACATTGGGTTTTTTACCAACTTCGGCATTAGGATTATCACCAGAATTTTTGACCGTATTTTGATGTGTATCAATTCCAGTATCCGGTTTCGAGTGAGGTTCCCCGTCAGCACTGGCCACCCGTTGGGGGAAATTGGTTAAAACACGAACCAGTTTAGCCAAGGTCACTTTCAAATCATGGCGGTGAACAACAATATCCACCATGCCTTTTTCAAGAAGGAATTCGGATTTTTGGAACTCTTGCGGCAATTTTTCGCGGATTGTTTGCTCAATCACGCGTCGTCCCGCAAACCCTAATAAGGCACCCGGTTCCGCAATATGCACATCACCCAACATAGCAAAAGACGCCATAACGCCCCCTGTAGTCGGGTTCGTCAGTACAACAATAAATGGCAGTCCGGCATCACGTAACATTTCAACGGCGATGGTGGTTCTTGGCATTTGCATCAATGCAAGAATGCTTTCTTGCATACGCGCGCCGCCGGAGGCCGTAAACATGATTAATGGGGCCGCCTTTTCAACCGCAACTTCAGCCGCGCGAACAAACCCTTCGCCAACTGCAATACCCATGGAGCCGCCCATAAAACCGAAATTTTGAACAGCGGCTACCACTTCAACATCATCAATTGTGCCTGTTGCTGCCACCAGACCATCTTGCTCGCCCGTGCGTTTGCGATGTTCTTTCAATCGGTCAGCATATTTTTTAGTATCTTTAAATTTTAAAGGATCATGCACCGCATCAGGTAATTCAATACGGTCGAATTTTTTATCATCAAAAATAAATTTTAGACGTTCTTCTGGCGACATCAACATGTGATGAGAGCAAGAAGGGCACACATGATGGGCCAATTCCAAGTCACGTTGGAAAACCATTTCCCCGCAACCTTTACATTTAACCCAAAGGGTATCAGAATTATTATCCGGTCTTTTAAAGATATTTTTGATACCGGGCGGCGTTATATTAGAAAGCCAATTCATAAAATTCTCCAAAGCACATCTTTAACATCAACAACATCGCCTTTAATCATGGTCAAAAAATGATTATCGGGCACGGTGCACCGCCTGACTTAATTCTTGTGCAAAATTCAAAACATCATTGATCTTATTGTGGGTGTTTTCCTCAATATTCTCAAGGGCTTCACCGCTCAAATTCTCGAGGTTTTCTTGTTTACCGGAACTATTTTGTCGATTAATCGACTGGGCCAGCCGGTCAACCAAGGCGGAACCTACGATCACCGCATCAGCAATTTGAGCTGTCTCCCCGGCTTGCCGAGCTGTTTTGATGCCGAAACCAACACCAACAGGTAGTCCAGCACTCTTTTTTATCGCCTCAGTGGCTTTTGCGACCGCACCAAGGTCTGCAGATTTTTGACCTGTCACCCCCGCCACAGACACATAATAAACAAACCCCGATGTGTTTTTAATGATCGCGGGTAATCTGTCTTTATCAGTGGTTGGTGTTGCCAACCGGATAAAGTCCAACCCTTTTGCTCTTGCAGGCAGGCACATTTCATCATCTTCTTCAGGGGGTAAATCCACAATTATCAAGCCATCAACACCCGCTTTTGCCGCCCTATCAAGAAAGCGTTCGACCCCCATGGCGAAAAACGGGTTATAATAACCCATCAAAATAATCGGCGTTTTATCGTCATCTATGCGGAACCGGGCCACCATATCAAGGGTTTTCAATAAGGTTTGCCCCGCCGCCAAAGCCCGCAGCCCCGCCGCCTGAATGGCCGGACCATCCGCCATTGGGTCCGTAAAACAAACCCCCAATTCAATAATATCCGCACCCGCCGCCGGTAACCCCTGCA
>CALLPQ010000162.1 GCA_938015425.1 uncultured Parvularculaceae bacterium | reverse complement strand
AGAGGTAGAAATTCCAGCAAGGTATAAATAACCCCCTCTGGTCCTTGTGCGGATAGGGCATTGGCGAGAGCGTGATTATTCGCCATGTCTAGGTGAATGGCGGTGCCCCCAAAAATACTCATCCAAAATATGGAAAATGTTGCAGGCAAGGCCAAGTTGAATAAAACAAATTCGCGTACTGTATACCCAACGGATATGCGCCCTAAAAACAAAGCCGTCACCGGTGCCCAAGCCAGCCAGTTTGCGAAAAAGAAAACAGTCCAGTCATGGATCCATGGGTCGCCCGCGCGTTCCCCCAAAGCCAGATTTGCGGGAATAAATGTTACAATATAATGCCATAGGCTTTGACCTGATAATTTAAGGATGGCCCCGGTTGGCCCCGCAATGAATACGAATAAAGCCAGGATTATAAAAATGCGAGCATTGAGAGAGGAGAGCCATTTTATCCCCCGTTGCAATCCGCTTAAAGATGAAATTATAAAACATAAAACAATGATGAAGGTAATCAGGAAACGTAAAAGTATACTATCACCAATATTAAAAATCGATTGGGCACCGCCCACCACACTTAATGCTCCAGCGCCAAGAGCCGCAGCAACCCCCGCAACCAAAGCGAACAATGCAATGGCATCCAGAAAATTGGCGAATTTTTTGTGGCCGAACGCTTTTGTCAACAAGCTGATAGGCCCGCCAAGGGAATAGGCTTGATTATGATTGTAATAAGCCAGCGCAAAAGCCAAAGCAGGAATTGAATAGAGCGCATACGGTGTAATTGTCCAGTGAAGATAAAGATAGGATAGCGCAAAGCGTGCGGCTTCAGGACTGTTCGGGGGTGCGCCGCTAAAGGCGGGCGGCGCTGTGATATGGAACATGGGCTCGGCAGCGCCCCAAAATAAAATCCCGATGGCGATTGTCGTGCATAAAGTAATCGCGAACCAGTGCCAGCGCGATAAAATGGGTTTTGCGTTATCACCGCCAATACGAACAGCGCCCAAGGGTGAGATGACGATAATTAAAATAAGTAAAACGCTAAAAGCGCTAGCGATGGTAAACAGCCAATCAAAATTGAGTAAAATAAATCTATTGATTGTGGTGGTGAGAGAGAGAAACCCGTCGAAATTAATCAGACTTGCAACAACAGCGATAATCAAAATCAATGCAGGGGGCCAGAAAACAAACGGACGCACATTTTTTAAAAAGAAAAAACGGTCACGGATAGGCTTTGTTTTGGGTATAGGCTGTGTTTTAGGTAAAGTGATAGTGCACTCCCATTCATCGAGCATCATGTATCAAGCGTTGAACTTTAATATGTTTCACCATAGCAATGGTCTATGCAATCATCAATTAAATTGAATTGGTAAGGGTGGGCAGTGTAGATAGGGTAATATGGTCTTACAGATTAAAAATCGCGATGCGCGCTTATTGTGGCTTGAATTGCAAGCGATGTGTCAAAGGGATAAAGACCGTAAAGCGGCTCCAAACCGAGGGACAGCCGCTCCCCAAAGGACACATGAATTTGGTTCAAAACAGTTGCTAGAAATTATCCATAGTCTAGGGTTTGTCCAGCTTGATTCTATTCAGATTACGGCGCGGGCCCATCATCATATTTTATGGTCCCGGAATCATCGCTATCGGGAATATATGCTTGATGACTTAATAAGCGAGCGAAAAGTATTCGAACATTTTACCCATGATGCTTCCGTTCTGCCGATGGCATTTTATCCCTATTGGGCATCCCAGTTTAAACGATTGGGCAATCGCGCCAATAGAACATTTTGGGGCAAACATTTGCCGCCCCCTGCGACCATCGAAGAAATATATAAGCGTATAAAAAAGGAAGGACCTTTATGTTCGCGCGATTTTAAGGGTAAAGCAGATAAGTCAGTTCACTTATGGATGCGCCCCCCTCATAAATTGGCTCTTGATTTTATGTGGTTTGGGGGCCGGCTTGCCACATCCCATCGTCATAATTTTCAAAAATATTATGATATCAAATCCAACATCATTCCCCATTCTATTGCGGCGGTAAAATATGATCTGCAAACCCGCAACAATTGGCTTTGCGTTGAGGCTTTAAAGCGTTTGGGGTTTGCAACCTATGGAGAAATTCAAAAATTCTGGGATGTGGTTCCCTTGGATGATGTCAAGAAATGGGTCGCAACATCAAGAGAAATTATCGAGGTTGAAGTGCAGGGGAGTGATAAAACCTACCGGCGATATTTTGCGTTGAAAACCATAAAAGACAAGCTTGCCAATAGGGGGAAGCTTTCACCGCGCTTGCATATTTTAAATCCGTTTGATCCTCTCATTCGTGACCGCAAACGTTTGGCTATGTTGTTCGGATTTGATTTTAAAATAGAAATTTTTACGCCCGCCGCCAAACGTCAATATGGCTATTATATCTGCCCTCTTTTGGATAAGGATAAATTTATTGGCCGGATTGAAGTGCGCGTGGACCGCAAAAAGAAAATACTTCGTGCAGAAAACATTTGGGTAGAGGCGGGGCAGAGTCTCAGTCAGGCACGGATGCAAAAACTAACTGCAGAGCTTAATCGCATGGCCCGTTTTACCGGAGCACATGCAATAGAAAAGCTGCTTTAAAGTCTCTATTCTTGTTTAAAGGCTTTGCGCTTGAAACGTGTCACATGTTTGCAATTGGCCGGATTGAAGGCCGGTGCGAAACCATTTGACCCGTTGGGCAGAAGATCCGTGGGTAAAGCTTTCATGATTGACCCGTCGTCCGGCATTGCGTTGTAGGGTGTCATCCCCAATGGCGGAGGCCGCTTTCAAGGCTTCTTCCACGTCGCCTTCTTCCAGAAAATCTTTTGCACTATTGGCGTGATGGGCCCACAACCCCGCATAGCAATCGGCTTGTAGTTCCATGCGCACTTGCAACGCATTTTGCTCGGTTTGGCTGGCACGTTGTTGGGCAGCACGTACTTGTTTAGAGGTACCAAGAACAGTTTGCACATGGTGGCCGACTTCATGGGCAATCACGTAAGCTTCTGCGAAATCACCCGGTGCCCCGAAACGCCTTGATAATTCGTCAAAGAAAGCGAGATCAAAATAAACTTTTTGATCAGCAGGGCAATAAAATGGACCCGTAGAGGCGGAGGCCGCTCCGCATCCTGATGTGGTTGACCCTTGGAATACCACCACTTGGGGGGCGGGATAGCGGGCATTATTATCTCGGAAAATCTGGGTCCAGACATCTTCGGTTGTGCCCACCACGGCCATGACCCGTTGGGCCTCCTCACTGTTGAGGTCGATGCTCTCCCCATTGGAAGCGCTGCGCAGACCGCCGCCATTTAACATTTGCAAAGGGTCCAGGCCAATGGTTTTCAGGGCAAAAAACCCGCCTACCAATACCACCACGCCGCCTATCCCGAAACGTCCAAAAACGAACCGGAGAATGAAAAAAGCAAGTCCGGAAAAACCAGCTGCCCCGGCAGCGCCGCCACCTTTTCTAAATTCCACATTATCGCTGCGTCTGCGGTCCCTCCAGCGCATAGTAAACTCCTGATTTTCTACAAACTTTGCCCATATGGCGAAAAAACAACTATAGTATAGACTTTTAGAAAAGGAACCAGAAAATACAGATAGCGGAAGGCCTAGCCCGATGATTATTCTCTGATAATCCTGTCATTTACCCTTGGAATATCATTAAACATCAAGAATCGTATGGGCTTTGGGGCCGTTAGGGCAGCAAAACTACTAAATGGCTGAGGTTTGTTGATCTAATAGGCTGGAAATATGGTATAATATTATGAATCTCCGATCGTTAAGTTGCATCTAAAGTGTTTTTGGGCTTAACTTTCATCGGGACTCGGTGTGCGATGTTATAACTACATCTAGTATGAGAGTATGGATTGTAATGGGATTTTGGTATTATAGACGATCAAGGAGTGATAATCCTCGCGATACCCGCACGAGTCAGCCTGCTAAAAGGGGGCTAAAGAGATTATTTGATCGGGGCCGGAAACCTTCCCGTCATGATACTTCCCATCATGTCTACCCTCATAATGACCAGTCCTTTAGCTCTACCATTGAAAAGGGCTCGATAGCGGCGCAAGCGGGTCATCTTAATCCATCTTCCGGTGTTGGTGACTCAAAAAATACACCCTCATATTTCGACAGCCAAGACAAGCGATCGCCTAATATGCGGTCAGATTATTCTGGCGGCCCCAGCTCCTATTATAATACGCCTCTGCATCCGCAAGATTTTAGAGCGGCGCATGAACAGCGCGATCAAGACGGGCATGGTACCCGCTCCAGAAGGGGTGATTTAACCCGTTTGGGGGCCAGTTTGGTGGTGGCTGGTTTATTCGGGGTGATCATTTTCAAGCCGACAATAGGGCCAAAAGCCGTCAAGCAGATAGCCACATCGACCAAAGTAAACAATGCAAGCAAGGTGTGTCGGGCGGGCGGCGCGGTGTTAACCGCTGACTTTACAGACTTTGAAAATGTGTTGAGCATTTCCCCGTTAGGGGGCGTAACGGCGCCGGGGGAAGTGTTACCGGCACCTTATATCAGGATTAATACTAAGAATGATGGTAGCCCGTTTGAACGACGCATGACGCCGGTTCGTGCGCCAGCCCAAGCGGATATTGTAGCGATCGAGCGTCATATTCTACGTGATGAACAAGGGCAAAACCCTAAACCCTCATGGACGGTTCATTTTAAACCGTGTGATGGCATTAGTGTCGTATACGAACGGATAGACCAGTTAGACCCGTCCTTGATCGAGAAGGCGGGGGGACTTGCGGCATTCCACGAGATTGGTGCACCCGAGCATTTAGCGCGGGAGACCTCTATTAAAATTGCCGCTGCAGATATTATCGGGGAGGCTGACGGGTTTGATGTTGCCTTGCACGATGACAAAGTGATCCAGCAAGATTTGGCGCGCCCAGAACGTTATCGCAAAAACCATTATGCCAGAGCGGAATTGTTTAATGTCCCCGCTTCTTTGATTGCCGCTATTACGCCTGATGATTCTAAATCCCAGTGTCCTTTGGACTATCTGCGCAAAGAGGATCAAGTAGTTTGGGCTGATAAATTAGGCGATGCTTGGGGTATTCGCAGGGCAAAAGGCGATAATGCGTGTCGAACGGCGTTGATTAATCTAAGCGGCACAGCCCAAGGAGCTTGGTATACTGATGCATCCCACAATGGCGCTACTACAAAAATTAGTGCAATTGCTCTTGCCCCGGATAGCATTGACCCCGATAGATTGATTTTGTCTTTGCATGGGCGTCTTCCCTCCTTCACATTAGATATGATAGGTCAACCATCTTTTGCCCAAGCGGTACGAGCTGTTGTTGAAACGCCGTCTGTTGAAACGCTTAGCGTTGAAGATTCTTCTATTGAAACTGTTGGAATTCAAGAAATTGATGAGGATCAATCAGAGGCGACATCGCAGCCATCGATTGTAAGGGATTTTATCACTTTGAAAAAAGGTAGTGGGCTGATTAATCGTGGATTTGATGAGATTCGCGATGATAAACTCTATTGCTATGAAGATATGCGCATGAACTTTGTCGGTCCGCGGGTGAATGGAGTTATGTTACTGCAAAAAATATCGGGCCCTCAATCCCGTGCAAATAATCAGGAAAACAATTCGAGTTCGGACATTTTAAAAATAGAAGCGCGAAATGATTTTTCCCGATGTTCACAAGTGGATGAAACCGTGTCTCTAACAGCGAATGCGACAGTATTTTTCAGATAACGCCTGCATCGGCAAATATTTTTCGGAAATAAGTTTTGTAAAGATCAAAACCCAAGCTGCTGTCGGGTTTGATTTGCGGTTATATTTTTTATTCGCCTTATTTCGACCAAATAGGGCTTTTAAACTGTTCATTATGCGTTAAAGTTGTGTTTTGAAGATAGTGATGTGCGAGCCATTCAGGAAAATATCTGATTTTCTATTTTGATGATTTCTTGTGAAATAGCTGTGAGTGACGTGTGCTTCAATCATTATCCGGCTTTGTAATGAGTAAACCTATATAACTATTAAGATTAAATAATAGGTAAGTTTGAATAAAGAATAAGTTGCCAGACAGCATTATAGTGAATGCCTTGATCTGTGTATGCCTGAAACAGGAGGAGCCAATGAAGAAGATGAAAGACACCATTATGAATTTGCCTCGTTTTATGAAATTGAAATCAAGCCAAACGCAATTGCGGCTCCAACACGGGTTTGCAGCTGGCTTGTTTGCTGCAAGCTTGTTTATGGTGCCGACGGCTTCAGCGGGACAAAATGGTGCGCCATTTTTAAGTGCTTCAGCTTCAACGGCTTCAGAAGCTATCAAAGTTTCCTTAAATAGTGCGGGTGCGACCGCATCATTGGTTGAGTTTGAACCCTCAAGTCATGCGCAGCAAAACCGGCCCAATTCGAACCGGCGGGCAAACCGCGGTGATCGCCGTGCTAATCGTAATAGCTCGCGCCGACAAAGAAGAGCGGATAGAAGAGAAAGACGACGGGAACGACGCTTCCGTAATCGATCCGATAGAAACCGCAGTGACAGAAATCGCAGTGATCGGCAGCGTGGTGATAGAAATCGCGACAATAGACCAAGAGGTGATGGTTCGCGGGGGGATAGGCCCCGCGGTGACAAATCCCGCGATAGATCAAGGGATAATGGTTCGCGACGTGATAGACGTTTCCGTGACGATCGGGGTTTCCGCAATGATAGGAGAGGGCGTAGTGACCGCCGTTTCCGTAGAGGTCGTGATTATCGTCGCTTCGGCGGTTCAAGCCGCGGCTATAGTCGATATGGACGAAATGGCCGCTTCGGGAATCGCTCGGCCTATCGTGGACGTAGTTTTTCCCATGGTTATGTATCCAAAAGTAGTCATGGTTACTTTTGTTCAGAACACTCCATTTTCCATTATTTCGCTGGTTTTAGTCCCATCGGTTATACCAAAACAGCGTTCTATGGTCGTCGCGGATATCGCTATGCCGATACTTGCTACCCTGTAGAAAAAGTCGATTATTATCGTGGGCGCAAGGCATTGGTTAAGGCGATTGCGTGTTATGACGAATATGACAATCTATATATCAAAAAAGGCAGCTATTATGTGAGTGGTTATTATTAAACCCGGAACCATCCCGGAACCATAAAGTCATGTTTTAAAAACGCTTTTAGCGGGTCTATCTTCACGGGTAGGCCCGTTTTAATGTAGTCTCTATCTGGCTTATAGAAAAGATATGTACAAATTCAACAAATCAGTTGATTGATCAAATAAGTGTAATTTTAGCCCCCTTTGATCTGTATGACTTTTTTTATTCACGCCCCTTTTTCATTGTTGAAGAGATTTTTGGCAAAATCACGGGTTAATAAAGCCTTGGATTGGAATGCAGCCTTTTTGCGTGGGCGCTTTGTGGTGTTTTTCAAGGGCATAATCGTCTTAGCGCCTTTGGCTCTCTTTGTTCCCATAAATGTTAATGCCCAACCACCGGTCATCAATAATGTGGTGCGTGTTCATACTCTGCCTCAAGGACGGGGTATCTCTACAGATACGAACCGGCTACAAGATATCCAGATTGGTGAAAGTGGACGGTTTTTGCGTGTTGCACTTTTTTGCCGCCTCGGTTGTGCTATTTCTCAGCGTCGTGACGGGTTCTATCTGGAAGGTTTGCAAGATCAAATTCTCATAGATATTGAGGACCAGAGCGTCAATGCACAACGTTTGACAATGGTGCCTCAAGCAACGGGCAGCTTATTGAAAATTCAATCGGAGAGTTCCGTACTGCGCTCTTTGGTAAAAGAATGTAAAATACAAAAGGCAGATGCTGTTTGTATTGATTTGGAATATGGAGATAATCCGCTTCCCCCCGATAGGATTGCCCAAAAAGAGGGTCATGATATTTTAAAGGCTGTGCGAAAAGAGCCCTCTCCGGTTACAAAAGAACCATTACGGGTGACCACATTTTCTCAATGGACAGTGGCGGCACCCAATAGGCCGAATAGTGTTGTGTCTTCAAACACCTCAGCGGCCTTGCGGGAAGGCGCACAATCCTCCTCCTTTATTGTTGAGGGAGATAACGCCAATCCGATCCTTCTTGCTGCGACCCCCAAACCATTGGTCCCTAATGTTTCTTTGTTGCGGCCTGTTCAAACGCAACTCGTCTTGAACCGTGTTGATTTCAGGGAATATGCAGAAACGATATTGGACCGACGATTTGATAGTGAAAATTGCAGCAATGCGCAGGCCAAACTTCAAGATGATGCCTGGGATCTAGAGGCGATGCGCATGGTCGGGTTTTGCATTGGCGCAAAGGGTGATTTTGAACAAGCGGAAATAATCTTTAAAACGCTCTTGACCCAGAATGATCAAAACTTTGAAGCGATGATTGGCCGGGGGTTGATCGCCCGCGTAACAGGCGAGAAAAGTGTTTCAAAGCGGTTTTTCAATGACGCTATGAAAACCAGGCTTCCAAAAGACATAGAAGCCCGGTTAAATGAAACCATCAATGACTTTTAAGGCATGCTTTAAGACGGTTTTTAATTGGTTTTACCGTTTTACGCATGGATGCGCGGCGCGGCGTCCCTCACATCTTGATCCACAAAGTCTTCGTAAATTTTGAAATTGTCAACAAACATGCCTGCTAGCTTTTGGGCTTGCGCGTCATATTCATGGGGGGAAGACCAGCTATTTCTAGGTGTTAACATTTTCTCTTCAATGGTTTCTACGGCTTTTGGTATTTTAAATCCGAAAATCGGGTCAGTGACCATTTGTGTTTCGTCTAATATATTGTCTAGCGCCGCGTTTAATAGAGTGCGGGTGGCTTTGATGGGCATGCGCTCACCAACGCCGAAGGGGCCGCCGGTCCACCCCGTATTCACCAGCCAGCAATTGACATTATGTTTATCAATCAACTCGCCCAATAATTTTCCGTATTCGGAAGGGTGGCGCGGCATAAAAGGTGCCCCAAAGCAGGTTGAAAATGTAGCCGCGGGTTCATTGCCAAGGCCTTTTTCTGTGCCGGCCACTTTTGCTGTGTATCCCGATAAAAACATATACATGGCTTGAGCCGGTGTAAGTTTTGCGATGGGCGGCATCACCCCGAACGCATCGCATGTGAGCATGATGATGTTTTTGGGGAATGTGGTGCGGCCATCAAGACTGGCATTGGGAATGTAATGAATGGGATAGGCCGCGCGTGAATTTT
Source organism: uncultured Parvularculaceae bacterium (assembly GCA_938015425.1). Taxonomy (GTDB): domain Bacteria; phylum Pseudomonadota; class Alphaproteobacteria; order Caulobacterales; family Parvularculaceae; genus CALLPQ01. The sequence goes on along the minus strand of CALLPQ010000162.1, from coordinate 23,725 downwards.
CAGCCAAGGTGGCGTCATCAAGGTCAAGCTGGCGGGTTTGCTCATCCATGACAACGTTCTCAAGAACACTGCCCCATTTTTGAGTGGTGGCGAATATTTCCGGTTCAGCCTCTTGGGATAAACGAATAACCTTTGCGTAACATCCGCCTTCAAAGTTAAATAAACCATTAGGACCCCACCCATGTTCGTCATCACCAATTAGCATGCGATTTTGGTCGGCGGAAAGGGTGGTTTTACCGGTTCCCGATAGACCGAAAAAGATTGCCGGGTCGTTATTATCTCCGACATTTACGGAACAATGCATGGGCATGATAGATTTGGGGGGGAGTAAATAATTGAGTATGGTGAATACGGATTTTTTCATTTCACCGGCATAGGACGTGCCGCCAATCAACACCATGCGGCGGGTGAAATCAACCGCGATTACAGTGTTTGACTGACATCCGTGACGCGCCGGGTTGGCTTTAAAATTAGGCAAATCAACAATCGTAAAATCAGGCTCGCCGCTACGTTGATCCATTGGCGGTCTAATCAATAAATGTTGGATAAATAATGAATGCCACGCATATTGGGTAAATACGCGGACCTTAACATGATGATCATTATCAGCGCCGCCGCGTAAATCCTGGGCAAAAAGCTCGTGGTCTTTTGCATAATCCAACATATCTTGATGCAATAGTTCGAATTGCTCGCTGGTGATGGATTTATTATTATCCCACCAGACCGTGTCACTGGTTTCTTCGTCACGAACAATGAATTTATCATTCGCTGACCGTCCCGTATGGTCGCCGGTTTTAACAACCAGAGCGCCGCCAGCGCCAATATTGCCTTCGCCTCGATGAACCGCGTGTTGGTATAATGCTTCTGCTGTGAGGTTTATATGTTTATGGGGTACGGCATCCATAAATGCCGTTATGCCCGCTGGCGCGGGCTTTAAAGTTGAGCTCATCCTTATGTCCTCCCAGACGAAATTCAAGCAATGATGTTTTCAATAGACTTAGCAGTAATCCTACTGAACTTTATTGTAAAAGCTAGAGCGGATAAATCCCTTTTCGTTTGGGTTCTTGGATGATTATCCGGCTATAGCGCCAATTCTGGCAATTTTTAGCGTGTTGGTTTTTCCCGGTCTTCCGAAAGGATAGCCCGCAACAATAATCATCCGCTCGCCGTCACGCCCGCCACTGGCTTGAGCTAATTGATCGGCTTTGCCAATCATCTCGTTGAAATCTTCGATATCATCTGTGATCTTGGCAACAACGCCCCAAAATAAGGAGAGTTGCCGGGCCACATCTGGGTCCGGTGTTGCCCCCACAATGATACAGTTTGGGCGATCGCGTGATAACCGTTTGGCCGTTGATCCGGTTTTTGTATAGGCGATGGCAAGGCAGCAATCCAGAACTTCAGCGATGCGTCTGGCGGATAAAGTAATCGCGTCAGCCGTATTATAGTTTTCATCTTCTTGGTGGAGAGATTGGAAGGCTGTGCTTTGGGGGTCTTTTTCTGTTGCTCTTATGATCCTATCCATAATCGCCACGGCAGAAGCGGGATGATGACCAACCGCTGTTTCAGCCGAGAGCATCACCGCGTCTGCGCCTTGATAAACTGCGTTTGAAACATCGGACGCCTCAGCTCTTGTGGGGGCCATGGATTCTACCATGGACTCTAACATGTGGGTGGCGACGATTACGGGTTTGCCCGCTTGTCGGCATTGCTGGATAATCTTGCGCTGGATTAAGGGGACATCTTCCGCAGCGCATTCAACCCCAAGGTCGCCGCGCGCAACCATAATAGCGTCTGATAAAGCAAGAATATCGTCAAGATCGTCAACGGCAGAAGGTTTTTCAATTTTTGAAATGATACCGATTTTATCCCCGATTAAATCCCGCGCTTCTTTAACGTCTTCTGCACGCTGAACAAAAGAAAGGGCAATATAATCTACTTTAATATCGAGAGCGTGAGCCAGATCGGCGCGATCTTTTTCAGTAAGGGCAGAAATTGGTAATTGTCGACCAGGAACATTGATGCCCTTTTTATTGGTTAGCAAGCCCGGTGTGTCGGCGCGGGCTTCGTAATCCCCGTCTTGGCTTTTTGTCACCGTGATTTGGAGTTTGCCATCATCAAGCTTTAGAATATCCCCCACCACTAATGTATCCATAAGCTCTTTGTGCGGAATAGGAATTGTGTTGTCTTGGTCGGTTTCTTTTTCCAGCGTGAGTTTATATACTTTTCCATATTCTAGCGTTATGCCGTCATCCTTAAGGATACCGGTACGGATTTTTGGCCCTTGTAAATCGGCGAATACGCAAATCGGAGTGCCCGATTTTTTTTCGATAGCGCGAATTGATTGCATGATCTCAGCGGTTTTGGCGTGTTCGCCGTGGCTCATATTCAAGCGGAACACATCAACCCCTGCATTGTGCAACATTTCTAACATTGGCGGGGACCAGCTGGCGGGACCAACAGTTGCAACAATTTTACAAAAACGTTTTAGGGTCATGATTATCCTCATTAAAAAAACTGAATATGTAAGCTGGGCTAATGCGTTGGCGAGGTCAATCACACTTTTTGATTTTGGGGGAATGCTTATGGATATCTTGATGAAACTATTGCAATATGTCAGGTTGACTTGACATATTTATAAGTAAGGCATACCTTACATATGAAAATTAAAATTAGGGCACTCACTCTTACGATAATCGCGCTTAAGAAAAATGCCCTCAAGAAAAATGTCCTAAGTTAATCATTGTGAGGTTTGAAATGAAATTAATAAAAATGTTCAAGTTGATGATTATGTTGTTGGTATTAGCCGCATGTGCGGGGGGTGATGGTTTTGATCTTACTGAGTCTGATGCTAATGATACTGTGGCAAATGCCCAACTTGAAACGGTTCCCCGACCTGAGGTGGCACCCCAAGCCGGGACAAACCAAAGCGATAGAATATTTATCCAGCGCGAGGGTGTTGGTGATCCGGTTGTGATTATCCCGGGGCTTACCTCTTCGCCCGATGTTTTTGCACCCTCATTTCAGATGCTCGATACAAAAGACAAATCCTATCATTGGGTCACCCTTGGTGGTTTTGGCGGTAAGCCTGCCCCTAGTGACCTGACCATGTTTACGGTTCCTGCGGCCAAGGCATTAGTTGAGCAAATAAAAGAACGTGATCTGCAAAATGTGTCCCTTATCGGTCATTCAATGGGCGCGGTCATATCATTATTAATTGCGGCGGAGATACCGGACCGGATAGATAATATTTTGATAATTGACTCTGTGCCTTTTTTTGCGGGTCTAACAAGACCTAATGCTGACCCGATAGAGGTAGCACAGGGTAAGGAGCAAATTTTGATGCAATTAAACTCAATGCCTAAAGAACAGTTCTCCGGTTTTATGCGGCAAGGCTTACCCATTCAAGCAACAAGTCCGCAATCACAAGAAATAATTTGGCGTGACATTGAACGATCAGATCAAGGGGCTATTGCGATCGCAACAGCAGAAATTTTTACCACTGATTATCGTTCTGTGCTTTCCCATATTAAGGCTAAAGTGCGAGTATTGGTGCCTCATAATGAATTTTCTCCGGGCACGCCGGAACAGATTATCAAACGGTATGCGGAGCTTTATACAGGGCTAGAAAATGTTGAGTTTATATCGATCGAGAAATCGCGGCATTTTATTATGCTGGATCAAACAGAACGTTTTGCGCGTGAAGTTGAATTATTCCTGAATTAGGGAATGACAACACGAAGTGAGTATAATTCCAATACTTAGAGCTTGAATCAAAAATCGTAAAACACTTTTAAGTGCATTATTAAATTTATTATGGAGATAAATAAGATGATGAAAGATTGGCGGAAGAATATACTGCGTTACAATATCCAATTGGGTCTGGTTTTGCTGACCTATATGGTTTTGTTGGTTGGTATCAACCTTATTGATGCCCGTTTTGAATTGTTAGATTGGCAAAGAGTAGCGCTTTCTTGCTTGCCGGTTCTACCAGCGATTGCATTGATTTTCGTGGTTTTGCGATATGTGCGAACGATGGATGAGGTCTGGCAAAAAATAGTCACGGAATCCGCCTTGATATCCGCGGCTATAGTGGGGATTGGTACATTTACGCTAGGCTTTATAGAAGAAGTTATTGACTTGCCAGGCGAGATTCTTATATGGGTTTGGCCTACGATGATAATGACTCACGGGATAGCGATGTGCTTTGTCCGGTTAAGGTATTCGTGAAGAACAAGATTAAACAATACCGTGTAGAACGTAAATTAAGTCAGGCCGAGCTGGGCATATTGGTGAATGTGTCCCGGCAGGCAATCAATGCTGTTGAAACAGGAAAACATGATCCGTCGCTTTTGCTGGCATTTAAAATTGCCCATGTTTTTAACATGAATATTGAAGATATATTTGACCCAAAAGATAAGCTTACGGATTAAATTTTGGCTTTTAGTCTTAAGTTTGTTTTGTAGTCTCAAGATTAAATTATAATTCGGGGCCCCATTAAATAAACGTCCATAGACCAGCCGTGCACAGATGTGAATTAGCTGCGCTTAACCGTGAAAGTTGGTCGGGAATTAAAACCTACCTTAGAGAGACTATCTAGTAGGAGGCTATCTAAGAGGAGAGCGGTTTTTTGCCAAAAAGGATGACGCCCCCTCATTAGGGTTTGTTATCTGGTTGCCTAATTCATTAATGGCGCTGGCGGGGCGGGCATTATTGCTGTGGTTAGAATTCTGGTTGGTAGTGGGCGCCGCAAAGGCAGCTTGTGAATTATTGGTGTGGGCGGAAGGGCTTGGCCTTGGTGCCTCTTGGCTTAAAGTGCCTGATGTGGGGGCTTGTCCCGAGGGGCGATCAAAAGCGTTAGCCGCATCATCCGCAAGGGGATCTTCTGAATGACGACAATTACCATCAAAATGGGCCCCCGGTTCAACCGATAGGGAAGAGTGCATAATATCGCCTTGGATATAGGCCGTGGCCGCAAGGGCAACATTACGGGCCCGAACCATGCCTTCAACGCGCCCTCGAATGGTTACGGCTTCACAAGCAACTTCGCCAGTGACGGATGCTTTTTCGCCAATAATTAAAGATGCCGCTTTGATATTACCTGTAAGGTTTCCGTCAAATTGAACTTCCCCCGTTGAAATAAGGTTTCCCTCAAGGATGACATCCGTAGAAATTATAGAAGGTACACCGGGTGATTTCATGTTGTTGGCCCTTTTTACTGGCGATTTGTTTTGGGACGCCGTTGGCTGGCTGGTCTGTTTAGCACGCGGATCTGGACGTGATTGAGTAGTGGGCCTGTTATTATTACCGTTAGGAGTATTGTCTTTTTTAGCTTTCGAAAACATAACGACCTGCCTCTATGAAGCGTTGTGGGTTTTGGGGGACGCCTTTATACAGAATTTCATAGTGGATATGAGGTCCGGTAGAGCGTCCGCTTGAGCCTAATTCCCCTACCTTATCATGTAATTTAACTTTTTGGCCTTTTTTTACAGAAATACGGCGCATATGGGCATAACGGGTGATGAATCCGTTGCCATGGTCAATTTCCACAACCCGGCCATAACCACCCCGCCGTCCGGCATATTTAATAACACCCAATGCAGTGGCCCTGACGGGTGACGAAACAGCGGCGTGAAAGTCAAGACCATTATGTTGAGCCGGACGCCCGTTAAAAGGGTCTTTGCGCAAACCAAACCGGCTGGTCATATAGCGGATAGACGTTGAAGGGCTAGACAGAGGAATACGTTCCACCACTGCGCGTAAGCTCTCCAGCTCTTCAAGCACGTTCATGGTTCTGTTGACTTTTTTAATAAAAAACGGTGATGCCGTATCAAGATTGGCGATATCCACAAACGGTCCCCCTTGGGCAAACGCACTGTTCACAATTTTGGGGGCTGTTAAAAACCGTTCCGCACTCAAACCAGTTGCGTTTAAAATATATCTTAACTCGTCTGCTTCCTTGCCTGCGGCCTCTTCTAATTCGGCAAGCAATAATAATTGTTCCGTATAAAGCTGTGCTGTTGCTGTTTCCAGACTGTTTGCCGCGCCTCTATTGTCGCGATTGCGCGGTATTTTGATGCGCGCATTCGAAGCTTCTTTTTGGGCGGTCTTTTGTAATTTGCGAATCCGTGATTGCCTTGGCGTTGGTTCACCGGGTTGCACGTCCACCATAATCCGGTTGCCATTTTTAGGTTTTGTCCCGTCAGGGGCGCCGGCTTTGGATAATTGTTCGGAAAGGCCCGTAAGCCCGTCATCAACCTGGATTTTGCGGGTCGAGGCGCTAGATAAAATTTGATGGCGGCCAGCAAGCTCGTCAATAGCGGCTTTGGCATTACGTTCCAAAAGAAAATATTGCTCGTTAATTTCATCATATGCACGCTTGGATGCCACCTGATCACGGGAGTGATTATTTGACATCAAGCGCTTTTCTTTATCAATCGAAAGGATGATTTGTTCTTTAAAAACAACATTAACTGTCGCATAAGCGAACCAGCAAAGCGCAGACACGGCCATGACCACCAAGGCAACCTGTGTCTTGGTCGACATAGAGATAAAATGGACAACCCCATCGCTGCGGTGGTAAATTTGGCGTTCTTTAAAAAAACGCCCGAACATTCTATGCAATTGGCCGGAGTTTCGGCTCATTTTTACTATACCCTATTAATCATGTTGTGTTGGATACGGTGTCAGACCGTAGAGTTTCCATATATATTTCACACAACGAGTTTAACTTCCATACAAGTATATTGCATAGCAATTATGAAAATTTGGCAACTATTATGTGATGAAATAACCTATTTTTTTTATGATTTTCGCTGTTGACACGAACGTAAAATGGTTAATAGCAACCCTATTGGGTAATTTGGGTTATCCATTCATCATAAAAGGCCCGTTCAATGCCTGCCTCTTGCCTTGCTTGATGATTAAAAGGAGGTTTGATTTGCCCTTGAAAACGCTCTCTCACCAATTGTTTGAAACTGTCAACGCTTTCCACTTTGTCTTGGGCGCAAATTTGTTTGAACCAGCGTGCACCAATGGCCACATGGCCGATTTCATCATCATAAATGCGTTGCAATGCCTTTGCGCTTTTCTCGTCACCATGATCCCCTAGTTTTTTAATCATATTCGGAGTGACATCCAGCCCGCGTGCCTCCAACACCATTGGGGCGATGGCAAGCCGGGCAATAATTTTATCCGATGTATTCATCGCCGCTTCCCACAAACCATCATGGGCGGGCATGGATCCGTAGAATGTGCCCAATTCTTCTAGCCTGTTGGATAATAAGGCAAAATGTTCTGATTCTTCGCCGCCCACTTTGAGCCAGTCTTTTAAAAACCCATAAAGGTCTAGCCCCCGCCGGGCAATTTCAGGGGTAAATCTGATGACCATATCAAAGGCAAGATCAATGGCATTCATCTCGATATGGGCGACCGCGTGAATTAAGGCCGCCCGTCCGGTGCCGGTGCTTAGCCGTCTTCTTGGCACTTGGGTTGCGGGCACTAAAGGGGGGCGATCATTTCTGGCGGGTCGGTTTGGCGCTTTGGGCAGGTGCTCCGGCGAGTAATTATGCGGGGAAGATGCGAGTAGGGCTTGGTCTTTGCGAATTGCATCTCGGTCGTAAGTATTAAAAAGCTGAACCGCCTGCCTAGCGGCTTTCCCCTTTTTTTTGGGGTCTGATTGCTCAAGCACATTGATGCAAGCGTACGTTATTTTTGCTAACGCTTCGGGTTTTGCTGATTCTAATGTTTTTATTGACGTCACCTTATGTGCTTTCAATTGCCTCAAGCACGGCCTCTACATGGCCGGCCACCCTTACCTTGCGCCAGATTTTGATAATCTTGCCTTTTTCATCAATTAAAAATGTTGCCCGCTCTATGCCCATATATTTGCGTCCATACATGTTCTTTTCAACCCAACAGCCATATTTTTCGATCATGGTACCTTCTTCGTCACTGGCTAGGGTGATGGTCAGATCATGCTTGTCACGGAACTTAGTATGTTTGGTGAGAGGGTCTTTTGAGACACCAATAATATGCACGCCTGCTTTTTTGAATTTTGACAAGGATTGAGAAAACCCGATGGCTTCTTTGGTGCAGCCGGGTGTGTCATCTTTGGGGTAGAAATAGACAACCACCTTGCTCCCTGCAAAATCTTTTAGGGAAATTTTTCCGTCTTTATGATCGATATCTTTTATGTTCTGGTCAATTGGCAGCATAAAGGCGGGTGCTTTTCCTCCTTCTACAAGAGGTTTTCCGGCTTTTGTAACGGTAGGTGTCGTCATGGGGTATCCTTTTATAATGGCCTAAATTGTAAAGGTGGCATTGATATTGGGTTAATAGCCTATGAGAGGTCTTGAAGCTATAATCTAAGGTCTAAAATATAAGCAACTGTATCAGTCATGGTCTAGTTGTTGCCCACATTATGTTTTGTCTTGCTTTTTCTTTTAGGTTCTTAAAATAGCCCTATTACTGGTTAAGATTGCCCGTTATGATTCACGTTAGGTTTATCCGGTAAGGGGTGGGGCATTGATATTCAGGTTTGTGGCGAGTTGATATCTTATTGCACCACATCATAAGCGGCTATATGTTTATTATTGTTTTGGTGGTTTCGCCAATTAGGACTTCAAGGGTTTTATGAAGGCGCGTTTGTTAAAGGCTGGAATAATCAGTCTCGAAATTTTCGGGGCTGTGGTCGCTGTGTTGGTCCTGCTGCTTGGCTATGCTTTATGGCGCGTTGAACATAAAGGGCTTTCCCTTAACCGGTTTAACGGTATGGCCGCCCATATTGCTGCCCAAAAACTCCCCCCCGGATACCAGTTTCAATTAGATCAGGTTCATTTGCGGGTTTCCCCTGAAGATCGCAGATTATATCAAATCGAGATGCGCGATGTTGTTGTGGCAAACGGGATTGATAAGAAGGCCGCCACGCATCCTGATTTACCATCTTCTATACCCTTGTCTCTACCGCCCTTTGGGCCCTTTATATCGGCGAGGGTGCCGAAGATCATTATTGAAGTTCCAAAAGACCAGATTTTAAAGGGGCGTTTTGGCGTTCAAAATCTAATAGCTAATAATGTAATTATTGAAGTCGACCAACAAGTATTAGAAAAAAGCGATGTAACTTCCTCGAATAATGATCAGCGTTTGGTTGATCGTTTCTCGGAACTTCTTGATTCTGATATGTATAGAGACATTTTTCGTTCTGTTATAATGGAGGATGTGCACGTTATTTATAAAAGTGTGGAAACGCAAAAAGGTTGGCAGGCGGATAATATTGATGTTCGGTTTGAAAAATCAACAGGGGCTGATTTTGCCATCAAAGCTAATGCAGATTTTTTATATGCTGACAAAAAATCGGGTATGCTATTGCAAGCCGCGTATGATGAGCAAAAAGACCGCATTCAGCTTTTTCTGGATGGTCAAAATATGCCTCTTGGTGATATTTCTTCAATCTTTTTCGGGATGACGGCTTCCCCGATAACGGCGCCCATTAGTGGTCAGGGGCGTGCCGAATTTACCTCTCGAGGGGCATTATTGGATGTTGGTTTTGATCTTGAGGCAGGGGCAGGAAAATTGTCGGTCGCGGCCCTTGGCAATGATCCTTTAGACATTAAGACCCTTAAGGCGGTTGGTGGCTATGACCCTCAGGCAAAAGCCTTGAAATTAGAGGTGTTTGATGTGTTTGTGGGGAAAAACAAAGCGCTTATTTCTGGATTGATAAAACTTGAAACAGTTCAAATTGATCACAGCACTGATGAAGCAGGTAAAATCGGCGATAATGCAAGCGGTGGGCGTTCGCGCTCGCAAAACGGGATTGATGTCTTTAAAAATACGGTTATTGATTTTGATCTGGAAGTGCAAAAATTAACTCTTGATCGTGAAGGCTTGTTTCAAAAAACTCTGGAACTGGATCGTGCTAAATTGATTGGCCAATATGATATCAATGGCCGTCAATTATCTTTGAGTGATATTGATTTAAATAGTGATGATATTAAAGTGGGTGGTCGTTTTGCGTTGCACATTCCCCCTAAAGATGACATCGCCATTAAACCCCCTTTTGGGTTGCAAGCAGATTTGAAGATTGATGGCAGGGTTGGTTATCAAAAACTGATGGATTTTTGGCCTTTAAGCCTCGCCCCAATATCGCGCACATGGGTAAAAAACCGTGTCCGTCGTGGCTACGCAAAAAATATAACTTTCCAGGCAGATTTAAAACCGGGCCTAAGGGGGAAGCTTGGCTACACACCCAATAAAGACTTAAAGCTTGAGTTCGATGTGGCTGATGTCAGCGTTGATTATATCTATGGTTTGCCGCTATTAACAAAAAGCGCGGGTCATGGGGTGGTGCAGGGAAACTCCCTCAAAGTCACAATGGATAGTGGGTATGTACGTAATGTGAAGGCAAAAAAGGGAATTGTTAGCATTCCTCAGTTTGATCCGCCTACCAAGAATATAGTTATACAATTTGATGCGGCGGGGCAAGCGGGCGAGATATTAGATATTTTAAATCAAAAGCCGCTGGGTTTGATATCCCGTGGAGGATTGGACCCCAAGCAAATTTCCGGTAACGCAAATGTCACTATGGAATTGCAGCGTGTTAGGGGGGGAAATGTTCCCGGCAATGGATTGCTTTATGATGGAAAAGCCGAATTTGATAATTTAACCTTTAAAGAGATATTTGCCGATGTGGATCTTGAAAATGCAAAAGGAACTATTGATTTAAAAACCCGCAATATGACGATTGCGGGTATTGCCGAAATTGATCAGGAACCCGTGAACATTGAATGGGTGCAGAATTTTTATGTTGATGAGGATGGCCCCTCCAAACTGAAAATAGAAGGTACATTTGATTCCTCTACGGCAGATTTAATTGGATTGCCTGTGCGTTCATTCTTACGCGGCGCGATTGATTATACCGTTAATGCACAAGGGGCTTATCGGGCTCTGGAAAAAGTGACGATAGATGCGGATTTAAAAGAAGCGGCCTTACGGTTTGATTTTTTTGGATGGAGCAAACGTAAAGATATTCCGGCAAATGCGAAGTTAGAAATCGAGTTTGATCAAAGCGGAGCAGCGCCCGTGACGCGAGTGAACAGGTTTATATTGAAGGGGGACACGCTCGATATTGATGGAAAGCTAAGTTTTGCCCCGACTGGAAGATTGCTGGGGCTAGGGTTTAGGAAATTTTTTATTAAAGATCAGGCTGATTTTGCAGCCGAGGCAGAGCGTGCCCCAGAAGGGCAACTGGATTTTATTTTATCGGGGGCCTTTTTGGATATAGGTCCGGTGATTGCAAACTATCTGTCTGGGCGCGGACAAACGACATCAAAAGAAACTGTATCCGCATCTGTATCTGTATCGGGGGATGATAGCGGTAGTGAAGCAGAGAACATTGTCACAGCTGCAGATGGGAGTGACAAGCGCAACGTAGACATTGATTGGGGAGATGGGGTGCGGGCGAGTGTGCGCATTGATAAGCTTAAATTGCGTAATGATATCTTATTGAGTGATACCTCGCTTGATGTGTGGCGCGATTTTGAAAAGTTACAAATATTAAATCTTGCCGGCCTTGATAGTGATCTTGACCCACTTTCTATTACCTTGACCCATGGGGTTGATGAAGAAGATAATAAGGAACGCATTATTGAAGCGCAAACAAATGATCTTGGTACGTTGCTTGAGGGATTATTTGAGGTAAGTTCCATTAGAGGGGGGGAGGGTATTTTACATCTTCGTTACAATGATGCCAAAAAGGATATTGTAAGCGGGGATGTTTATGCGCAAAATGTTAAACTGGTAAACGCGCCGATTTTGGCAAAATTATTTGCAGCAGGGTCTTTTGATGGATTAGGGGACTTGGTAAGCGGGGAGGGAATTGCGTTTGATAAAATTAAAACGGATTTTCAAATTGATGCTGACCGGCTTATCTTTGAAAAGGCACAAGCGGTTGGGCCCTCTATTGGTATTACGTCTAATGGGTCTTTAAGATTGGACGGCAATGGGGATGTTAATTTGAATGGGGCTTTTGCGCCCGCCTATCAGGTCAATTCTCTCCTCGGGAATGTCCCTTTAATCGGGAAACTTTTTGTCAGCCGTACTGGGGAGGGGGTTTTGGCTCTTTCCTATCGAATTACGGGGGATGTGTCAGCGCCGTCTATTTCCGTCAATCCACTGTCGGCCTTTGCGCCGGGCGTTTTTCGCAGAGTATTCGAGCCTGTTAATGAGGCAAGAGGGGAAGAAGCGCCTCTTCCCGTTGCACCCCCATCCGGAAATGACACGCCGCCCCCAACATTGCCGAATTGATATAGGATAGATGCTTACTTTGCTTTGATGTAGGACCGATAGGGGCCGTGATTGCCATTATGGTCAAAGAGTTCTATGAAAACCCGTAAGAAAATGGGGCTCTCACTTTAAATATTTAGAGCCGTAATCGTGTGAAGTTGTTGAAATGAACGTCTGATTTACAACCTGCTAAAAGTGTTTAACGATTTTTGCTGCAGGCTCTGAGCCTACTCATAACTATGATGAAATAATGGAAACAAACCCGAGATTGAATATTAGAATAGGAATTTTTGAAAAAAGCCTATGTTTGAATCAGATAACCATAGGCAAAAATAAAAAAAAACCTTATATCATCCTCAAATTAGCGTAATAATGGCTTAGGTAAATCAATGCCTATTTGTGTTTTGCCACTATTATTTTGCTATCAAAGTTTTTTAAGTTAAGATTTACAGTAGAATAAAGGGTTCTCGTGTGAGTACAGAAGATAGCACGCTTCGTGAAGTTGATCAGGAATTAGCCGAAGAACGCCAGATGGATATTATCCGTAAGGTGGGGCCTATTTTGGCGATAGGGGCCCTTGCCTTGGTCGTTGGCGTAGGCGTTGTTCAATATCTGAATTCTCAAAAGGAAAATGTGGCGAATGCGGGTGCCGTTGCGTTCCATAATGCCCAGTTTGCGTTTGATGATGGTGAGACAGTTGGCAATGATGCACTGGATGCCATTATCGAAGGCGATGCAAAAGGATATGCAGCACTGGCGGCTTTTCAAAAGGCGGCTATTTTATCCCGCCAAGGGGACGTAACCCAAGCTTATATCCATTATCAAAAGATTGTTTCGATGGAAGATATAACGCCGAATTTGCAAAACCTCGCGAGAATACGCTCCGCTTATCTCTCCCTTGATGTGGGGGGGCGCGACGCGGTTCTAAGTGATTTGGGGACGCTTCCTCAAGAAGAGACCCCTTTAGGATATTATGCGCGCGAACTTGTGGCGTTGGCTCATCTAACGGCAGAAGATTTTGATGAAGCAATTTCCGGTTTCGAAAATCTATCACGTTCTTTTGCTACTCCTCCTGCGTTAAAGCAACGGGCTACAGAATTTGCTGTTCTGGCCAAGGCTGGCAAAGCGGGGGCCAATATTAGTGGCGAAGCCAGAGTTGAAGACCTTTTGGAAAGTTTCGGAGAGTCGAATGCTGCCTCGCTTGAAGGAGGCAATAATATTGCGGGCAATGACGCTGAAATTGGTATTGCTGAAGTGCCCAGCTTTTCTGATCTGGCGGATGGTCTCACCGATGGCCTTGAAGACGTTAGGGCAATCAATGAAAAAGAGGTCAGCGACAAAGATAGTAGTGACAATGGGGCTGGTACGGGACATAGTGATAATGGCCATAATCATGAAGATGACCATGAAGATGATCCAGATAATTAAAGCGGACAAGATAATCAAGATGGCTAATATAGCCTCGTTCATAAAAAGCTAATCTGAACGGATAGCTAAAAACTGTCCAGAAACTGTAGAGAGTTATAGAATGATGAAATTGGTAGAATTGATGTTTTTGTCTCTTGCCAAACAAAGCAATAAGCTGCGTTGCGTTGTCATAATGGCGCTATCCGCGCTGTTTTTAGCGTCTTGCTCTATAAACCCCATCAGTGCTGTTTCTAATGTTTTTAGTGGTGACGGATCAGATGAAGATGACGGACTGGATGATGATGGCAGAATTCCGGTTCTAGCTCTTGAAGATATTGTTACAGCTGATGCACGGCTTGCCACACTGGAAGTATCAACACCGCCATCCTATGTTAATTCTTCTTGGCCCCAACCTGGGGGTGAAGCGGACCACACCTTACACCACTTACAGTCAAATCTTGATTTTGATGTTCAATGGACCGCAAAAGTGGGTACGGCCTCCGAGCGTCTTGAGCGATTAACCGCGCCTCCTGTTGTTGCTGATGGCCGCGTCTTTGTTATTGATGCTGAAGCAAAGGTAAGTGCCTTTAATGAAGAAGATGGCAAATTATTATGGCGTACGGCATTAACACAAGATGTCTCGGAACGCTTTAGGGTTCGCGAATTGTTTGACCGTCCCAAAGCGGCTCAAAAAGGCTTTGGCGGCGGTGTCGCCTATGAGGGAGGTAAGGTTTTTGTCTCTTCCGGTTTTGGTTTTGCGGCGGCATTGGACGCGGAAACGGGTGAAAAGATTTGGTTGACGAAAACCGATAGCCCTGTGCGCACGCCCCCGACAGCCTATCAAGGGGCTTTATATCTAACGACGATTGCCAATGATTTTGTTTCTTTTGACCAAGAGACAGGAGAGAAAAACTGGAATTTTCAATCCTTTGAAGAACCAGCAAGAATTTTATCTTCGGCTAGTCCGGCGGCCTCTGGTGATCTTGTGGTCGCGCCTTTCTCATCGGGGCAGGTGGTTGCTTTTTTAACCAGCTCCGGGCGCCCTGTTTGGGATGATACCCTAACCCAGAACGCTAATTTGACGGCTCTATCATCATTGAATGATGTTGCGGGCAGTCCGGTGATTGATCGCGGCCTTGTATATGCTGTTAGCCATGCAGGTCAATTAGTGGCGATCGATATACGAACCGGAGACCGTGTTTGGGAAGTGGCGGTCACGGGCTTGCAAATGCCTTGGGTTGCGGGTGACTTTATCTATCTCGTTTCGGTTGATTCTGAGTTGGTGTGTGTCTCCCGTGAATTCGGTGCAATTTTATGGGTGTCACAATTGCCAAAGCATGAAAAAGCTAAGAAGAAAAAAGGCCGTATCACGTGGGCGGGCCCTGTATTGGCGGGCGATCATTTAGTCCTTGTGTCCTCTCATGGTAAGATGGTGAAGGTTACGCCGGATGATGGTACGATTGTTGAGACCAAAAAAATTGACTCAGGATCAATAGTCCAACCTGTTATTGCTGGCGAGAAAGTCTATGTGTTGACCCAGAATGGCAAGTTGATCGCCTATAATTAGTCAGGGACTGCATAGCGTAGAGTGTTGCTTAGAAAGGGGCTTAATGTAAGCCCTGCCTGCTGCTGCGCTGATTATCGGGCTTATGATGGTTTAAGCGTTTCCATGCTTTAATTTTGTGATCGGCGCATATCTCTTGCTCTCCTCTTGTGTGGGTGGCATATGAAGCGGGAATAAGCTTACTAAACATATCCCTATTATTTCTACTTTGATTGTTTCCCTAAAGAAGGGTTCTCCATGTCATCTAAAGTTGCCATTATCGGGCGCCCTAATGTGGGTAAGTCCACCATGTTTAACCGCCTTGTGGGTAAGCGCCTTGCTTTGGTGGATGATCAACCGGGCGTCACGCGGGACCGCCGCGAAGGGATTGCCCGTTTGGGGGATCTGGATTTTTTGGTGATTGATACACCGGGATTAGAGCAAGCTTCTATTCAAGCCCTAGAAGGGCGCATGCGCCAACAAACAGATATTGCCATTACCGAAGCAGATGTTTGTTTGTTTATGATTGATGCCAGAGCGGGCGTGACACCATTGGATCAGGTCTTTGCCGATATTCTACGCACAGGCGGTAAGCCGGTTATTCTGGTCGCCAATAAAATGGAAGGGCATGGCGGTGATAGCGGTTATTATGACGCTTATTCACTTGGCCTTGGAGACCCGGTTGGCGTTTCAGCAGAACACGGGGAGGGGCTTGGTGATCTGTATACGGCCCTTGAACCTCATATCTCGAATGATGGTTTAGAAGAAGATGATGAAGAAGAAATAGCCGAATGGGATGACCCTTTAAAGCCTTTACGGGTTGCGATTATTGGCCGCCCCAATGCGGGTAAGTCCACATTGGTAAACCAGCTTATTGGTGAAGACCGTATGTTAACAGGTCCCGAGGCGGGCATAACCCGTGATGCAATTGGCGTTGAATGGGTTTATAACGGCAAAGATCGCGATTGGCCGATTAAGCTTTTTGATACGGCTGGCATGCGCAAACGGGCCAAGGTTCAAGAGAAACTTGAAAAACTATCCGTATCCGACGGATTAAGGGCGGTGATGTTTGCTGAGGTGGTGATCTTGATGTTTGATGCCTTAACACCCTTGGAGAAACAGGAATTGGCGTTGGCTGATTTGTGTGTGCGGGAGGGACGGGCTTTGATACTGGTTGCCAATAAATGGGATTTGATGATTGATCGCGATGAAGCGTTTCGTGAATTACGCGAGAAAGTGGATCGTCTTTTGCCGCAAATGCCGGGCGTGCCGATTATCCGAATTTCTGCAAAAACCGGCCTTGGGATAAATGGATTGATGCCGGCTGCGATTAAAGTTTATCGCGATTGGAACGCCAGAGTAAAAACCCCTGATTTAAATGATTGGTTGCAAGAGGCAACGGGGCGTCACCCACCCCCAGCGGTTTCAGGTCGACGGATAAAATTTCGCTATATTGCCCAAACCAAAACACGCCCCCCAACCTTTGTGGCCCAGTGTTCCAGAGCGGATGTGGTGCCCACGGCTTATAAACGATATTTGATTAATTCAATTCGCGAGGCTTTTGATATCCCTTCTGTCCCCATACGTCTTATCTTGAAAAAGCAAGAAAACCCGTTTGAGGATAAAAACCGGAAGCGTTAAAACGGGCGAATTTTATGGTTATTCAAGGTCCAGCTTTTCACCAATGCCATCATAGTCGGGGGCAACCACCCGATAAATTAGGGGCATAATGGCCGAGGGGTCCGGCAATGTTTGCGGGTCTTCACCGGGCATCACGCTTGCCCGCATACGGGTGCGCATCGCACCAGGATTAACAATCGCTAGGCGCGTCCCGAAAGCTTGATTTTCAAGTGCATAAGTTTTGGCAAGCATTTCAAGGCCGGCTTTTGAAACCGCATAGGGCCCCCAAAAAGATCGTGCTACTTCCCCGCCAACGCCTGAGGTCATGACCGCAATTCGGGCATGGGGCGAGGCTTTTAATAAAGGGGTTAAGGTCGATAGCAAACGCCAGTTTGCGGTTAGGTTTGTATCGATGACATTAGTCCAGGTTTTTTCATCTATGTCGTGAAGGGGCGACAATTCGTTAATGATACCGGCATTGGCAATGAGTATATCAAGGGATTTAAACCGTGTGCTTAAGGTTGGCCCCAGTGTACTGATTAATTCCTTATCACGGATATCAGCTGCGATAAGGGATGCGGTGCCGCCAAAACCCTTTATTTCATCATCCATGTCTTCCAAGCCGCCCACAGTGCGGGCCACCGCAATAATGTGGGCTCCCGCTTTCGCAAGGCCAATGGCGACAGCGCGGCCAATACCGCGTGAGGCACCCGTAACGAGGGCTGTTTGTCCGCTTAGGTCAGGTATGGTTGTCATGCTATGTCCAGTAAAGAGTTATAAGGGTTATTGATTGTCAGTTAGACTTTAATCTGCCACCGGTCTTAAATCTACCAAAATAGGGTAATGATCAGATCCGGTGGAAGGGCCGGTTTCATAGTGAACCATCGCAAAATGATCTGTACTATAAATATGATCAATGGGAAGCCCTAAAAAAGGGTGCGGTGAGAGCCATGTGTTTTTTAACTTGTCATTATTCACACGATACATGTTATTTTCTCTAGAAAGACGGCGCAACGGATTGGTCCACGGTACTGCGTTAAAATCCCCGACAAGTATTGACGCAGAATGTCGAGAGGTTTTTAAGTCTTGACCCAGATGGCGAAAACTATTTTCAAGGATGCGATTGCGTCGAAAGTCCAAAAAAGGATTTAAGGGTGGCGGCGGGTGTATACTGACTAAATGTAACTCACCAATATTCGGAATGATGATATGTGCATCAGCAGCGCTATCAATGGAAGGGGCGGAGCGGATAATCTCGAAGCGGGAGAGGATCAAGGTTCGTGTTGGCCCGCCTATTACACTGAATGTGCGCCATGGATAGGTTTTGAATAACGGGTTTAAAATATCGCTCTCTGGCACGCCGCCCGGAAGTTCCGTTAAGGCAATAATATCAGGATTTTTTTGATCAATCCATTTAATCAATTTTTCCAACGCACTGGATTTACCCCATAGATTAGCGTGGATAATACGCAGCTCAGTAGCGCTTTGGTCTTGGTTTTTTAAAGGTTGTGCGGTGTGCAGAGGAAATGGTGTTGCCATGATGATGGCTATAGAATTGAGGCAGCTAATGGCGAGAAATAAAAAAAACGGGAAGTATAACCAGAATTGCTTCTTTTTCTTTTGAAGGCTGTACTTTTGTAGGCCATGCTTTTGATGATTGTGATTTGGATCATTGGGTTTTGGATCACTGGGCCCTGCAATTAATAAGGCACTATAAGCAGCCCCGAACAACCAAAAAACGGCAATCATTGCTGCCATAAACATGGCCTGATGAATGAAATTACCAGCAAGAGAAAACGGCCAAAATTCTATCCCGCTTAAGGCAATGATTGCTGGCATGACCAAGCCGATGATGAAAACGGCAATGACAACTGATTTAACCGGATTATTCACAATAATCTGCCACGATTGATTTCTAAAATTGAGGTTCATTTTAGGGGTCCATTATGAATGGTTTATCATATCGCCTTTGAGGTCGTTAAAGCCTTTGAATTCGTTATACTTGATGATTACTTTTTGAGATAACAATTATGATGCTGCACTCTCTTGCCATTGAGATAGGGATTGCAATGCGCGGGCGGATTGCGCCTTCTTTTTTGCGCGGCCTTTATCCTTACCTTTTAGGCGTTTTCCGTTTTCATCTGTACGCGGTGCTTCAATATCAGGGAAAAGACCAAAATTTACATTCATGGGCTGAAAACTTTTCTTCGTTTCCGATGCCATGTGTCCGCCTGTTATATGACCCAATAGAGCTCCAAGGGCAGTTTCCGGGGGGGGCGGTAAAAACGAGGCTTGATTAATATCGCCCGCCGCGAAACGCCCCGCTAACAAGCCGATGGCTGCGCTTTCTACATATCCTTCAACGCCGGTGATCTGGCCCGCAAACCGAAGGCGGGGTTGGGCTTTCAGGCGCAATTCACTATCTAATAATATCGGGCTGTTGATGAATGTATTGCGGTGGATGCCGCCAAGGCGGGCAAATTCCGCCTTTTCTAAACCGGGGATCATCCGCAATATTTCCGCTTGGGCACCATATTTCAATTTGGTTTGAAAACCGACCATATTATATAAAGTGCCCAGCTTATTATCCTGACGCAATTGCACAATCGCATGGGCTTTAACTGTTGGATTATGGGGGTTGGTTAAGCCAACAGGTTTCATCGGGCCAAAGCGCAATGTTTCTGGCCCTCGTTCGGCCATCACTTCAATGGGCAAACAGGCCTCGAAATAGGGTGTGTTTTTTTCCCACTCTTTAAATTCGGTCTTGTCGCCATCAATTAAAGCTTGAATAAAGGCGCTATACTGATCTTTATCAAGAGGGCAATTAATGTAATCGGCGCCGTCTCCGCCGGGTCCCTTTTTGTCATATCGCGATTGAAACCATGCTTTGTCAAAATCGATTGAGTCTTTATGAACGATAGGCGCTATGGCGTCAAAGAAAGCAAGGGCTTCTTCCCCGGTTAATTTGTGAATTTCCGCGCCCAATGCGGGAGAGGTAAGCGGCCCCGAGGCAATGATCACATTATCCCATTCACTTGGAGGTAGACCATTAATTTCTTCACGGATGATTGTAATGTTGGGATGGGCTTCCAACGCTTTGGTGACTTCGTCACTAAACGCAACCCTGTCAACGGCCAAAGCGCCGCCCGCTGGCACTTTGTGTGTGTCCGCGCATTTCATGATTAAAGACTGGCACCGCCGCATCTCTTCATGAATAAGGCCCACTGCATTATTTTCCGCATCATCCGAGCGAAAAGAGTTAGAGCAAACAAGCTCGGCCAGACCTTGGGTTTGATGGGCGTCGGTGGTGGTTACCGGGCGCATTTCATGAATGACAACCTGAACGCCGTGATTGGCCGCTTGCCATGCGGCTTCGCTACCCGCTAGGCCGCCACCAATGATGTGTATATGGGTCAGGTCTCAATCTCCTAAAGCTGTAACCAGTTTAATGATAATCAATAATTTTCCATTATTGATTTTATTCCCTCTGTGTACGGTTTTAAAGTACATATTGGATGTTTTTGGATTAAGCTACGCTGATCATTGGGGCGGCTTCCGGTAAATCGTCCCCAAAGGCGCGTTGATAAAATTCTGCTACGGTTGGGCGTTCCAGCTCGTCACATTTGTTTAGAAACGTCACACGAAAAGCATATCCCACATCTTTAAAAATTTCAGCATTTTGTGCCCATGTGATAACGGTGCGCGGGCTCATCACTGTTGAGATATCGCCATTCATAAACGCATTTCGTGTCATGTCGGCAACGCGCACCATGGCGTCGATTTTTTTGATACCGTCATCATCTTGATATTCAGGGCATTTTGCACTGATAATTTCAACTTCCTGATCATGGGCCAAATAGTTCAGTGTGGTGACAAGTGACCACCGGTCCATTTGTCCTTGGTTGATTTGCTGGGTCCCGTGATATAAGCCGGTGGTATCGCCAAGGCCGATAGTATTGGTGGTGGCAAACAGCCGGAAAAAAGGATTAGGGGTTATCACTTTATTCTGGTCGAGCAGGGTTAATCGCCCCTCCGCTTCCAAAATACGCTGGATGACGAACATAACATCGGGGCGACCAGCATCATATTCATCAAAGATGAGGGCTACAGGGCGCTGAAATGCCCACGGTAAAAGCCCTTCTTTAAAAGCGGTAATTTGCTTGCCATCTTCCACAATAATAGCGTCGCGGCCAATAAGATCGATACGGCTAACGTGGCTATCCAGATTAATGCGCACACATGGCCAGTTAAGATGGGCGGCCACTTGTTCGATATGGGTTGATTTACCTGTGCCATGATAACCTTGGACCATCACCCGCCGATTATGGGTGAAGCCTGCCAAAATGGATAAAGTCGTTTGTGGATCAAACCGGTAAGCCTCATCCACAGGGGGAGAAAACTCCGATGCTTGGGAGAAAGCCGGTACTTGCATATCAAGTTCGATCCCGAATGTTTCTTTCGCCGATAATGTTGTATCAGGAGCGGTGAGAGGAATATCATTCGTAAACTCGGACATGGCGGGTGATGCTTTCTTTTATTTGGGCGATGCGGCGCTTTCGATGGATCGACTTTTAGATGTTTTGCTCTGTATTCTAGCCGCTCGTCAATACGTGTTTTGCCGCACATTCGCGCGAAAACGGCTCAAAAACAAGTCAAAACCATTAATTCAAATTCATTGTCTGAAGTCGGTGTTGATTGTGATGCTCAATGTGGGGTTAAGCGGCGTGGTTTGATGAATACACATCTTTGGTCTGGTGTGTTTGGGGGGCCAATATAGGGGTTTAGAGGCGGCGAAAAAATGCGTGGCCTATTTGCTTACTTACAAATGCCGGTTAGCAAATTTTGGATTTTTTCAAAATCTGGTGGGCCTTTACAACCTCTTGCAACTGCTCTTCTGCGCCGCGGTCGCCCGCGTTTGAGTCCGGATGGAACCGTCTTAATAATTCTGCATATCGTTTGCGGATTTCCGGCCCGGGGGCGGTAATTGGCATGCCCATTGTGGCAAAAGCGTCTTCTTGTAATTTAGTGAGACGTTTCCCTTCCCGATAAGCGCCTTTATCTTGGGTAATCTTTTGCTTTGCGGCTTCGGATAATACGCCGAATGCATCTTCCATATCGGCGGAGCCATCGACTTTGGAGGCCGCGGCGCGTTCATTTTTTGCCCAACCCCATGTGGGGCGACCGCCATATATATTGGCTTCCCGTTCGCTTTTTGCTTCGGTTGCGCTCATGCCCTCAAAATAGTTCCATTGTTTATTGTGCTCACGGGCGTGGGCAGCGCAAAACCACATATAATTGCGGGGTTCGCGTGGTGATTTAGCGGTGCGGCAATCTCCGGCTTCTTTGCAGCCTTCTGCCTCGCACTTTTTATCCTCAGGGCGCTTCCATGCCGGTTGCTTTTTGTTTTTAGCACTGGGTGGTTTTACTCGGATATCAAATCCGTGGCGCGGTTTGTAATTTTCGTCTTTCATAGGTCCATTATGCATTTAAGTTTTTTAACTTACAATCTTGACAGATAAGCGTAATACGCGATGTTGTGTAGATATGTCCATGGTTCACATTATTCAAGAAAAATTGACCCTCTCTTTAACACCAAAGGTGATTGAAGTGAAAGATGAATCCCATCTTCATGTGGGACATGCTGGCGCACGCCCCGAGGGGGAGAGTCATTTTCACCTTCTTATCGTCAGTGATAAATTCGTCGGTTTATCGCGTGTTGCCCGCCAGCGTTTGGTCAACACTGTTCTAAAAGAAGAAATGGTCCAACAAATTCATGCCCTTGCTATGAAGACTTTGACACCAGAAGAATTCGATATATCGAAAGAATTATAGCCTTTTCGAACTGGGTCTACTGTCCAGTCGGTTTTGGGTGAGGGTTTTGATATGTAATAGGGGCTTTCTTATGGATTGACCCCATGGTTAAAGACGATCAATCTTTAATATTAGAATATCAATTAAATTTATTATAAAGAAACCAGTCATGGAACTCCCCCAAGCGTCGCTCACCTATTCTTTGATTATTGCCAATATCATAGTCAGCCTATGGGCATTATATTTTGATGATGGTTTCACCGAACAGTTTTCTTTCCATATTGGGGGGTTAAAAAGATATAAACAACATTATCGTGTCTTTACCTCTGCATTCCTCCATGTGGATATTCTTCATCTTAGTTTCAATATGCTGTCCCTGTATTTTTTCGGGCCATCAATCGAGATATTTATGGGGAAGTTAGGATTTTTGGTTGTGTATTTTGGTTCTATTTTGGGGTGCGGAATTTATTCTTATTACATGAACCAAAGAGATTATACTTATTCGTCAATCGGGGCGTCAGGCGCTGTATCCGGAGTTATATTTTCATTTATTGTTTTTGAGCCATTTGCTTCAATATATTTATTGTTTATTCCAATCGGGATACCGGCATTTTTGTTTGGCATTATGTTTATTTTGATCTCGACTTTGCTGATGAAAAACGAAAATAGAAGAGTTTCCCATGAAGGGCATATTGGCGGTGCCGTTGCTGGATTTATCCTTACCTTGATGATGTTTCCAAATGCGTTAAGCGGATGGTTTGGGTAAAGATAGTTACAATTGTTAAAACCGAACAGAGCGTTTGTTCATCTCTTTTTATATAGTTTGCCTGTAAGCTCGGCTTTAAATTTGACTGGAAAAATGAAAAACCGGAGATACATTTGAGGGCAAGAATGTATCTCCGGTTTTGCTTCGTACCATCAAGAATAGTTTTGATGGTGTGTCTCCCCACACTGAACACGGAAATTGGGGACACGGAAATTAAGAACACGTTTATTAAGTCAATAGTTTAGCTTTTATCATTAGCTGTTCATCGTAATATTGATTTTAAATGCGGCGGAGTT
>CALLPQ010000161.1 GCA_938015425.1 uncultured Parvularculaceae bacterium | reverse complement strand
GAGCCAATGATACAAAAGTCGACATCAAATCAAGATAGCAGAAAGGGAATAAGATTAATGGGAGAAACCAAGGGTGGTGAGGCAAAGGGGGCGATGTCGCAACTACATGAAAAATTTTCACAAGTGCTTTTAAGGCATTATGGGCAAAGTGTTTACGATGAATGTTTGTGCGAGATTACGCTGGTAAAGGCCACGCATGATCTGGTGACTTTTGAGACGGCGTCTCCTGAACATCGTGACAGGATTGGTAGATTATATTTAGCATCGATTAAAAAACTGTGGCAAAAAACGGTTGGGCCCGTTGACCTTGTAACGATTAAATTACGCCCTGATGTTTCTAAAAATTTAAAAAGCCATTCGGTGCGCGCCCAAACCAAATCCTATTCCCCGCAAAATAATTCGCGCCCATTTTTCCGCGATAGTAATAGTCAAACAGCCAATAAAAGCCTTGATAACAAAAAGCTGACTGTATCATCACATAGCGGTGCGGCCCAAGCACGTTCCCAAAATTCCACAACAAAACAATTATTACAGTTAGACGATATTTTATCTCCCGTGGATGTTAGAAACAGTTTCGATAATTTTGCTGTTGATGCCAGCAATCAAGTGGCTTACGCAGCGGCTAAAAGTGCGACTGATCAAAAAGGCTCAGCGGAATTAATTTATCTCTACGGAAAATCGGGTCTGGGTAAAACCCATCTGCTTCATGCAATGGCTTTGCAAACCAAGTCCGATAAGCCTGATGCGAAGACCGCTTATCTTGCCTATAATAACATTGCTAGTGGCTGCGTTAATGCAATGTTGTCGAATAATATTACTGTATTGCACCGTGAATTTTTGGGTTGTGAGATTGTGTTGATCGACGATATCCATCTTTTGGTGGGTAAGGAAAAAACCCAAGAACAGATTTTATCGATCATTGATGCTTGTCTTGCGAGTGGCTGCCATGTTGCTGTTGCGGGGGAGCCTGCGCCGATCAAACTTGCCGAAACTGGTATTAATCGCCGTTTATCTGATCGTTTGTCGGGCGGGTTAAGCGTTGCGGTTATGTCTGGTGGGCCCCATTTACGGTTTGATGTTTTGAAAAAACGACTGGCCCGTGCAGATGTAAAATGCACTATCACGCCAGAAGCACTGGATTTTATTGTTCGCAATTTCACGCACTCCATGCGTGAGACTATTGGGGCTATGAATCAATTATTATTGGTTTACGGAAATCGGGACATCAAGATCGACCTATCCTTAGCGAAGACCAGTTTGCGCTCACGGCTTCAAGACGGAAAACGGGTTTATACATTAGATGACCTTCTCACCGTAACGGCAGAGGTGATGGGGGTTTGTGAAGCGGACATGAAGGGGAAAGCGCGGCCCCAGCCTATTGCGCGGGCACGCCATGCGTTCGTATATTGTGCGCGTGAGGTTTTGAAAGAATCGCTGCCGCGTATTTCTGCGACCTTGCTTAGAGATCATACAACGGCTTTGTCTTCGGTGCGCCGTGCAGCCGCTTTATTGGAACGTGATAAAGTCTTTTGCCGTCAGGTTGAGCAAATCCGCGAAAAAATAGAGCTTTAAAGGACTCTATTCTGCCTGCCCTATCAAAATTCAAGCGCGCGATTATGCCAGACTGGTCATTCGGTCTGGCACGGCTTTATTGGTAAGGTAAATGCTGGCTTTTAGCCTATGAATCAGCTAGACAATAAGTGTACTTCTTTGAGTGATTCTGCCTGTTTTATAATTGTTTTAGGGTGTAGGGTGATGAATGGAATTGCGGTTTTTCGCATTGCCGACTTAGCCTTTAAGTCATCACCATTAAGTCATTACCATTAGGACGTGACCCTAAAACGGGGCTAATGGGTGTTTCATAACGGGGGTGTACTATTATTGCCTGCTGGTTTCGCTTGAACTTTTGTCTGAGTTTTGGAGGGATAGGCGAGGCAAATGAATGATTTTAAAATCCGCGCCAATAAAAGAGTGATATCATTATGAAAGTTACCATTGAACGCTCCATCCTTGTTAAGGCCCTTGGTCATGTCCAGTCTGTGGTCGAGCGTCGTAACACGATACCGATTTTATCGAATGTCTTATTGCAGGCAGAGCAAGACCGTTTGACACTAACGGCTACCGACCTTGATATTGAGGTAATGGAGCACGCTAAAGCGGATGTGGATGTTAAAGGGGCCATCACTGTCTCTGCTGGCACTTTGTTTGAAATTACCAAACGATTACCCGACGGGGCGCAAGTCTCTTTGGAGGTGCTGGAGGAAGAGGGGCGTTTGCAAGTCAAGGCGGGTCGTTCCCGTTTTGCCTTGGCTATATTGCCTGATGCGGATTTTCCAAGCCTTGCGTCAGATGATTTTGATGTAACCTTTGCTGCCCCAACGGCTGATATCCGCCGATTGCTGGATAAAGCGCGGTTTGCGATGTCTCAAGAAGAAACCCGTTATTATCTTAACGGGGTTTATTTTCATGCCATGACCGATGGGGATAATCCTCGTTTGCGTGTGGCCGCAACCGACGGTCACAGATTGGCCCGTCTTGAATCCGGTTTGCCCAAAGGGGCGGAGAATATGCCGGGGGTGATTATTCCTCGTAAGGCTGTGGCGGAATTGGGACGTCTTTTAGATGATGCGGGTGAAATGGTTGATATTGCTGTTTCTAAGGCCAAAATCCGGTTTGGGTTTGGACAGGGGCAATTAATTTCCAAGCTGATTGACGGCACTTTTCCAGATTACGAACGGGTTATTCCTAAGGATAATCCGTATACTCTCAAAGTCGATACGAGTGAGTTTTTTAAGGCTGTCGATCGGGTCTCAACGGTTTCTGCCGATCGGACAAAATCTGTAAAACTAGCACTTGATAATGACCGTTTGCGCTTAGCGGTGAATAATCCTGATGCGGGCTCTGCTTTAGAAGAATTGTCGGTGGACTTTGATGGTGAGCCAACAGAGATTGGCTTTAATGCGCGTTATCTTGTGGATATTGCACAGCAAATTGATAGCGATATGGCGGTGTTTCGTTTGTCTGATCCGTCATCACCAACGGTCATTCTGGATCCGGAAGATGAAACTGCTTTATATGTGCTCATGCCTTTAAGGGTTTAAGAGATTAAAACCCATATGGGTTTACTCTTGATTAGGCGGTGTTTTGATTAACAAAAGACAAAATGATGGAGAAAAATGCGGTGGATAAAGCGCAGCATAACCTCCATAGGGTGGGGGATGAAAATGAAAGCTCCCAACCGGTAAGCGTGCAGAATAGTTTGGTGTCTTCCTATAAAATTCGTCATATGACGCTGACTGATTTTCGATCTTACCCTATGCTTGATGTGGCTTTTGATGGTCGCCCCGTGACCTTAACCGGTGAGAACGGTGCCGGAAAAACCAATATTTTAGAGGCATTGTCCTTGCTTGGGCCTGGGCGCGGATTGCGCGGGGCCCGCCTTAGTGAATTGGCGCGCCTTGAAGGCACAGGTGGTTGGGCGGTGTCATTACGTCTTAATGATGGCGGCCGTGATCATAATCTTGATGCAGAAGATGATGAGCTTGCCTTAGGGGTTGGGGCAATCGCCCATGCGCCTGATCGCCGTGTTTGCCGGATTGAGGGGCAAAATGCCAGTGGCCCGTCGGCTTTTATATCTTATCTGCGGTTTTTGTGGCTAACCCCTGCGCAAGATCGCATATTTATGGAGGGTGCCTCGGATCGACGGCGATTTTTTGACCGTATGGTCTCGGCCCATGATGCGGGATTTAGTCAATTAACCAATGCGTATGAATTGGCCATGCGCCAACGGCAAAAATTGCTGGAAACGGGTAATCGGGATGATGGCTGGCTGAGTGCGCTTGAATGCCAAATGGCGGAAAACGGTGTGGCGATTGCCGATGCGCGTAGAGCCATGGCCGTTTTATTGGTGGGGCAAGATGTGGCCGGCGCCGACGGCGTATTCCCCGCCGCCGATATATCCCTTGAGGGTGATATCGAGGCTGCGTTGACTCACCGGCCAGCGATTGATGTTGAAGATGATTTTGCGGCGCGGTTGAAATATCAGCGCGGTCTTGACCGTGATGCAGGGCGAGCCCTTTATGGGGTGCATCGCTCTGATCTGGTTGTGGGCCATCGCCGCAAAGCCCGTCCCGCCCGATTATGTTCAACCGGAGAGCAAAAAGCCTTGTTGATCGGTTTGGTTTTGGCCAATGCGAAAGCCCTCGCAGAAAAAAGACAATCATGCCATGATCGGGCTGCCTTTATTCTTTTGCTTGATGAAATTGCCGCTCATCTTGATGAAGAAAGACGGGCATGTCTGTTTGATATTCTTGATGGGTTGGGGTTTCAGGTTTTTATGACTGGCACAGACCGCTCCTTGTTTACGGCTTGGGGGGAACGAGCCCAACATTTTACAGTTGCTGATGGCATATTGAACGAAACAATCTATTGTGATGCCCATTCCCGAGATTGAATATAAAGCTTAAACTTGAAGATAATGAGATGTAATTTCCGTACAAAATGGTCTATAGTTCATGAAACAAAATAAGGTTGATCACTATGGCGAATGAAGCCGCCGACAAGACGCAAAATCAAAATAATGAAGAGTATAGCGCCGATTCCATCAAGGTCTTGAAAGGGCTTGATGCAGTCCGTAAGCGCCCGGGCATGTATATTGGTGATACCGATGATGGGTCGGGTTTGCATCATATGGTTTATGAAGTTGTTGATAATGCGATTGATGAAGCGCTGGCGGGTCACTGCGATACGGTGACAGTCATTCTTCATGAAGACGGATCGGTGAGTGTGAGTGATAATGGCCGCGGTATTCCCACGGCGATCCATAGTGAAGAAGGCATTTCGGCCGCCGAAGTGATTATGACCCAGCTTCATGCGGGCGGAAAATTTGACCAAAATTCTTATAAGGTTTCCGGCGGTTTGCACGGGGTTGGCGTTTCGGTTGTGAACGCTTTGTCTGAATGGTTACAATTAACCATATACCGTGGGGGTACGGAACATTCTATGCGTTTCTCCATGGGAAATGCGGATGCTCCGTTGGCCGAGATTGGTAAAACCGACCTATCTGGGACCAAAGTCACGTTTATGCCGTCAGAGGAAATTTTTACAGGTATTGTTTTTGATTTTGCAGTTCTGGAACATCGCTTGCGCGAATTAGCGTTTTTGAATTCCGGTGTTACCATAAAATTAATCGATGAACGCCATGTGGAACATCGTGAGGAAATTTTATATTATGAAGGCGGCCTTGAAGCTTATGTTAAATTCCTCGATAGTGCAAAATCATCTTTAATTTCTGCGCCTATCGCGTTTGTCATAGAAAAAGACGGGTTAAGTGTCGAGTTAGCCATGTGGTGGAATGATAGCTATCACGAAAAAGTATTATGTTTTACCAATAATATTCCGCAAAAAGATGGCGGGACACACCTTGCGGGCTTTCGTGCGGCGCTAACCCGCGTGATCAATGGTTATTCACAAAGTTCGGGCATTGCCAAGAAAGAAAAAGTTTCCATTACCGGCGATGATGCGCGGGAGGGGTTGACGTGTGTCCTTTCGGTCAAGGTGCCAGATCCTAAATTCAGTTCACAGACGAAAGATAAACTGGTTTCATCTGAAGTGCGGCCTGTGGTTGAAAGCGCGGTTAATGACCGGTTGAATATATGGTTTGAAGAAAACCCCGCTGATGCCAAACGTATTGTGATGAAAGTTGTCGAGGCCGCATCAGCAAGAGAAGCCGCCCGCAAAGCGCGCGAGTTAACCCGGCGTAAATCCGCCCTTGATGTGGCTTCGTTGCCGGGAAAATTGGCCGATTGCCAAGAACGCGATCCGGCAAAATCAGAATTATTTATTGTGGAGGGTGATAGTGCGGGTGGTTCTGCAAAGCAGGCTCGCAACCGCGAAAATCAGGCGGTGTTACCGCTAAAAGGTAAGATTTTAAATGTTGAGCGGGCCCGCTTTGATAAAATGCTTTCAAGTCAGGAAATCGGTACGCTGATTACAGCATTGGGCACAGGTATTGGCCGTGACGATTTTAATATTGATAAATTACGCTATCATAAAGTCGTTATTATGACAGATGCGGATGTTGACGGGGCCCACATTAGAACATTGCTGTTGACGTTTTTCTTCCGGCAAATGCCGGAATTGATCCGCCGCGGGCATCTTTATATCGCGCAACCTCCATTATATAAAGTTATGCGCGGAAAATCCGAGCAATATCTGTTGGATGACCCTGCATTAGAAGATTATCTTTATAATGAAGGTATTAATGAGGCCAGTTTGACCCTTGGGTCTGGCGAAGTTATTTCGGGCCGTGATCTAGCGGATATTATCGAAAAAGCCCGTAAGGTGCACGCCTCGATTGAAAATCTGCCAGCGCGGTTTTCTCGTGATATGATTGTGCAGTCGGCGTTGGCTGGTGGTTTGCGGGAGCTTGAAACTGAAGACATGCAGGTGATGGCTGAAAAAATTGCCGCGCGCCTTGATGTTATTTCTGAAGAATATGAGCGCGGGTGGCAAGGTAATCTTGATGGTCAGGGTGGATATCGTTTCACACGCGAAGTGCGCGGTGTGGCAGAAACAAGTGCTCTATCTGCAGATGTATTAGCCAGTGCAGATGCGCGGAAAGTGCAATCAGGTATCGAAGAACTGGCACCCATATTTCTGCAGCCCTCAAAATGGCGTTTGAAAGATCAAACACAAGAAATCTATGGACCGGAAGGCTTGTTGGCCCTAGGGCGTGCGGCTGGTGAAAAAGGCATGAAAATCCAACGCTATAAAGGATTGGGCGAGATGAACCCTGATCAGCTATGGGAGACGACTTTGGATCAGGATGCACGGGTGATGTTGCAAGTTAAAATTCGCGCGGCTGATGAAGCGGATGATATTTTCTCCCGCCTGATGGGGGATGTGGTTGAACCCCGCCGGAACTTTATTCAGGAAAATGCGCTCTCTGCCGAATTGGATGTATAATTCTTGTTAGTGTAACGGCTTTTAAAAAAACCCGCCTGAAGAAAATCTTCAGGCGGGTTTTGATATGAGGCGGGAAATTTAAACGGGGTTAAGCAGAAGCTGATTGAGATTTGGCATCTTCAATTGCGTCTTCAATCCAAGAATCCAGTGTTGATTTGGGGGCCGCGCCTACTTTTGTGGCAACAAGTTCACCGTCATTGAAAATTAATAAGGTGGGAATGCCGCGAACGCCATAGCGGCCTGGGGTTTCTTGGTTTTCATCAATATTCATTTTGGTGATTTTAATCTCGCCTGCGCGCGCTTCGGCAATTTCTTCTAGGGCAGGGCCAATTTGCCTGCACGGGCCACACCATTCAGCCCAAAAATCGACCAGAACAGGTCCCTTTGCTTCCATAACGTCTTTTGCAAATGAAGCGTCCGTAATTGCGACTGTACCCATAATATTATCCTTTGGGGCTGGCGGTCAAAATTGACCATAGTGATTGCGCTAAATCATAAAAGACTGCGCGGTTTGAATATGATCTTTGAAAATAGGGAGATTATCGTAATGATCAAGCCTTGATCACACTTTGGCTACAAATTGGGAGAAAGCGTGATCAAGAATTGCGTCAGACAAGACCATTAAGCGTGTATCAAAAGTCCATAATAATGCGCATATAACCTTTTTATCGGGATATATCTCTTGAATAAGGGCCCGATAAGCGGCCATCTGCGCAAGATAGGCGTCTGCAACTTGCTCTTGGGATGCGGGCGGTGGCTGGTTGGTTTTGTAATCTACGACCAAAACTTCATTTTCGAGGACGGCAAGGCGGTCAATTTGCCCGGTAATCACCACTTTTTCAGACACCCCTTTGGGGGTGCCGCCGATAGACACTTCGGCTTTTGACCCCGCGGCGAACACTTTGGCAAAATCTTTATGATGTAAAACTTTGATAACCTCATCGCGCCATTCCTCGCGAATATGATCGGGGTGGTCCGGCACAAGCATTTGCAAAAGCCTATCGGCAATGTTGATATGGTTTTCGGGCGGATGGCTTGGTAATATTTCGAGAAGACGATGCAAGGTGCGCCCTCTCAAATATCGATCTGTACCAAGAGGGGAATAAGCATGGGCTGAATGAGTATTACTTTTTTCATTACTCTTGTTTTGATTATTCTCAATCGTGGTATCGGGAGGTGATATTTTCTGTTTTGAGGCTGATTGCCCCGTTATATCAGCATCTGATTGATCGCTACCATCCTCGATTTCAATATAGGATTGTCGCTCATAAGATTCCGCGAGGAGAGAAGGTGAGCGTGTGGATATTGTATCTTCTTTCGGGCATAGGGTGCGCAACCACGAAGCGTTTTTAAGGATTTCATCCTTAGACAATTTGTTTTTATCTTCGGTTGCTGTGTCTTCTATGTCATCACGAGGCGCCACTTGCTGGGTTTGTAAGCGGAACCCGTGTTTTGGGGTTGATTTCTCTGAATTTTCTTGAGGTGATTGATGTTCAATCCACGGAATATCTTTTAAAATAGATAGTGCGCCGTTAGCGTTAGAGGGTTCCCCTGCTTCAAGCCGGTTAAAGGCGTCACTCGCGATCTCGTACCATGATTGGGTGCTAAATTCCTCTTCGGTTTTTTTCTTGGGTTTTGACTTGGTTGGTGCTTTGCCGATACCACAAACATAAAGACGGTCTTTAGCCCGTGTGCTCGCTACATATAGCAATCGCCTATATTCCTCATAGGCAAGGCGTTTTATTGTTTCCTCGGCGATCATGGTTGAGGTGTTATGGGTGTTTTTATGGCGAACAAGTGTCGGGTAGCTGCGTTTTTCATCTTTATGGGGATCGTCACAATAATATATAGGCCCTTTTTTGCTTAAATACGGCTTTTTATGGGTGTCTAATAAAAAGACGATATTCCCTTCTAAACCTTTTGCACCGTGCACGGTCATAATGCGGACCTCTGGAATATCCTGATCAAGCTCACGTTTCATGGTGCCTGCGTTTTTCTCGATCCAACTGATAAACCCTTGTAGATTACGGGGGTTTTCATTTTCAAACTGCAATGTTTGTTGGAGAAAACTATCAATCGGGTCCGAGCAAATGGGCCCAAGGCGTGAGAAAAACCGCTGCCGGCCTGAATGTTGATCGCCATCAATGATATGGGAATAAAATTCATGCGCTCCTTTTGTAAAAGCGATTTTGCGTGCCTGCATTAGCCTTGTGGCGGTTTCTTTCCAAATTGTCTTTTCGTTTTGTCGGGCCATAAGGTTTGCCCATAATGATCGCCCATCCCGATCATGGGCTAGCTCAAACACCATATCATCATCAAAGCCAAATAATGGACTTTTAAGTGTTTCGGCTAAAGATAAATCGTCTTCTGGCAATAAGAGGCACCGTCCGTATGACAACAAATCTTGAATTGCAATATCTTCCAGCAAGTTAAAACGATCTACCCCGGCAACAGGAATGTTGAGGCGCGAAAGTGATTTGGAAATTTGTTTAAACAAAGGGCCACGCGATTGCACCAATATGATGATATCACCCGCATGGATCGGACGGTTTTGGGATTGCAAAATTTCTTTGTTGGTAATCCAGTCGTGAATGGTTTGGGCAATGTGGTTACACAAAATACTGATAGGATTGTCTATTGTGATGCTATCAATGGGTGCGTCCCACGCATTGCTCTGGGGCTTTGGTGGCGGGATAACCAGAGGCCATAATTCGACAATGCCCGCATCTTGATGGCGTGCAACGCCGTGGTTAAGCTGTTGGGCGTCATCAATTCCTTCCATTGTTTTTGGGCCGGTAAACATGGCGTCAACAAAATTTAAAACCGGTGATGTGCTTCGAAAAGATAATGTGAGGGGGACATTTTTAAATTTGGCCGCGGCTTCAATCCGCTCACCAATGGAAAGGCTTTTGGCTTTGAAGACGCTGGCGTCCGCGCCCTGAAAAGAATAGATAGATTGTTTTTGATCGCCCACAGCAAAGAAGGTACGTTGTTCATCATGGGCGTTTTCTCCTGCGAAAAACTCATCCATCGGGGGTTCAATCACCCCCCATTGCCATGGGCTGGTGTCTTGGGCCTCGTCGACCAGAATGTGCTGCAGGGCATTGTCCAGTTTATATAGAACCCATTGGGTTGCGCTAACTTCTTTATTAAAAAGCTTTGACGTGTGCATGATAAGGTCATCGAAATCCAATGCACTCTGCGACCATTTCAATTGCTCATAATGATTTAGCAGGCTGTAAAATACCGTATAAAGATGGATGCTATCTTCAATAATTGTGATCGAGTTGATGTCATTTAAAGCTTTACTATAATCGGTTTGGAGATCTTTAAGTTTACCGTCAATAGTGGGATCAATTTTTTGAATGGCTTTGTCTGTGAGGTGTTTAATGGGGGTGCTGGTTGTTTTAGTTATAAAAAAAAGATAGAGACAATCAAATTTTTCTACTTCATGTTGTGCTTCACATGCCTTGACGAGATGGTGAGTGGATTTTTTAGCATTCGCTCCGCCGTTAGATAAAATTTCTATGGCTTCTTTTAAAAACCCGTCAGTACAGTTGGTTAAAAATTTTTCTCTAATTTTCTGGGGTGTTATGGACGGTGATAGAGAAAACAAGTTACTAAGTGCTGCTGAATAGTCTTCCACCGTTTTAAATTCATTTGTCGCGGCCAAATAATCTTGCCGTTTGTTAATTTGGCTTTTAAGTAAATCCATCAATCCTTGTGCGCCATAATTTCTGGAAAGGTGAGTAAGGCTTTGATCAAGATTTGAATCTGGACGTACCTCCCGCACGATATTTGCTAAGGCCTGCTCGATTAAATTGTCAATTTCGGCGTCTTCAATAGCTTTAAATCCGGGAGGCACGCCCGCTTCCAAGGGGAAACGCTGTAGCATATTTGTACAAAATGCGTGGATCGTTTGAATTTTTAATCCGCCCGGGGTTTCCAATGCTCTGGCGAATAAACGGCGTGCTTTGGATAGGTTATGGGTTGTGGGTTGCTCTTTCATGCCGGTTTCAAGTTCGGCCAGAATAACGCCTAACTTTTCGTCACTTAAAAGCGCCCATTCCCCCAACATATCGTAAAGGCGATGGGCCATCTCAACGGCGGCGGCTTTAGTAAAAGTTAGGCATAAAATATGGGAAGGTTCACACCCGCGTAACAATAAGCGGGCCACCCGATTGGTTAAAACGCGTGTCTTGCCCGAGCCTGCATTGGCGTTCACCCATGCGGAAGTTTCAGGCGAAGCAGCAAGGGTTTGATTGGCTATGGTGGTTGCGATTGCTTCTTTGGCGTTGATCGAAGATTGGGGTGATGAGTTGGAGGGAGCTGTGGTCATGATGCATCCCCTTGGTCGTCATTCTCATTGGCCCATTCTGCTCTTCGGGCTAAATGATCATAATCTGCATATTGATCAACAAATTCGGACCTTGGTTGTGACAGATAAGGAGTGGCTTCATCATTAAAGGTTAAAATCAAGTCATACAAAGATTGTTTTGTGGTTTGCATGATTTCTTCTGTCTCGGGGCTGATGACGATGGATTCATCTTTTGCATCAATAATAATGCCGGTGCTTTTCCGGTTAAGTGTTTTTATAAAGATTTGCGAGAGAATCTTTGATGTATTGATTGTCTCAAATCCGTTGGCTTGTACAATGAGTCCGGTCAAACTGAGCTGCGGGGCAAAGGTCTTTATTTGTTTTACAGTGGGGATAG
This sequence comes from uncultured Parvularculaceae bacterium, assembly GCA_938015425.1. Classification (GTDB taxonomy): domain Bacteria; phylum Pseudomonadota; class Alphaproteobacteria; order Caulobacterales; family Parvularculaceae; genus CALLPQ01. The sequence goes on along the minus strand of CALLPQ010000161.1, from coordinate 14,029 downwards.
TGCCTGTTTTATAATCGATAATATCAACCCCCGTATCGGTGCTGATCATTTGACCATTTGTTTGATGGGGCACGCGTAAATCAATCCGGTCGGCTTTGGCTTCCAGAGTGAATTTTGGTGTTGGGTTTGTTTTTATTGCTGGTGCGGCATCCTTGGATGGTTTGGGGGTGAATACCCACGTGCCTTTTTCTTCGATAGTGACCGGCTTGGCGATTTTCAAACGGTCTTCGTGCCATCCTTCGAACCAGATAAGGCTTTTTTCAAAAGCAGGATGCCAAAGTTTTTGTGTGGTTGGCGTTAGGGTGTGATGGTGTATTTCTTGAGTTAAAAGGGTGGTTAATTTTTGTAGGCGGTTTTGTGCCGTCGTCTTGTCCAGTTTTTCATCTGAATATGTTTTAACATAGGTTTCAAAAACCTTGTGAATAATATTGCCGAGGTGGCGTGGTTGAAATTCATCATTAAAGGGATCGAGTTTTTTGAGTTTCAATATATATTGGGCATAAATAAAATAAGGGTCTCTAAGCCATTTTTCTACACGCGTGACCGAAAGCTTTTGGGGCCTTGTTGATACAGGCGGGCAGGGGCGGGGCGGCAGCGCCGGGGTGATTTTTGGTGCGTGATCAAGGGCCTTGGCCAAGGTAAATATTTCCTCATGATCATAAACCGTTTGTAAAAGGTTAGTCCCTTTTAAAATATTGTTGAGACGCACAAGCCAGCGTGATGGTGCGGCGGGGGCGTTATTGTTTCGCAAGGCGCGGGTCAAAGTCACTTGGCTTTTTGAAGCCAATTGAAAAAAATCATGCGCCGATAGGCCGATGCGCCGTTCAGGAGAGGGTAGGTTAATATCGGCGCGCATAAGCGGAGATAAAAACCCGTCAATCAAGGCATCACCTGGCCACATGGTTTCATTAAGGCCGCTTAAAATAATCTGATTGGCTGATTGTAACCTTGCTTCCAGTGGACCCAGAATAAAAACTCTTGGATGTGTCGGGCGTGTTAATCTCACGGTTTCACCAATAATCAGTTGAGAGAATATTGTTGCATAATCACTTTGGGGAATTGGCGAGATTAAATGCACAGCCTGCGCGAGCTGGGCCATAACCATGGCACCGGTCTTTCCATCTTCATGGTGCCAAAGCGATGATGAATTTTCTGTTTTTTCTTCTCCATCGGATTTTTTATGATTTTGGCTTAAATATTCTGCCGCTTGTAAATGGGCCGTTAAAAGGGCCGACACTTTATTTGTTTTATCGCTTAATGCCTTTTCCCAAAACCCGTAAGCTGTCTTTATCCACTGCAACAGAGGCGTTAATAAGGTTTTGGTTTTTTTGTTTTCAAAAGCTCGATATTGATCATATTGGTCTATTTTTTTATAAATGCCTTCTATTCCGTCTGAAGGTTTTAATCCGCGTAGGGTCTTATCCAGAAGGCCTAATGCGCGGCCCGTTGGGATGTCTCCGGATTGTATTTTGCAAATCGGGTGGCGTAGAACCGCAAGAAGCGCAACCGGATTTGAAGGTTCAATAAGCCATTGACTGACCAGTCTTAAAAATGTCCCGCAGGGCGTGTTTTGAAAGGGTATGCCGCCTGAATCATCTGTTTCAATATTCCATCGTTTTAATTTTACACTGACGCGCCGGGTTAAATCCCGATCAGGTGTGACAAGCATGATGGTTTGATCGGGGTTTTCCAGTGCACGCCGGATCAGCAAGGCAATGATGGTTGCTTCATGATTTTCGTCACGACACTCTAAAATTTTTAATCCTTCAGCCGCTTTTTTAAAGGTTTCATCTTCGATATCAGCGATTTGATTAAGCCAGTCATCGGTGGCGTTTGCGGGCCTTAATGCCATGGATAATAGGGTGTTGCGCGGGGTTGGGCCTTCTTGCTTGGTGCCCTCTTGCTTGATATCTTCTTGCTTGATATCAGGGACGGTGGTTTGGGACATTGTTGGCTTTGCTGTGGCGCCATGGTGAAAAGGCCAGCTTTTCACATCAGCACGGGAAATTTCCAGCCGTTTTAATAATGCTTTCAACCCTGATTGGGCATGGGCATCGTCAATTTTTTTCCACCCTGTTTCATCCATATGCTGGTCAAGACTTGGCAAAATAACACAGGCTTGGGGCATATGCTCCGTAATGCGCATGAGTTTGGCAACGGCGGGTGTGCTACCGGTTGAGCCTGCGATAATGACAGGGTTTTGCGGCGGGTTTTCTTGAAAATAGTCAACGGCACGGTGGATAAGTTTTATACGTCTCTCTGTAGGGTCAAGAAATCCCCGTTCGGCCAAATAGTCTGGCCAGCTTGTGGTGACAATAGAAAGAAATTCACGCGATATTTGCCAGTGTTTGGCTAAGGCACTGTCATCTGGTGTTAATGCGTCAAGTGCAGAAAACGGAATTTCCTCAGTATAGAAAGAGTCTATTAATTTTGCCAATTCATCTGCTGCGGATAGGGCTGTGGCCCAGTTTTCTTCGCCGGAAAATTTTTCGTTTTGGCGGGCAATTAAAAAAGCAAGGACCAATCGCCGTTCCATGGGGGATATGGCTGGTGGTAGGGTGCCATTATCAAAACATCCGCCTTCTCCAAGATTAGCAATATCATCATCAAGGGCACCGATTGCTTGTATTTTCGGCAATAAAGATGTTTTGCGCGGGCTTTGATGAATAAGTTCGGCGGCCAAGTTTCGCATGGCACGCCGTGTAGGTAGATAAATCTCCACATCGGCCAGATTGAAATGGGAGAGATCAAGCATACCCCCTTTATTTTGTCCGCTTTGGCTAATGCCGTGGATGCCCGCTGCCAAATCCCGCAGGAACGCTCGCCCCGCCTCTATGGTATAGATATCGAGTTTTGAGGGTGTAAATATAGGGTTTTGATCATTCATATGAATAGTCAATATTAGGTTGGATTTTCCCGTTAAAAGAACCGAGATGGTCTTGCGCCTGTATAACGCCTGCGGGCGTGCCAACATGAAGCCATTGATAGGGATATATTGTTCCGTATAATTTGTTTTTTCGTGCTGCTTTTTGCCATAGCAATCGTGTGGAGAAGGGGCCGGAGGGAGTGCCGTCTAGTAGAGATGGATGGATAATTTGAAACCCGGTAAAGGCAAAGGGCGCGGCTTCTCCTTGGGCTTTTATAATTTTCCCACTTTTATGGCGGTTTTTGTTTTTTAGGGATATGTCATTGACTGAAGAGTTCTGCTCAACCATATGGAAATCCCCTAACCCCTCAAATCCTAATGTTTGTTCAATCGGGCAGAGTAATAATAAGGCCAACATGTCCGTTCCCCAACTATTGGCTAATTGCTGGCACCCCGCACCTAAGGGGCCGCCTGCTAGAATAGCGTCTGTATTCGCGCAGAAAACCGGATCTTCTCCTAGTAAGGGGCGTGCTTTTTTTAACCCCCCGCCTGTTTCTAACAGTCGCGTGCGTTCGTCGGAGATAATGATTTCCGGTGTGTTAAAAGGGGCAAGATAGTTTTGGATTTGATCCGCATAGTAATGAACATTGACAACCGCCTTTGTCACCCCTGCGCTGGCAAGTTCTTCCAATGTGTAATCGATCAATGGTTTGTTTAATATAGGAATAAGTGGTTTGGGAGTGTCTTTTGTAAGGGGCATCATGCGTGTGCCAAGCCCCGCCGCCATGACCATGGCCGTATGGGGCCCCGCTCTTTGCGTTTCCACGGGCTCAATTTTAATGCCTTTTACACTGGCATAAAAAAGATCAGCGGCGCTGGGTTGTTCGGGCACATCGGATGGAGAATGATGGCTATGGGGCGTTTTATCGATCGTCATAAAAACCTTAATGGTGAGGTGGGGTAGAAGCCGTAATCAGATTAGGAAGAGAACAGGGTTGGAATATGTTTTATATAGAATTTCCGTAAATCTTTAAGAGCAGGATGATCCAGATTTTTCCGGAATAATTTTTCAACCCACGGTATGAGTGTCAGATAGTGGTTTTTATTATCACGTTTGGCAAGTCGCACAAAGATGCCTAATATTTTTGCGTTTCGCTGCGCACCCATTAGGGCATAGTCTTGTTCAAACTTTTCTTGGTCGGGTTTCGTCAACGCCATTTGGCTATAAAAATATTCTTTTAAGGATAGTACCAATGCGGGGGCCACCTCCCGCCTTGCATCTTCTAACAAAGAGACCAGATCATAACTATGATTGCCCCAAAGGGCATCTTGAAAATCGATGATCCCGACGGCTTTAGCGCCTTCCCTTTGGGGCAACCATAACAGGTTTTCTGCGTGGTAGTCACGCAGAACCAAAACCGATGGCGGCGTTAGCGCATTTAAAACATCGCCCCATAATGCTGCATGTTCTTGGGCGTGTTCTTGGGCATGATCGGGGGTGGGCGCGGTGCCAGTTTTTTCCGGCCAATACCATTGGGATAACAAACCAATTTCTGTCTGCATAGAAAGCATATCATAATCATGGAGGTGGTAATTTTTGGTTGTTTCAGGTTTCAGTGCGGTTTTGTTCATCGTGATGAGAACATCAATTGCCCGTTGATAAAGCCTTGCTTCGTCGCGCCCCTCTGTTATCGCCTTGGCGTATACTTCAAAGCCTAAATCTTCTAAAATAGCGAACCCCTTTGGGGCATCCATATGGTGAATGACGGGGGCGGATAATCCCTGATCTTGCAAGCACTGGGCGATGGCGGCAAAACTATGCATATCATTTCCGGCTAAACGGGCAGAGGCGTTATATCCTAAAGCTTTGCGTTCTTCTGGGGTGGCTAAAGGGGGGCATAAGGTTGATTCAGCAGCTTGCGGGGCATTCATGAACAAAAAAGTTTTCTCCCTCATGCTTAACCGTTCATATCGTCTTGTGGAGGCGTCACCAGTTAAAGGCGTGCGTTTGGCTTTACCGAGGCCAGCCTGTTGGATGAAGTTTTCGATATCATTGTTGCGTTGATCCATTATCAATCCTGCAAATAAATTTTATGTGCTCAATTTTATGAATATATAAAGCCTCGATCAAAAACCGTAAAACACCTTTGTCTGATTTACAGCATTTTATATCTTATCTCGTTTTTTTGTTTAGGCTCTAGTAATTATTATATCGCTTAAATAATTTTGGCGAACCGTTCTGGCCATTCATCAGCGCCAAGAATGGTGAGTTGGCGTTTGTCGGGATCGTCTTTTGAGGTTAATGATAGGATTAAAGCAGAAGGGGGAAGCATGTGGGCAATGCGTTCGGCCCATTCAATTATTGTGATGGCCGAATGAATATTATCAATTAAACCGATTTCGATTATGTCTTCGGCTTTGTCCAGTCGATAAAGATCATAGTGATAAATCGGGTTTGCTCCGCCATCATAACATTCAACCATTGTAAAGGTTGGGCTTGGAATGTCATCCTCCACGGCTTTCCCAAGGGCATGCCCCGTACCCTGTTTGAGGGCGACTTTAATCATGGCGCGCGCCAAGGTGGATTTCCCCGCCCCGAGAGGGCCAGTGAGACAAATGACATCCCCTGCTTTTAAGAACGGGCCAATTTTGCCCCCTATGGATTGAGTGGCAGCTTCATCATCAAGAGAAAGATGGATAGGAAGGGTCGTCTTTTGAATCACTTATGGGCTTTGCTAAAAAGATTGAAAATAGGGGTGGTCGGGTTTTAAAGTCGATAAATAGAATAGCTTTTCGCGTCGTAAGGGCCAGAAATCGCGAAAAGACGGGGTTTGGGGTTGCGATTTGAAGTATTTGTCCTAAATGAATAATGGTCCTTCATGGATATTATTGTTGTAGTGCAAGAGATGAGAATTCAATGCCAAAAATTAATTTTATAGAACATAACGGGACTCGCCACGAGATTGAAGCCGATAATGGCCTTAGTATTATGGAAGTTGCCATTAAAAATATGGTGCCGGGCATTGATGCGGATTGCGGCGGTGCGTGTGCTTGTGCCACTTGTCATGTTTATGTGGATGATGCGTGGATAGAAAAGGCAGGAACACCCGAAGCCATGGAGGAATCCATGCTTGATTTTGCCTCCGAGCAACAAAAAGGTTCTCGATTATCTTGCCAAATTATTGTGAGTGACGCATTGGACGGCTTAACGGTGAAATTACCCGAATTTCAGGGGTGAATGTGGTGTTTTGATAACCCACAAGGGTTATCAATCATGACCATTCGTCATTAATATTGCAGTTTGCTGTTTTGGGGGCTGTTTCTTTTGATTTATCGTGTGTCCCGCGTTGACTTGACGCAGTGCCATATTAAGGTGCGTAGGCCCATAAGAGGGCGTAATAAAATCGTATAAAATTAGGTGAGGGCCTGAATGACCACCGATATTTCTTCACAAAATAAGGATCGCTCGCAGATATCTTCCTCTGGCAAGCCGCCGATTTTATCGCCCCATCTGCAAGTCTGGAAATTTACCGTCACCATGGCATCGTCGATTACCCACCGTGCCTGCGGTGCGGCGTTATATGCGGGTACCGCAATTCTGGCGATCTGGCTTTATGCAACAGCTAACAATCCCGGCCTTTATAATTTAATCAGTGATTTTTTGGGCTCTCCTTTGGGCATTCTACTGTTGGCTGGTTATGTTTGGGCGCTTTATTTCCATCTGTTCAAGGGCATTTTGCATCTGGTGTGGGATAGCGGGCGCGCATTTGAGTTCGAGGTCGCTAAGCGGCTTTCTTTTATGATATTTTTGGGCGCAACATTAATGATGCTTGTGACGGTTCTTGTTGGTTTAAGCATAGCGGGGATACTCTAATGTCATCTAAAGGTACGTCAAAATTTAAAGCCCAACGGTTTTCTGCCATTGTGCTCATTCCGCTGGTGATGTGGTTTTTGTTTTCACTTTTGTCTCGCGTGGGCGCGCCATATCTGGATATGAAGAATTGGTTGGCCCACCCCCTTAACGCTATTCCAATGGCGTTATTAATTATTGTGGGCGCGTTTCATATGCGCATCGGAATGAGTGAAATAATTGAAGATTATATTCATTCAGGACTAAGGCCTGTTTTATTATTATTGAATTGGGTTTTTGCCATTGGGGTTGTGTTGGTGGCGGCGGGAAGTGTGATTACGCTTGCCTTTACATAATGGCGTTTACATTAACGACGTTTATATATCCAACTTAATTACCGAAAATTTATCACTGTACTGACTATTTAATACCGAAAACTAAAGGATGCACCATGGCCACCGGGTATGAAATTATTGATCATGAATATGATGTTGTTGTTGTTGGCGCTGGTGGCGCAGGGTTAAGGGCGACATTGGGCGCTGCGCAAGCCGGATTGAAAACCGCATGTGTTACAAAAGTGTTTCCAACCCGTTCCCATACGGTTGCGGCGCAAGGGGGCATTTCCGCATCTTTGGGCAATATGGGCGAGGATGATTGGCGTTGGCATATGTATGACACTGTCAAAGGGTCAGATTGGCTAGGGGACCAAGACGCGATTGAATATTTATGTAAAAATGCCCCCAAAGCGGTTTATGAATTGGAGCATTGGGGGGTTCCGTTCTCGAGAACAGAAGAGGGGAAAATTTATCAACGCGCTTTTGGCGGGATGACACGCAATTTTGGTGAAGGGCAAGTGCAACGCACTTGCGCCGCTGCAGACCGGACGGGCCATGCGATTTTGCACACATTATATGGCCAGTCGGTCAAGCAAAAGGCTGAATTCTTTATTGAATATTTTGCTCTTGATTTAATCATGAATGACGCTGGCGAGTGCGTTGGCTTAATGGCGTGGAAATTGGATGACGGTACGATCCATCGTTTCTCTGCTAAAATGGTTGTGTTGGCAACGGGGGGCTATGGCCGCGCATTCTTTTCTTGTACATCGGCCCATACCTGCACAGGAGATGGAAACGCGATGGTGCTGCGCGCCGGATTGCCGTTGCAGGATATGGAGTTTATCCAGTTTCATCCAACTGGTATTTATGGTGCGGGCGTATTAATCACCGAAGGTGCGCGCGGTGAGGGGGGGTATCTCACCAATTCTGAAGGGGAGCGCTTTATGGAGCGCTATGCCCCGTCGGCTAAGGATTTGGCCTCGCGTGATGTTGTCTCTCGCTCCATGACTATTGAAATCAGGGAAGGTCGCGGAGTTGGTCCGAATAAAGATCATATTCATTTGAACCTGAACCATCTTGATCCCGCCATTTTGGCTGAGCGTTTACCCGGCATTTCTGAATCAGCGAAAGTATTTTCGGGTGTTGATGTGACCAAGGCGCCAATTCCGGTTATACCTACAGTGCATTATAATATGGGCGGTATACCGACAAATTATCATGGCGAAATGATTACGAAAACTGGTGATGATACTGATGTGGTCGTCCCGGGATTGATGGCTATTGGTGAAGCGGGCTGTGTCTCGGTGCATGGGGCGAACCGTCTTGGCTCTAACTCGCTGATTGATTTGGTTGTGTTTGGCCGCGCTGCGGGGCTTCGATGTGGCGAAATTCTTGATGCAAAAGCGCCTAACCCGCCATTGCCTGCCAATGCGGGGCAAGAAGCGCTCGCCCGCTTAGACCGTTTCCGCTATGCCAAAGGGGGAACCCCCACAGCGCAATTGCGGGGCCAAATGCAGCGGGTGATGCAAGAAAATTGCGCCGTCTTTAGAACGGGCGAAAGCCTTAGCGAAGGGCAAACCCGAATTAAACAGGTTTATGATGGCCTACCCGATATCGGGGTGAGCGACCGTTCGATGGTGTGGAACACCGATCTGGTGGAAACATTGGAATTTGATAATTTGATTGCCCAATCATTGGTGACAATGGATTCAGCCGCGAACCGCACCGAAAGCAGGGGTGCCCACGCCCGTGAGGATTTCCCCGACCGTGATGATGATAACTGGATGAAACACACGGCCTCGTGGTTTTCCAACGGCAAAGTGACAATCGATTATCGACCTGTGCATGATTATACATTGACCGATGAAATGGACTATGTGGAGCCTAAAAAACGGGTCTATTGATTTAAGTTTTTGATCATTTTGAAAAAACCCCTATGATAAAATAATGGGCCAGTTTTTTATTATCGTCTTCGTGTTATTGTTTGCGTTGTCTGCCATCTATTATTTTTGGCGTCGCCGCACCTTAACGCAATTGCGCGAGGCCAGTGAATATGAATGGGATTTTTTTCAAAAAAACGAACCCGATTTTATTGCTCATCTTGATCAAGAGCAATTTTTTGCAGTTTTCCGGCATACGCATTTCCCGCGATTTCCCGTTTATGCTTTAGGGGCTTTTGCCAGTTTTCTCATCTCGCTTCCGGTGACATTCGCTTTATTGCTAGCAGGTATTTTAGGGATGCGGAAACTGGGTTTCATACCCGAGCCGGTAGATTTTGCTAACCAGTATTTTGTTCAAGGGGAAACGATGCGGATTTTCACATTGGCCCCAAAAGAAGCCGCATTATATTTTGTTCAAGATGTTAGCGGGTTTTATTATTTCTTCGGGATATTAGTCGCGTGGTTATTGGTGGTTGGGGTTTTTACCCATCACTATCATAAAAACCGACCCGGCTATTTGCGCGATGAGATTATCCGCGCAAAATAGTTTTTCTGAAGGCTGTTGTTCGTAAATCAATAGGCGACCAATAGGTAGAATGTTAATTGACTAAAAACTTAAAATAATTCCACTTTAAAAGGATAGATATGGAATATCTGCATACAATGGTTCGTGTTCGAAATCTTGAACACTCTCTTGATTTTTATTGCCGCCATCTAGGTCTTGAGGAAATCTCCAGATCCGAACATGAAAAAGGCCGTTTTACGCTAGTTTTTCTGGCTGCCCCCGGTGATCGAAAACGCGCCCTTGAGGCGAAAGCCCCCATGGTGGAACTCACCTATAATTGGGATGCTGAAGATTACCAGTCTGGCCGCAATTTCGGGCATCTGGCCTATCGGGTCGATGATATTTATGAGATTTGCGAAAAACTTATGGCGAGCGGTGTAACGATTAATCGGCCTCCCCGTGATGGACGTATGGCTTTTATTAAATCCCCTGATGGCATTTCAATAGAGCTTTTACAAAAAGGTGATGCCCTACCAAGCCAAGAGCCGTGGGCGAGCATGGATAACAGTGGAAGTTGGTAAGATGCTGGTAAGGTGATTAGGCTATAAATAATCCATTAATGAATTTTCCGGAGGAGAGAGGCGGCGGCGATGAGTGAGGTTATTTTATCCTTGGAAGGGGTGAACAAGCGTTACGGGGCTTTTCACGCGGTGAATAATCTTAGCTTTTCAGTGAATTCCAGTGAAATATTCGGATTTTTAGGTCCTAACGGGGCGGGGAAAACCTCCACCTTGCGCATGTTGCTCGATATTATTCAGCCCACATCGGGCCGGATTATGATTTTAGGCTCTGATAGCGCCATTACTGTGCGCCATAAAATCGGTTATTTACCTGAAGAACGCGGTCTTTATCGGAAAATGAAAGCGGTGGATACGATCGCGTATTTTGCCAGATTGCGCGGGGTGAAACCAAGGCTTGCCCGTAAGCGCGCAAAAGAGCTTTTAAAAGAGTTTGGATTAGAGGCGTTTGCCAAATCTAAAAATGAAGCCTTGTCCAAAGGCATGGCGCAAAAAGTGCAACTTTTGGCAACTCTTGCCCATGAGCCTGAATTGCTAATTCTTGATGAACCGTTTTCCGGACTTGATCCAATTAATCAGCATACATTGGAAATATTGATCAAGAGATTGCGGGACCAAGGGCGCACAATTATTTTTTCAACCCATGTTATGTCCCATGCAGAACGATTATGCGACCGGTTTTTAATTTTGGCCAAAGGTCAAAAAAGGTTTGAAGGAACCTTGCAAGAGGCTAGAGACTTGTTCCCGCCGAGATTGTTCATTCGGACTGCAGATAATATCGATATATTGAGAACCATATCGGGTGTTATAAGAGTGACAAAAATGGCGGGTGACAACGATATAATGGGAGCAGTGATTGCTGGCACTCATCCTACTGGCGAGCAAATCGAACATGATTATGAATTGGAGTTCCAAAAAGATTTTGACATTCAATTGATTTTGAAAGCCGCTTTTGAAGCGGGTATTCGCTTAACCCGGTTTGAACATGCCAGCACCTCATTGCATGATATTTTTATGGCCATTGCAGGAGAGGAGACCCGGACGATACAAGAAGATGGCAATGCTTTATTATCTGGAAGCCGCTATAGTTTTGATGCGACGCGGCAACAAATGACCTATCATGAAAGCGGGCCCGAAGACACAGCGCCTGAAAATCCAGTGCATGTAAATAATGAGGTGTCATCATGAGAGGAGCCTTATTGATCGCGTGGCGTGAATATAAACAATATGTTTTTTCTCGCGGGTTTTTGTTATTGCTTTTCATTGCCCCGATTGGATTGATGAGCATGGCGTTTATGTTAAACGTTATTCAAAAGTCTATCCCTGTGAAGCATTTTGTCGTTGTTGATAAAACCAATACCTACAGCGAAACAATTAAAGATTATTTTGATGATTTGTATGATCGCCAAGTGATCAGCGCGTGGGATCAATATCTCACCATTTATAGTAATCCGTCTACCTTGCAACAAGCATCGGTGGATAAGGCATTTTTGCCTGCTACGGTGACGACACAAAGAATAATCGATTTTAAAAAGGCGGGCGGTATTCGAGGGGCGCAAAACAGCCTGTCTTCTTATTTGCGCGCGAATATTCCAGATTTTGAAGTGCCAGCGCGGCGCTATATCATGGAAGCCTCACCGATCGGGATTGCCCCTACAGGGACTATTGATGAAGCTATTGATTTATTGCGGCCCTATTTGCTGGAAGGGGATAAAAATGCCCGTAAGGATACGGCGCCTCTGTTTGCCGCTTTATTCATTCCCGCTGATTTTGATAGTGTAATTGCTGGCGGGGAAAATGCGCAATATTGGAGCCGCAATCTGCTGGATACGGAGCTTCAGGATCATTTCGAACGGGCGCTGGATCGGGCATTGCAGCAAAACAAAGCGGCAGCCTTTGGTCTTGATGAAGGGGCCTATCAATCTATTTTGTCGTCTATCGCCAGTATTGAAGTTTTCCGCCCGGACCGTGCCACCGAAGATGCGGCTTTGAATATTCAAGACAGGATTGAAACCGCTTTGCCGGCGGCGATGACGTATTTTCTATTCGTCCTTATTTTTTCCATTGGTAGTTTACTGCTGACCAATACAATTGAAGAACGGTCGAACAAAATTGTTGAAATGTTGTTATCATCGGTGACCGCAAACCAATTGATGTTGGGTAAACTGATTGGCATTGGCGCAGTGGGGTTGACCATACCTGTGGTGGGGCTAACCATTGGCGTGGCGGCCTCCTTAACTGTGTTCTCGGGTAATGAGATTGTGCAACAAGTGGTGCAGTCTGTTTTATATTCTCCCTTGGTGTGGGTCTATTTATTTTATTTCCTATGCGGATATGTGATTTTCGCGATGATCTATCTAGCCATCGGGGCTATTTCAAACTCTATTCAAGATGCGCAAACATTTCTTGGCCCTGTCACCTTGGTGGTGATGGCGCCTTTGCCATTGATGTTTTTGGTGTTTCAAGACCCGAATGGATTGGCGGCGAGCATTTTGACGTGGATACCGATTTATACACCCTATGCGGTTATGTTAAGAGCGGCCTCAGACCCGCCATTATGGGAGATTATAGGCGCAACGGTGTTTATGCTGGTTTTTGGCGGGTTTTTCGTGATGTTTATGGGGCGTATTTTTCGCAGGGGTTTACTCAATGATTCCCCGCCAAATATTAAAGGAATTCTCAAACTAGCCACGCGGGAAAAACCATAAGAAAAGCGTGAAAATGCCATGGATGGCAAAATCGTCATAAAAAGCTGTTTTATGACTGGAAAATGAGTTTAGGCGCTCGACAAAGCTTGATTCTCTGCTATAGAAACTCGCTCTAGAAGATCACTTTGTAAAAAGGGTTTTCTTGATAGGCTGATATTGTTTGATGCTGATACTAAGTTGAGGGTGACCTATTTATAAGGGTTATCTTTTCAGGTATGCGGATGTGGCGGAACTGGTAGACGCGCTGGATTTAGGTTCCAGTGGAGCAATCCGTGGAGGTTCGATTCCTCTCATCCGCACCACCTGAAACTTCATGACTTGGTATGTCTGATCCGTTTGACAGACCTTTATTGTGGTCCGTTAAACACATCAGCGAGACACGCGCTTACTTTATCTGCTTATATTATGATTGCGCTCGCGACGTTGATAGGTCCGGATTGTTTCCGGTTATTTTCGATAGAGCATGTTTAAACAGATATATGACGATTTAAAGAGAGTTTAAAGAACATGGACGTTCAAGAAGTTTCTGCAGAAGGCCTCAACCGGAAATTTAAAGTTACGATTTCCGCGTCTGAGCTTGATGAAAAATTGATCTCAAAGCTTGAAGGCATGAAAGATCAGGTTCATTTAAAAGGTTTCCGTAAAGGTAAGGCCCCGGTTTCTTTCTTGAAAAAGATGTATGGCAAAGGCGTCATGGGCGAAATCGTTCAAGAGCTTGTCAATGAGACATCTGAAAAAGCATTTGTTGAGCGCGACATGCAGCCAGCAACCCAACCCCACCCCCACTTCCATTGTGATATGGACGAGGTTGTCGCGGGTAAGGCCGATCTGGAATATGATGTCCATGCGGAAATTTTGCCGAAATTCGAGCCCATGGTAAGTTAATTAGGTGATGATATCTATGAAGCTCCCTTTATTTATGTGAAAAACTTCATTGTGAAATGGGATTTCAACCCCAATCTTCTCATGAGTCTCACAATTCAGGCGATTGTGCCATCATAAGAAGCTCAGGCAAGCCTGAACAAGTACTATATTTAGCCCTGAACCCCAAACCCAAACCCAATCTAACAGTTTACAAACCCTCACGCGACCAAGCTATACACCTCATTCCGCTCGAGCACAAAGATATAAAGCGCCAAAAACACTCAATCAGCAATGTTAAACTCGAGCCCATGTCAGCAGATTCAAACCCCTTTGAAACCTATCAGCGTGAATCCCGCAAAACCTGGAATGTCATTGAAATGAAC
>CALLPQ010000160.1 GCA_938015425.1 uncultured Parvularculaceae bacterium | reverse complement strand
GCTCCCGCTCGCTACATCACAAGCAGTATATAAACCAAAGTTCTAAGAGCCTAAACAGAAAAGCATGAAGCCCGGTCAATAGCGAGATAAATCGTTACACGATAAGTTTGGTAGAACAAAAATGGTGGAGGGGGTTGGATTCGAACCAACGTACGCTAAGCGATCAGATTTACAGTCTGACGGTTTTAACCACTCACCCACCCCTCCGGACCTTTTGGGCATTGTCAGCTATTAAAAATGATAGCCACAATTATATCGGGCAGACAGATATTTACGGATATCTGCTGGAACAGGTCTATAGCGGCGCGGGGCGTGCCTTGCAACCGTCTTTATGGTGTTGATGATGTTTTTTTTATAGAGCCCCAAGGTTTTGCCGATCACAGCTTTTATATCCCCCTCAATCTCTTTAAAATCGGGAATGCTATGGTGTTGATAGGAAACCAGTGGTTTTTGGCTATAGGATCATGTAAGAGCCTGATCCATATGGAAGATGTATGGAGAAGATGTTTTGGCAAGACGTTTGCGCAAGATGTATGACCGTTTTGCTTCAGGCCCTAAAAGCCTTTAACACAGTAATCCTGCTTAATACAGCCCTTTAGAAAGCCGAGTGATAAAATGAGTAAGACAATCAAGAAGAAAACGGCTGCAAGATCTGATACAAAACCTAATAATAAGTTTAAGGGTAAGACCAAGACTCCTAAATCCAGTTTAAAAGGCCGTCCTAAAAACAAGAAGAAATCACCGGCCTCACCGCGTCAATCCTCTCCCCAAAAATCGAGTAAGCGGCCGGGGAGAGTAGGAGAGGATATCGGCGTTTCAAAGACTGGTCGTGAGGTTTCAAAGACTGGTATGGATGGTTCAAAGACTGGCGCACTGCCAAACAAGGCGCCTTATAAGGCCTTTGGCCATTGGTTATATGGACGCCATTGCGTGGCGGCGGCTCTTGATAATCCTGATCGGGTTGTCTTGAAATTATGTGCTACCAAGCAGGGGGCGCAATGGTTGTTGAAGCAGGGATATCGCGATAGCCTTGTGCAGTTTCAGGCGGAAGAGTATCAAAACGAAGAACTGGACGCCATGTTATCATTCAACTCCCATCATGGGGGTTCTAATCAAGGGGTCATCCACCAAGGGGTGGCCGCCCAAGTGGAATTATTACCCAGTCTAAGCCTCGAGGATATTGTCGACGAAGGGCAGTATAAAGGGCCAATCGTAGTTTTAGACCAATTGACAGATCCACAAAATATAGGCGCAATCTTCCGCTCGGCTGCGGCGTTCGGGGTTCGAGCCATTGTGATGCAGGAGCGTCATACGCCGGCTTTAACGGGTGCCTTGGCGAAGGCGGCGGCGGGAACAGTGGAGATTGTTCCTTGTATTCGTGAAGTTAATATCGCCCGCACTCTTACATTCTTGCAAAAAAACGGCTTTTTTTGTTATGGCCTTGATGGTCGTGGGAGCGAGCCTCTTGCAAAAGCCCCCCTGAATGGCAATGTAGCTTTAGTGATGGGGGCCGAGGGAGCGGGATTACGCCCTTTGGTGGCTAAAACTTGTGATATGTTGGTGCACATACCGATGAGTGAAGCGGTAGAGAGCTTGAACGTTTCAGCCGCCGCCGCCATTACATTATTCGCAATACAACAAGCCAGTAATTTGTAAGCGGTGCTTTAAACGCAGCTTACGAAGGTTTGCACAGCATAGGGTTTCCAGAATGCATGTAATTCGTATCTATCATAGCCCTGAAGAGGCTTATACGGCGCTTTCCTTGCTGCAAGCCTATGGCAAAGACGCAAAAATTCTTGATAGTGCAACCTTGTCTGTTCTGCCACTGGATAGTGTTGCCCTTGGCGGATATCGTTTGGCGGTGCCTGAACATCAAGTCAATGAGGCGATGGAATTGTTGACCAGCCCCCCGCAAGGCGATGATAGCCCCGAAACCCGACAATATTTTGGGGATGAATTTGCCCAATACAATGATGTTCAAGATACAGATCAAGAGAATAACCCAGCCCCAAATTTGCCTTTTGGGAAAATCGCGTTAGGAGGGATATTATTGATCTTTATCATCGTTATAATCTCCGGTGCATGGGTTGATGGGATGGACTGGCTTTTTTAGTTGGTCTATAATTAAGATTGTCGATTAAAATAAATCAAAGGTGAGAGTTCAAATGTTAAAAACAATGCGGTTATCATTTATCGGTATTTTTGTCATGGCTATGACCTTAACCGGTTGCTCCACTGTTTATTATAATACATTAGAAAAATTCGGTGTTGAAAAACGCGATGTCTTAGTCGACCGCGTAAAAGATGCGCGCAAGGAACAAGCCGATGCCCAAGTTACTTTTACCTCGGCACTAGAAGAATTCCGTTCTCTGGTTGAAGTTGACGGGGGGGAACTTGAAAAGAAGTATGATAGGTTAAACACTTCCTATAACCGCTCTAAAGCTCAAGCGATACAAGTGCGTGAGCGGATTACTTCTGTTGAAACAGTTGGCAATAAATTGTTTAAAGAATGGGAATCTGAATTAAAACTCTATGATAGCGTGGATTTACGCCGTCGAAGCGAAGAACAGCTAAATGCGACGCGCGATAATTACACCCAACTCTTAGGGGCGATGAATAAAGCGGCGGACCGGATGGTGCCGGTTTTGGAATTATATGAAGATCAGGTTTTGTTTTTGAAACATAATCTAAACGCGCGGGCTATTTCATCACTGGAAACAGAGCGGATTAAAATTGAAGAACGCGTCAGCGCTTTAATCGAAGAAATGAATACAGCCATCGAACAAGCCGATTCCTTTATCGCCTCCATGGGATAGCATTGTTCCGGTCGGTGAACACCCATTTATTTATGGTGTGTACTTATAAAGTACGATTTATAAAATATAACGTATAAAGTACAATCTATCGTTTGTGGTTAAACCGTTTCCTTGAGAGCCTGAACGGAAAAGCAGGATAAGAAATAAGAAGCAGTGGATCAGACGTCAGTTTGCCCCAACGCGTTACACCTCAGGCTCTCACCTTACAGAATTAGAGCCTAAACGGAAAAGCGGGATAAGAAGTAAGGAGCAGTGGATCAGACGTTAGTTTGCCCCGACGCGTTACACCTCAGGCTCTCACTTTAAAGAATCAGAGCCGAAGTCGTGTGAAATTGCTGAAATGAATGTCTGATTTACAATCTGCTGAAGGTGTTTAACCATTTTTGATTCAGGCTCTGAGGAAACGGGCGCCAAGGTCTTCGAAAATATCAAAAAAGTTTGGAAAACTTGTTGCGATCATTTGGGCATCATCAATGATAATATTTTGTCGGGTGGCCATTGAGAATACCAAAAAACTCATGGCAATGCGGTGGTCGTGATAAGTTTTGATGGCAATTTTGTCTTTATGCGTCTTTTCTCTGACGTGACCGCCTTTTACCAATAACCAGTCTTTACCACTTTCAACCTCTACACCGCACGCCGTTAAACCTTTTTCCATGGCGTCAATGCGGTCGCTTTCTTTCACGCGTAGCTCGCCAATGCCCGGCATCAATGTATCCCCTTTTGCAAAGGCAGCGACAATGGCCAAAACCGGATATTCATCAATCATTGACGGCGCGCGCTCTGGCGGTACATCGATGCCCCGCAATTGACTGTTGCGCACGCGTATATCGGCAATGGCTTCTCCTCCTATGCGGCGTTCATTAGAGATAATGATGTCTGCCCCCATTTCGCGCATTGTGGTGATAAAACCAGTCCGCATAGGGTTCATTAAAAGGGCGGGTAAGGTGATGTCGCTATCGGGAATAATTAGAGCCGCAGCTATGATAAACGCCGCCGAAGACGGGTCGGCGGGGACTATAATGTGGGTGGCAGTTAATTTTTGCCCTCCCTTCAGGGATATGTGTCGGCCTGTTTCTTTTTCTGCGATTTCTATCGTAACACCGAATGCGGATAACATATTTTCTGTATGATCACGCGAGGGAATGGGCTCATCAATCACGGTGGTGCCTTTGGCATTTAATGCCGCCAATAGGACTGCCGACTTGATTTGCGCTGAGGGAACCGGCAATTGATATTCTATGGCTTGTAACGGGGCCGAGGGTACTAGGCTGATGGGTAATTTATTATCTTCACTACTGGCAACCGCCCCCATTTGGCGTAACGGTTCTAGAATACGCCCCATAGGACGTGAGCGTAAACTTTGATCACCATCAAAACCGATATTAAAACCGATTGCGGGCAGCGTAATTTCGGCAGAGGCAGATGCGTTTCCGGTGGGTTTACGGGGCTTTCGCTGATGCGCATCAATGGTCGATATTAAACCCGCAACAAGACCCAAACCGATGCGCGCGCCGGTGCCACCATTCCCATAATAGAGGGTTTGACCCAATAGCGCTGAAGCATCGATTTGATCCCCGAAAATAGGGCCTTTGATTTTCCAGACGGGTTTCGTATTTTCCGGCTTGCCGTTCTTCTCATTACTTTTAGTATAGTCGCATTCTATATCAGCGCCCAATGCCCGCATGGCCGCAGCGTTGCGTAAAACATCCTCGCCCTCAAGCAAGCCTTCAACCGTGGTCTCCCCCTCCGCGAGGGCGCCGAACATAATGGCCCGATGGGAGATAGATTTATCACCCGGCACAATCGCTTCCCCCTTTAAGGCGTTCCCGCCCATGGCAGCACGATAAAGTGCTTTTTGGGGCGATTTTGCAACAAAAGAGCGGGATGTCGTAACTTCGGCCATGAAGCATTATTCCTTTTTATCTATCTAATCCAGCGATCGGGGCTTTGATAAAAATCACACCATTCAATTGACAGGAACGCGTTCTCATGGCAACAGGGCTTTCAAATTTCACTACAATTTTCTATTTTCAATGAAAGGCATTTTGCCGTGACAAAACCGGAATTAGGCACAAAACAAGACTGCCCTGAATGTGGCGCACGCTTTTATGATTTGCATAAAGACCCCGCCCATTGCCCAAAATGTCATCATGACTTTGTTCCTGAAGCTTTGTTAAAGCCCCGCAAAACACGGGCTGAAGAAGAGCAAAAACCTGAAGCTGAAGAAAATGAAGGCGAGATAGAAGCAAAAGATGCTGAAACCTCTTTGGAAGATGCAGAAGAAGAAAATAAAGCCCCCACAGGAAACCGTAAAGGGGCTTTAGACGAAGAAATTGACGATGAGGATGATGACGCAGCCCCCGTCGCCGATGACGAAAACATCCCCGAGCTTGCTGCTATCGGGGTTGAGTTAGATGATAATGAAGAAGATTCTGACTCGGACGTATCCTTGTTAGTCGATGACGATGACGATGATGTGGGTATCGTTATCAAACCAACCGGCGATGACGATTAATAGTTTTAACGGACTGCAGGTAATCTCGCTGAAATATTAAAATATAGATATCCTGGAAGCGGTAATTTTAGAGACATACAGCATTTTTTCCCTTGCGGGGTTTAAGCGCAGTCGATATTGTCCGCTCCATTACCAGACCTGATCTTTGATCAAGGGGCTATAGCTCAGCTGGGAGAGCGCTTCGCTGGCAGCGAAGAGGTCAGCGGTTCGATCCCGCTTAGCTCCACCATTTTTGTTCTACCAAACTTATCGTGTAACGATTTATCTCGCTATTGACCGGGCTTCATGCTTTTCTGTTTAGGCTCTTAGAACTTTGGTTTATTTACTGCTTGTGATGTAGCGAGCGGGAGCGGCTGCACCTCTTTTTCGGTATTTTGCTGGCAATCGTTTTCCTAAATATAAATTTGCAATATTATTTGGAGCCTCTTTTCCTACAAACCCAATACGCCCATGCCTAGTTTGTTCGTATGCAGGAAAAAATTCGGGAGTTGCGGGAAACCATGCTTCTGGTTCGAAGACACCTACTATAAGTCCGTTAATAACAGCAAGGACATAACTACTTTTCTCGGCGCGGTTTTTGTCTAACTTCCATGCATAGCGTACTGCATTATATACCGACTTTTCTGTTGCTGATCTATTTATCTTGATTGCGATTACATTATGTCGAAATACGGCTTCCTTGGCCGAAAATTCTTGGATAATTTCTTGTGCATGTCTTGCCCCTCGCTCACCAGAGTCATGCCCGCCAGCAATATTGGTGGTAGAGGGGTATGCGTCCAATAATGCTGCTTCTACTTCTAAAGCGGTTGAATTACTTAAGCCATGCCTATGTATAACGTGCCCAACCTCGAAGTTTGATAATTTGATTTCTCTAATCCGTTTCAATTTTTCCGAATCTTGTCCCTCTTCTTCTTCCCTTATATTTCCGGATGCGTGATCAAAAACACGATTATCCTTGCCTTTTCCGATGTAAAAGGTTTCACCATTTCTAGGGTCGATTAGTCTGTAAACATAATACCCAAGTTGTTTTTTTATTTCTGCTGTGAATTTTGTTGGCATTTTTAAATCTCCCGGTTTTAAAAAATTAAAAGCCCGAAACGAAAGAAGGCGAGCCGTGGCTCGCCCTCGCATTTCGTGGATTTCCTAAGGAGTGATCCTTGTTAACGGAAAGTCCGACTTTTCCAGAGTGCTAGAAATGCTAGCACTTTGTATAACTAAAATTGCGATTTGTCTAGCACTCTGGAAAAGTAGAACCAATCGCAACTAATTAAAATGACAGAATCGAAATTGATTGTGTCTTAAGTAATTTTTAAAGCGCCTGCATAAATGCTGTTATAGTTAATACAGGCGCTATACTATTATAGGCATATTTCTATCCTTTCCTTTAAATATTGACATAGCCTTTGTTATGAGATATGATCTTTTACTATATTTTAATTAGGGTGTCAAAATATGAAATATCGTATCGGGATAGACTTAGGCACCAACTCTCTCGGGTGGGCAGCTATCCAGCTTATAGAAACCCCCGACGGCTCCTTGCAAACGGGCCCGATGATGGATATGGGGTCGCGGATATTTTCTGATGCGCGGAACCCGAAAGATAAATCCTCAAATGCGGCCCAGCGCCGTGAGCCGCGATCTTCTAGGCGCAATCGGGACCGGATGTTGGGCCGCCGCCGCCATATGATGCGCGCTCTTGTTTCCGCGGGGCTTATGCCAAATGAGAACAATGAACGTCAGAAGTTAGAAAGCTTGGATCCATGGATTTTGCGTGCTCGCGCGTTAAATGAAAAACTGGAGCCATATGAGATAGGCAGGGCGTTGTTTCATCTTCAGCAACGCCGTGGCTTTAAATCAAACCGTAAAACGGATGGCAAAGAAGATGGAGCAATGTTTGCGGCTATTTCTAACGCTCGCGAAAAAATGAAATCCTCCGGCAAACGCACACTTGGTGAATTGTTTGGGCAAAGGCGTTTGGACCAGTTACAAGAAAATGAAAAATTGGAATATGGAAAACGAAAACCCATGCCGCGAGCGCGAGTTCGTGCGACGATGGATGGCAGTAAAATGGCATATGATTATTATCCTGATCGTGCCATGATTTTGGATGAGTTTGAACAGATCTGGGAAGCGCAGGCGAAACATCATCCAACCCTTATGGGTAACGCCGTAAAAGAAAAAATTCTTTATAATGTTGAATATCAGCGTAAATTAAAACAACAAAGCGTTGGAAAATGTACTTTTTTGGAAGGTGAAGAACGGGCCGCCAAAGCTTTACCGTCGTCACAATATTCAAGGATTTTACAGGAAGTCAATAATTTACGTGTGGGGGCAACGGGGACGCAAGCACGGGGCCTAACGGATGATGAACGCAATAGCTTGATAGAGTTTTTATCCAAGCCAAGCAATAAAACGGCTCGCCGAACTTTTAAATCGATCCGCAAAAAAATTAACCTTCCAGACTCTGTGCGGTTTAACCTTGAAACGCGAAAGCGCGACCATTTGGTGGGTGATTTAACCGCCGCAATTATGATGCAAGAGGATGTTTGGGGGAAAGATTGGGTTAACTTCTCCCTTAAAGAACAAGATGATATCGTCATTAAACTGATGAATGCAGAACAAGAAGAGGATTTTATTCCTTGGCTCTGTGATAATTTTAAGGTGGCACAAGAGTTTGCAAAAAAGATTTTTCATGCAAATCTGCCAGACGCACACGGAAAATTATCAAAAAAAGCTTTGGACCGGATTATTCCTTTAATGGAAAGAGGTCTCCAATATGACGAAGCAGCCCGTCAAGAATTTAAAGATCACCGCGGTCTGGGGGATGGCGTGGTTCATGAAGACGGTTTGCCCTACTATGGTGAGGTTTTATCACGGCATACCGCATTTGAGCGTGAAAATCCAAAGAATGATGAAGAACGTTATGGGCGCGTAGCCAACCCGACAGTGCATGTTGCACTCAACCAGATACAAAAAGTCATTAATGATCTTATCAAACGATGGGGACCGCCGGAACAGGTGGTTTTGGAGCTTGCCCGTGATTTACCATTATCCGATCGGGGATTGAAGGACTTAGAAAAACGTCAAACCGATAACCAAAAAAAGAACGATGCTTTACGCGAAGAGTTAGATAAATTAAAGCAGGCGGATAATCATGGAAATCGTTTAAAATTACGCTTGTTTGGAGAAGCGCTGGAAGCGTTTGGAGGAACGGCGCAATGTGTTTTCTCTGGGAAGACCATCAATAAGTCTGATCTTTTTACAACAGAGATTGAAATAGAACATATACTTCCTTTGTCCCGATCACTTGATGATAGTTTTGCCAACAAGGTGCTCGCAACTAGGCAGGCTAACCGCGAGAAGAAAAACAAAACGCCTTACGAAGCCTTTGGCCATAATCCGACTGGCTATGATTGGGAAGATATAAGCCAAAGGGCACGAAGCCTGCCGTCTTCCAAAGAGTGGCGTTTTGCGCCGGATGCGATGGAGCGTTGGGAAGAACGCGGCGGTGATTTCCTTGCGCGTCAACTCAATGATACTCGCTATATTGCAAGCCTTGGTAAAAAATTTAGCGAAGCTTTGTTTGGGGGACAGGGCGCCACGGGACAAAAGCAAAATGTATGGGTTGTAACCGGACAATTAACCGCCGATTTGCGTTACCATGCAGGATTTAATACCTTAACCGGATTAACGGGCGGTAATCGAAAAGACCGAACCGACCATCGCCATCACGCTGTGGATGCATTGGTGATCGCCTTAACCGATCAGGCTATGGTTAAACGCGCTGCCGATTTAGAAAAAAGCGATAACAAAGTTGCACAATATGAGATTATGCATGCGATGGCGGAGCCTTTAAAACGCTATCGCAATTCTGCGGAGGATCGACTAAAAAAATTGATTGTCTCCCATAAACCAGATCATGGATATCAAGATGCAATGCATAATGATACCGCATACGGTATAACTGGCACAAAAGACGACAAGAAAAATATGATATTGGTTACCCGAAAGTCGTTGGATGCACTCACTAAGTCAAGTGATCTTGATAAAATTATTGACCCGATTATTCGCGGGCAGCTGCAATCTCAAACAATGGGATTATCGGGAAAAGACTTTA
>CALLPQ010000159.1 GCA_938015425.1 uncultured Parvularculaceae bacterium | reverse complement strand
ACAATGCCCGAAAGATGATTTCGGAATTGAGTTCTTTTTTGCGGTTTTCTCTTGAGACTGACCCGGCTTTAAAAGTAAGCTTGGCTATCGAGTTGGAGGCTCTGGCGCAATATTTGAATGTTGAAAAAGAGCGATATGGAGATCGGTTACTGCTCGAATTTAATGTTTCAGAGGAAGCCCGAATAGGACTGTTGCCAAGTTTGCTATTGCAACCTCTCTATGAAAATGCCTTGAAGCACGCAATTGCTTCCAGGTCTTCGCAAGGAAAAATTTCCCTGACTGCCGACGTAAAAGATCAAAGACTTCGACTTGTGGTGACTGATGATGGTCCCGGGTTGAAATCTGACTCAGGCCCCCTTGATCAGTTTATAGAAACCAGACGTGGCGTTGGCTTAAAAAATATCAGGGACCGTTTAAGGTCACAATATGGTGCAGATTATACATTTGATTTGTTATCTGTAGAGCCTTCTGGACTGAAGATTATTATTGAAATACCATTTGAGGAAGAACAACAAAAATGGACTGAAGAAATAATCAATCGTCCTCTGCTGAAGGAACAAATCCAGTGACTCTCAAAACGGTTATTGTTGATGATGAACCACTTGCAATTCAGCTATTATCGTCAATTTTGCGGGACATTTCCGGCATAACGATCGTAGCGCAATGCAATACCGGCAATGGCGCATTAGAGGCGGTATTGGCACATGATGCGGATTTGCTCTTTCTTGATATTCATATGCCAGAACTCAATGGGTTTGATGTGATTAGGAATTTGCAAAGTGACTGCTTCCCAATGATTATTTTTACAACGGCCTATTCAGAATATGCAGCGAGTGCATTCGAATTGAATGCGGTTGATTATATTTTGAAACCTCTTGATGAAGATCGTGTTGACCTTGCCGTAAGGAAAGCAATCCAGCAAAGACCGTTCTACGATGAAAACCAGAATCGCAAACTGGATCTCATTCATGTTCTTGAAGCCCTATCTGGTAAAGTCAGCGAGGGGCTTGGTAATGATGAGGAACCAACTAAAAATGAAATCTCGGCAGAACAAAAAGCGTTATGTTTGAGCGTCAAGCAGGGTGGAAATATCAGGCTTGTTTTAAAGTCTGATATCAACTGGGTGGAAGCGGCAGGCGATTATATTTGCGTTCATACCGACGATGCAACTTATACGATGCGCAGTACAATGAAAGAAGTGGAAAGTAAGTTAAATGCTGCTCAATTTCAGAGAATTCATCGCTCAACGATTGTGAATTTAAGCCGCATTTGTGAATTGACCCCCTTGCCTAAAGGCGAAGCTTTCATTCGACTTTCAAATGATAAACTATTGAAAGTCAGCCGGAATTATCGTGACTTGTTACGGGAAAATTTCGCCTGATCTTGGCGCTTTGATCTCAGGTTTATCGATGAATAGCAAACCCGGTTTGTCGCCTGGCTTCCATTCTAGCGCTGTTACATCCCCATTCATCGCATTTTTGTTGCTGGTTGGTCGGCATCCGAGTCTCAATAAGAATAAGAAAAACAATAACCGCAAATAGCGGGCGTATTAGGGCAAAGCACTGGGAGGTTAAACAATGACTAGTTTCAACAATTTTTACCGTATGATCCTTACTGGATCGGCTTCAACATTAACACTCGTGACGGCGATTAATGCTCCAGGTGTGGCTGCGCAAGACACTAATGAAGCGCAAACTGATGATGAAATTATCGTGACGGTTGAACGTCGTTCGCAGTCCTTACAGGATCTGGCGGGGACAGCGGCTGTACTCCAGGGGGAGGAGTTAAAAGCGCAAGGTCTTCAAAATATAACTGATTTGAATGGTCGGGTGCCGGGGCTACAAATCGCGAACAATCAAGGTAATATCGAAATCTTTATTCGTGGCGTTGGATCAACGAATAATACCGAGTTGGGCGATCCTGCCGCCGCTACCCATTTGAATGGTGTTTATGTGCCGCGTCCTTCTGGTTTCGGGGCAGCGTTTTTTGATATTGAGCGTGTGGAAGTTAATATTGGACCGCAGGGTACCTTGCGCGGTCGTAATGCCACCGCTGGCTCTGTCAATATTATACCCTGGCAGCCTGGGCTCGGGGTTTTCAATGGATCCCTTGAAGCCTCTTACGGTAATTTCGGGGAATATACTGTGGAGGGTGTTGTTAATGTTCCGGTTGGGGACAATATTGCGATAAGGGCTGCAGGGTTTATCCGCGAGCATGATAGCCGATTAAATAATGTGACCCCGTGTAGTGCGGAGTTGGGCTTAAGCGTTCCAACATGTGAAGCTGAGGGTGTTGGCGTTGCTGAAGCGGCGCAAGATATCGGTTTGCGTGGTGCAATTCTGTTTAAACCGACTGAGCGCCTGAAGTTGACTTTTACCGGTGATTATATCTCTCAAGCTGGTAGCGGGTTCACGGGTGTAAATTTTGCCAATCCGCTTGCGAACGGTATTGACCCTGATAGCATTGAACGACCACGCGATGTCATTGGACGGGCGTTTACGCCACAAGAAAATACCGATCATTACGGCATAAAAGGCCAATTGGATTATGATGGCGACGGATGGAATGTCGAGTATATAGGGTCTTACCGCGATCTTGTTTATGACTATGAATTTGTAACGCCAGCCGCACCATTTTTTGAAGGTGTGCTTGATACGCTGGGTCCTCTTGATATTGATAATTTCTCGCGAGTTCGCTTCATCACCGATTCTGAGTCCATCACGCAAGAATTGCGCATTTACTCCGAAGATGAAGAACGATTGCAGTGGGCGGTGGGTGCATTTTACTTCCGTGAGGCACAGCGTTCATTTTTGGGTACGACAGGAGATCGGAACCCATTCTTCAGCGGTGTTGAATTTAATCAAGATACTGATACAGACAGCTTTTCCTTCTATGCGGATGGAACCTATTCACTTACGGATCAGTTTCGCTTGACCGGTGGTATTCGTTACACCAATGACACTAAAGAACGATTTGGTGTTAATGCGCGCTATCAGTTTATTACTGGTGGTGCGGCGTTCGCGCCGATTGGAATCGGCCAAGGGACAGAAGGATTTGAGTTTGCTGGCCTTGATCGCACTATATTCAATCCCGATTTTGACAATAGTGGTGATCTGTCAGACTCAGAGGTACTGCAATTCTTCTTCGATGGCGTTGCGCAATTTGGTGCTCGTGACGGGTTCGATGATATTTTCGGAAGTCTGGCTATTACCCCCGGTGATGCTCCGCCAGAGGGTCGCGCAGTGTGCGCCAACTTTGCGACCTCGGGTCCGTGTCCGATTGATGGTGTGGCACCATTCTTTGATGAACCCCCAATCCAGCCCGCTTCAATTGACGGCTTAATATCTTTTGCGGTGCTGGGTGGAAACACAATTGCACTTCAAAACGGTCGCCTTGATAATGATTTTATCGATTGGCGGGTTCGTCTTGAATACGATATAACAGAAGATAATCTGGTCTATGCCCTTGTTTCGACGGGCAACAGATCTGGTGGATTTAATGATAATGTCGCGGGTACAGAAGGGTTGGGCCTCGCCAGTCCCGTCGCCAGTGCGCCCGCTGCTTTTGATACAGACACCGCAGCGCCAACTTTTGGTCCTGAGCGTGCGACCCTTTTTGAAATCGGCACAAAGAATGAATTTGATATTGGTGAAATTGGCGTCAAACTGAATGCATCAGCATTCTATTATGATTATAGCGATCAGCAATTGACAACTCTGACGTCAACTGCGCAAATCATTGATTTTACTGGGATCGAAGTTCCGGAAGACACAATCTCCGATCTTGGGCTTGGTGGCCAGGTTGTTTCTTTTACATTCAATGCGGCGGACTCAGAGATTTATGGCGCACAGTTTGAAGGTGGGCTGCGACTTCCCGGCGATTTGAATGTTGATGCGACGGTTCTATGGTTGCCGGAAGCACGTGTAACGAATGCTGAGTTAATCCCGGATTCGCGGTTTCAAGCTGATGTTAACGGCGGTGAAGTATTCTTGCGTGATATTAATGGGAACCGGTTAATCCGTACACCGGAAATTCAGATAAACAGCTCTATCTCAAAAGCCATTACCACCAGCTATGGCCAGTTTGACGGCATCGTATCCATCGGTTATCGCTCATCCAGCAATCAAACCCTTTTCAACGGGATTGATTTTGAAAGCCCCGATAACCCCAATCAACGACTTGATGATGTGACTCGTGGCTTTGTCACGATCGATGTGGGGGTAGGATTTAGTTATGGTTCGGAAGGCAAATACCGGATTGAAGGATATGCCAGTAATTTGACGAATGTGCAGGAGTCTCAGGCGATTATTATCACCCAGTTTGATAATACCCGCTTCTTCAATACACCACGCCTTTATGGTGTGAGGGTCCGCACTAAATTCTAATTCGATAAATAATTCAATTATTGGAATAGATGAAAACTGTTGATGATCTCAAATTATTGCATTGTGTTTATGAGTATATATGTTTGAGATTGTTTCTCTCTCTCTCTCTCTCTCTCTCTCTCTGGGAACTTAGTGCATATGAATTGGTATTCGTTAATCAACTATATAACCCTAAAAATGAGTGTCGGTTTTGTTGTCATATGAATTGTTTTGTGTCGGAATAACGAAAATGTATAGATTCGGAAAAACCTTTATAACTAGTTTAATTGTGTTAGCTGTTTTTACATTGGCAGCTATCGGTCATGCTGATGATGCTGGGCCAGCAGATACTGACCTTTCCATCTGGCCGAAAGTCAAAAGCCCTTATGGCCTTGACCCTGAGATTGAAAATCGAATCACTAAAATTATCAGTAAAATGTCTGTTCGTGAGAAAGTAGGACAAATTATTCAGGCTGAAATTAAATCAATTTCTCCCAATGACATCAAAAAGTATCATATTGGCTCCGTGTTAAATGGCGGTGGTTCTTGGCCTACTGGTGAGGCCAATGGCCCCAAGCTTGGCTGGTTAGCCATGGCAGATATTTTTTATGATGCGTCTATGGATACATCAGATGGAAAACAAGGTATTCCCATATTATGGGGAACGGATGCTGTACATGGCCATAATAACGTTGTTGGGGCAACACTCTTCCCACATAATATTGGTCTGGGTGCGATGCACAATCCTGAATTGATGCGCGATATTGGTGCGGTGACTGCGCGAGAAGTTGCGGCGACCGGAATCCCATGGACGTTTGCACCGACAGTTGCCGTTGCCCGGGATGATCGGTGGGGGCGAACTTATGAAAGCTATTCTGAAAATCCTGAACTGGTGGCTGATTATGCCCGTGAAATGGTGATCGGCTTGCAAGGGCATCCGGCATTGGAGGATGCATTTCGTGTGGATAAAATTATTGCGACCGCCAAACATTTTATTGGAGATGGCGGTACCGAAAAAGGTGATGATCAGGGAGATACGGTTCTTTCCGAGCAAATTTTGAAAGATATTCATGCGCCTGGCCACATCATGGCGCTTGGTGCTGGTGTGCAAACAGTTATGGCTACTTTTAACAGTTGGAACGGTGTTAAAACGCATGGAAATAAATATCTGCTCACCGATGTTTTAAAAGAGCGTATGGGCTTTGACGGTCTTGTCGTTGGTGACTGGAACGGGCATGAGCAAATTCCCGGTTGCAGCGTTAGTAATTGTGCGCAAGTCGTAAATGCCGGTGTTGACCTAGTGATGGTCCCGAACAATTGGAAAGATTTTTACAGTTCAACGCTGCGTCATGTCAGGAAAGGGCGCATCAGCGAAGAGCGCCTAAATGATGCTGTGCGCCGCGTATTACGGGTTAAACTGCGCGCGGGGCTCTTTGAGAAAGGCCAACCATCGAAACAGCCTTTAGCAGGGCGCTTTGATTTGATCGGCCATGCAGAACACCGTGCAATTGCACGCCAGGCGGTGCGGGAGTCTCTTGTTTTATTGAAAAATGATGGGGTTCTGCCGATAAAACCAAATCAGCATATTTTGCTTGCTGGAGAAGGTGCAGATAATATTGTTATGCAGGCCGGTGGTTGGTCGGTGCGATGGCAGGGACGAGAAAACAAAGATAGTGATTTCCCCGGTGCCACCTCTATTTTTTCAGGTATCAACGAATATGCTTCGCAATCTGGTGGTAAGGTGACTTTAAGCCAGGATGGAAAATATGAAGATAAGCCCGATATTGCTATCGTTGTTTTTGGAGAAGAGCCGTATGCAGAATTTGAGGGCGATCTGGAACAGAGTATCGATTATAAAGATAAGCAGGCTTTGTCGATTTTGACATCAATGAAGCAAGCCGGTATTCCAACGGTCGCCGTTTTTCTCTCTGGCAGGCCTTTATGGGTTGAGCCAGAGATGAATGCTGCAGATGCTTTTGTTGCTGCATGGTTTCCAGGTACTGAAGGGAACGGAATTGCCGATGTCCTCCTCAGTGATCAGACAGGAAATATAAGGCATAATTTTAATGGAAAGCTTTCCTTCACCTGGCCAGGGTCACCTGAGCAACACCCTATCAATGTTGGTGATAAAGATTATAATCCAGCATTTCCTTATGGGTTCGGCTTGCAGTACCCGATATCTGAAGGCCAATAAAAGAGCAGATTGCCATGGCGCTTGAACCGATCGACCTCATTGTGGTTGGGCTTTATGCCCTGTCATTATTCTTTGTCGCGATCTGGGTTTCGCGTGAACCAGATAACACTACAAAAAATACAGAAGATTATTTTCTCGCGGGTCGTGCGTTGCCCTGGTGGGCTATCGGCTCTTCTCTTATTGCATCAAATATTTCTGCAGAACAAATTATCGGGCAATCCGGTCAGGGCTTTGCCGTTGGTATTGCGATTGCAGCTTATGAGTGGCAGGCAGCACTCGTTTTGTTGGTCGTTGCAAAATGGTTTCTGCCAATTTTTCTAAAGCGTCAAATTTATACTATGCCGCAATTTCTTGATCAGCGCTTTGGAGGTGGTGTTAAATCATTAATGTCCGTATACTGGATCGTGCTTTATACTGCGGTGAATCTTACAACAGTATTATGGCTGGGTGGCCTCGCTATGAATTCCTTGATGGGATGGCCCGTTATTATTTGTATGACTGCTC
This sequence comes from uncultured Parvularculaceae bacterium, assembly GCA_938015425.1. Taxonomy (GTDB): domain Bacteria; phylum Pseudomonadota; class Alphaproteobacteria; order Caulobacterales; family Parvularculaceae; genus CALLPQ01. The sequence continues at coordinate 1,551 of CALLPQ010000159.1, read as the reverse complement.
TGGGGGCTTTTGCTGCTGCCTATTCTTTATATGGTGGTTTGAAGGCAGTTGCGTTGACCGATATCATTCAAGTTGTAATCTTGATTATCGGTGGTATCGCCATTACCTGGATTGTATTATCTCAGCTGGGACAAGATACAGGCGCGGTTGGTGGTTTTACAAAAATTTATGAAGAATTGCCCGGTCATTTTAAAATGATCCTGAACAAAGACCATCCAGCTTACGGCGATTTACCCGGTATATGGACGATATTGGGTGGCCTTTGGGTGCTGCATTTCTCCTATTGGGGATTTAATCAGTATATCATTCAAAGAGCATTAGGGGCGGAAAATCTGGGTGAGGCTCAAAAGGGTTTAGCGTTTGCTGCTTTCTTGAAGCTGTTTATCCCTTTGATCGTAGTCATCCCCGGCATCGCTGCGGTGATGCTTGCCAGTCAGGGTGCGCTTGATGGGAGCGCTTTGGCTGAGAAATCTGACCGGACATATGGCGAGCTGATGCGCTTTGCGCCAGCAGGTCTGCGGGGATTAGTTTTCGCAGCACTCATAGCCGCTGTGGTTTCTTCGCTGGCATCAATGATGAACTCTATCTCAACAATCTTTACGCTCGATGTTTATAAATCCATTGTTTTTGATCGCAGCGAACAGCATTATGTTTTTATTGGCAGAATAGCTGCTTTTCTGGCGATGATTATCGCATTGGTGTTGGCGGAGCCTTTTATCGGCGGGTTTGAAAGTGGTTTTCAGGCCGTGCAGGAATATTCTGGTTTTATTGCGCCGGGCGTGGTTGCGGTTTTCCTGCTTGGATTTTTCAGTAAACGTATGAATACTACCGGTGCATTTGTGGCCTTATTCACTTCTATTGCCGCAAACATTGTCCTGAAACTTGGAACACCAGATATTCCCTTTATCATCCGAATTTGGTTTGTATTTATGGCATGTATGGTCTTGGGCTGGCTTGTATCAGGCATAATTCGCAATACCGATCATGCCGATATTTCAACAGAAGATGCTTCGTTCGAAACGGCTCCATTGTTTAATATATTATCGGTAATCGTGTTGTTGCTGTTAGTGGGATTATATATAGTGTTCTGGTAGCACGGATTAGATCGCAGATGTACTGAGTTTGGCACGCAATCGGCACGCAAAATGTGATTTTGGCTGATTTTGCGTGCTTTTTGGTGATCAGTTATGATCACCGATGATAAAACAATGCAATAAAATCAACGTTTTGATGGTTTATGATCTGTGTAAGGACCGGCTACTAAGGGAGTAGGCAAGAAATTGTCTCGAAGGTTCGAATCCCTTCCTGTCCGCCATCCCTCCCTTTTTTCTAGTTTTACTCTCTTTCATATACTGCCTGAATGACAGGTTTTATATGGTTTTTGTAAATTTAAGGTTTTCTGACTTTTGTTAGAGCGTTTCCGAGTTAATTTGGTTCATATCCGTCTGCTTTGAAGTAATTTAGACATTCTTCAGCCGAGAACAGATCGCAGACATTGCCAATTGCGCACATGAGGTCGTTGACTGTGCGTGCTTTGATGCGTTTGAGATG
>CALLPQ010000158.1 GCA_938015425.1 uncultured Parvularculaceae bacterium | reverse complement strand
CAAAATGGCGTCCGGGAATACGCCATAACCAGTCACTATCAAGATTGTCGGAGGGGATTTCCGCTGGATACCATTTCATTTTGATAAGAACCGCGAAAGCCAATATAGCGAACAGAAGAAGCTGTAACTGTTCGATAATATGATAGGCCGTGTTAGGATGATAGGATTGAATTTGTTCTTGGCCCGGCATTAATGCGTAAAGAGGGCCTGGATAAATCCCGATCCCGATTGATAAGATGGCCGAGATAATCATGGCCACATACATGCCTGTTGGGACTTTGTCGTTGATAAATTTTCGGTCTGGATGGGAGTGCGCAAAAAATGTAAAATAGGGTATTTTAATTCCCGCATGTTCCAAAACCCCTGCTGAAGCAAACAGTAAAACCAGCCAAATTATAAAGATACCGGGTATATGCGCCGCCGCCGCGCCTTCAATAATCAAGCCTTTGGTGACAAATCCTGCGGTGAACGGAAAAGCCGAAATCGAAAGCGCACCAATAATACAAAGCGCCATGGTCAAGGGCATTTGCCGGTATAGCCCGCCAAGTTCTGTGGCTTGGGAGGTGCCAGTGCGATAGATCGCGGCCCCTAGGGACATGAACAATAGGCTTTCAAAAATAATATTACAAAACGCATATCCGACTGCGCCATTAAGGGCGGTTGCACTGCCGACGCCAATGCCGATCACCATAAAACCCACTTGGTTATTAATAGAATAACATAAGACTTTGCGTAGATCATTTTCGATGAGCGCAAAAAAAATCGGGAAGATCGTCATGACCGCGCCGATATAAACCAATTCATGAGTGCCGGGAAACCCTCTGGCTAGGGAATATACGGCAAGTTTTGTGGTGAAAACAGAGAGTACGATTGTGCCTGTAAGGCTAGCCTTGGGGTAGCTATCTTGCACCCAGTTATGGAGAAGGGGAAAGGCGCTTTTAATGCCAAAGGCTATAAATAAAAATAGCCCGTAGAGCTTAACCGGACCGTGATTGCCATCCGCGTGCTCAACGTCTCTAAGACCAATAAAGTCAAAACTGATGGAGCCGTGAACGCGGTAATATAAAACAATCCCGCCTAAAAGCATAACGCCAGATAATATTTGGACGGTTAAATAACGCATGCCCGATAGATAGGTGGCCCGTGTGCCCGGGGCCCAGATAAGAAACACAGAGGTAATCGCCGCGATCTCCCACCAGATAAAAAGGGTGATGAAATCCCCCGCTAGAACGCCGCCCAAACAAGCGGCTGGATAAGCGAGGTTGGCGAAGTTACTAAGCCGGTCTTTTTTTTCGTGCCAGCTATATAAGATGTTTAGGGCAATAGCGATATGGAATATTACTGCGAAAATGCGTGATAAAGAATCAACACGGACGGTCACCAATTGTTCCCCGAACAAAGTGATTAGACCCGTTTCAATAGTGCCAAGACGAATGAGCAAAAGAGCACTGGCACTTACAAAAACGAGCGCAACAGGTTTACGGATGATGGAGGGGGCGCGCACTGCAACAAAAGCCCCGACAATCAAAATCACGGCGGGGTTATGGAGAAGGGCAGTCAATAAACTATTCATGTTCATCATAATACCCCTTTTTGCGGCTGACAAATTTGCGTAAATGCTGGCCTACTAAAACAATAAACATAAAGGCGCCAAACCCCCATAAGGCAAAGAAGACAGGGATTTTCTCAGCGCTAAAATGGGGATGCGGATTATGCCAAGCAGGAACAAATCCGGCTAAAGCTGCCAAAACGCAAGCAACACCCAATAGGCCCAGAAAACCCTTTATAAATACGGGATTTTCTGCCCACCCTTTTGATCCATGAGAGTGATCACTATGACTGGATTGTTGTCCCGTATGGTGATTATGATCATGGGAGGGAGAATTGTTTTCGCTCATTTTATTCCCTCATTGGTTTTGTCATCTTGATCCATAGAATTGACTAGTGGTTCCTTGGCACTATCTCCTTTGGAGATGGTTGCTGTGTTTGTGGCGAAAGCGGCAATACTATCATATTTAAAGTTTTTTGGGGCAAGGGCGGTGATGCCCAATAAAAACCAGTAATATAAAGCCCCTAATTTTTTGAATGTCCAACCAAGGGCGCCTTTAGAATTATAATAGTCAAATACGGGTTTGCTAAATGAAATCCATTCATTGGTCATTTGCCGCCCATAATGCCTGTGTGAAAAATGAGACAGGTTTAGATCGGCCAATTCTAGTGAAGTTTTTAAGCTTTTCTCACTAAAGAAGTTTAAATGGCGTGGCACATCAAGATGTGGCCAAGACATGCTGGAGAATTTAAAATCAGCACAAAGAATATTTGGTACTTCGATGACAACAAATCCATCCTCTTTTAAGAATCGCTTGACGCTGCGTAAAGCTTCATTTGTATCAGTGCAATGTTCGAGCACATGAGACATGATTACACAGTCAAATTTTTCACCATCCAACTCGCTTGGCGGGTTTTCTGCGGTTCCATTATAAATCTTAACATCAAACCCAATTTGGCGGGCTTTGGAATTGGGATCTGGTTCAATGCCAACACATTCGTGGCCATTGGCACGCATGATCATTAAAATGTCCCCGTGACCGCAGCCAATCTCTAAAACACGTGCTGGCTTCTTGCCAAGACGTTGCAGGATTGCTGCTAATGTGTCTTCTCCCTTATCGAATTTAAAGGCGATTTTTTCACGAACTTTATCAAAAAATTTACGCTCTCGCTTGGCACTGTGGTTTTCAAGCGCTTGTTCCTCACCAAGTCGGGTGTAATAACTATCAAGTTCATAATGTTTATTGATAATATCTTGTGGCGGTGTTGGTAGGATTTTACCAAACTGGTCATGGCGGCACCAAAAACCTTCAAAATCTATTTCATTTTGAGGAAGATGGGAGTCCCCGGGAATAGATAGCCATGCCTCCATAGCGTTACCGCATAAAGGACACCTATGATCTGGATCTGACTTGCTCATAGACCACTCCGTATAATGGGGAGTAAGTAATTATAGAGTGTACCGGCACTAAAAAACAAAATAACTGTCCCTGTTGCTGTTACAATTGGCGGGAAGATACACCAAAATGGGGCTTCTTTTAGGTTGTTCCAGTCAATCATTATATCTTTGCCAGCCCCTTTTGGTTTGGAACTGGTATCATCTTTTTCCATTAAAAAGGCTTGTACGGGAATAGATAAAAGGTAGATCACATTGAACATGGAAGAAATGATCAATACGGCAATAATCAAGATTTGCCCTGTGTCTGCTGCCCCTGCCATTAAAAAGAATTTCGGCCAGGATCCTCCCATGGGAGGGAGGCCAATAATCGACATGGCCCCGATAAAGAAAACCCCGAACGTAATCGGCATTGTGCGCCCAAGGCCGCGCATTTGGGAGATCAGGGTTTTATGGCTCGCTACATAAATCGCTCCGGCGCACATAAATAAAGTCATTTTGCCAAGGGCATGCATGGCGATTTGCATGGCACCACCCAAGACCCCCATTTGGGTTGCCAGCATTGCCCCCAAGGTGACGTAAGAAAGCTGGCTAACGGTGGAATAGGCAAGACGGGCTTTTAAATTATCTTTGTTCATGGCGATCATGGAAGATAACAAAATTGATCCCGCTGCCAGCCACATAAACGGAGTAGCGGCACCCGTGGCGGAAAGGAGATCGATCCCGAATATATAAATTACAATCTTAAGAACTGAAAACACACCCGCCTTTACCACGGCAACCGCGTGTAAAAATGCGGATACGGGCGTTGGGGCGACCATCGCATTGGGCAGCCATGGGTGAATAGGCATTAAGGCGGCCTTACCAATACCAAAGGCAAATAATCCCAAAAGTACGGGGAGAAGGGGGCCGATTTCGTCCATATGGGTGGATAAAATCCCCCCCGGTGTAAACTCGCCGCCGCCCGTTATGGCGTATACCCACGCAATAGCGGGTAATAAAAGCCCGATCGAAGTTCCCATTAATATGCCAAGATAAATCCGTCCGCCTCGCCGTGCCGCGTCATTGCCCTTATGGGTTACAAGGGGAAAGGTGGATAGGGTTAGCACTTCATAGAAAATAAACAGGGTGAAAAGATTAGCGGCAAAAGCGATCCCCATGGCCGAGGCAATGGCGATGGCAAAAGACATATAAAATCTTGTTTGGTGAGCCTCGTTGGTGCCGCGCATATAGCCCACAGAATAGAGCGAGTTGATAATCCACAGGCCGCTGGCGATTAGGGCAAACAAAGCCCCAAGAGGTTCAACTTTAAATTCCAGATTTATGCCGTCAATCACATCCAGTAATATAAATCCGGGTGTGTGACCTTTACCAACAGCTGTAAAAATAATCAGGACTAACCCTAATAAGACAGCGCCGGTAATGAAGGTCGCTGCCTCGCGTAAATTGGGTGATTTATCGCTCGCCCAAATGGCGAGAAAACCCAATACCGGTACGAGTAAGGTCAAAGGAATTGCGTGTTCTGCGCTGATGGGCATTAGCGGGCTCCCCTTACAACCAGATCAAATGCTTCTGCTGCCCCTTTGGCGATATCCACTGTTAGGTCAGTTTGCAGGCCGAGATAAACATTTGCGATGACGAGAATCCACATGGGTACCAGCATTAAGAGGGGGGCTTCTTTAACAGAGGGGAGAGGATTATCGGGATCAGGACTGCGTAACATGATTTCGATAATCCGCCCCACATAAACAACCGCGATCAAAGAACTGGCAACAATCAAAAAAGAGGGTATCCATTGGCCTACTTCGAATGTTGCTTGTAACAACATCCATTTAGAAACAAACCCGACTGTAAGGGGAACCCCCACCAAGGAAAGACCAGAAATAATAAAAGCGCCAGCGGTCCATGGCATACGGCGGGCAAGGCCCGTAAAATGCGAGATGCGATGCCCTCCAAGGCGGAAGACAACACAACCAACCGCCATGAACAATGCCCCTTTCATCAAGGCATGATTGAACATATGCACCATCGTGGCGGAGAGACCGGCTTCGCTGCCAAGGGATAATCCCAATAGCATATAACCAATCTGCGCAACGGAAGAATAAGCCAACATGCGTTTCACATCATCTTGAAAGACTGCAACCAAAGAGGCCACAAACATGCCGATGACCGCAACGGGCATAACCACATATTGCAAAGTTGCAAATAAGGACCCGATATCGATACCGTTAGCGGCGTGAAAGATTGAATAGAAAAACCGGATTAAAACATAAAGAGCCACTTTGGTAGCGGTGGCAGCAAGAAATGCGGTGACACTAGACGGGGCGTAAGCATAGGCGTTGGGCAGCCATAAATGCAGGGGAAACATAGCCAGCTTTAAACCCATCCCCACAAAGATAAACGCAAAACCCGATTGCACCATCCGGTTATCAAGACCAACCAGTTTGCCTTGCATATCCGCCATGTTAAGCGTGCCCGTGGCCTGATATAAAAGCCCAAGACCGATCACAAAAAAGGTTGCCCCGATTGTGCCCATCACCAGATAGTTAAAAGCCGCTGTAAGCGCCCGCCGGTCTTGGCGTGCTCCAAGTGCCACCAATGCATAGGTCGATAGAGAAGAGATTTCCAAAAAAACAAAGACATTAAAGGCATCCCCGGTAATGGTGACACCCAATAGACCCGTCATGCATAATAAGAGCGCGGCATAGAAAAACGGTGTTTGGCGTTCGTCGATTTCCGCCATGATGCTGGCATATGAATAGGGGAACACCAAAGCGCCGATAGCCGAGATTAAAAATAGTAATAAAGCATTGGCAAGATCAACACGATATTCAATCCCCAAGGGCGGCGCCCAATTACCAAGAAAGTAAGAGATGGGTCCGTGCATATAGACTTGATGTAAAAGCATGGCGCAGAAAAAGAAAATCAACCAGCTGATTGCGGTGGCATATAACCAGGATATCTTGCCTTTAGGCAATAGAATAGTAATCGGTGCCAAGAGCAATGGCGTGATGATGGGAAGCGCGGGGAGTTGTTCAATCAGGTTCATGATATGCTTCCTGATTGTGGGGTGCCCGTTTGTGAGGTGCCGGCTTGTGGTTTGTGGGTGCTAATTTTATTGGCGGCTTTTGCTTCTTTGGCTAAATCTTCAGCCCCTTCATAAGACCCTTTTTGCCCGAATTCGGCAATATCGTCCGCCGCTTCCAACTCATCTTCTTCCAGCGTCCCATAGGCTTCGCGAATGCGCACCGCAAGGGCCAAGCCAACAGCAGTGGTGGCAACGCCAACGACAATGGCCGTCAAGATCAAAACATGGGGCAGGGGATTTGAATAAATCAGTTCACCAACGGTTTCACCGGTTTGGTGCCCTGCGGATAGGGAGGATTCATGAACCCCACTGGTCTGCTCGCCTGTATGCCCGCCTGTATGCCCGCCTGTATGTAAGGGATCTGTCTTTGATGCTAGTTCGGATGCGAGCGCTTTGGTACCGTTTTCAAGTTCAATAGCTAGGCCGTGTGCCGCGTTAGAGCCTTCGCTAAGACCATCTTTATCAACGTTTTTTGTAATCTGTGTTAGTTCATCATTCGAAATTTTGCCCGATAAGTTCGACCCCACCACGTGTAGGCTTTCATCATTTAATGAAGGGTCTTGAAGGATAGCACTGTCTGGCACTTTTATGGTTTTTAAATCGATAAGGGCATCCTTAATGTCACTATTCGAGACATTATTCGAGACATTGGCCACTTTATCGTGAAGGCTGTTGTCAAGTTTGCCTTCAAGGTTAAATGCGTTAGCGTCGTTTGCAGTGTGGCTCTCACTTGTTGTGGGGGGTGAGCTATGCCCGCCCGTTTCATGAGCATTTGTTTCGTGAGCGCCCGTTTCATGAGCATCTGTTTCGTGACCACCAGCTTCACTGATTGACCCTTCACTGTGTCCCTCTTCACTGTGTCCCTCTTCACTGTGTCCCTCTTCACCGTACTCCTCTCCGTCATGCCCCCCTTCGTCATGCCCCCCTTTATCATGATCGGCGGGCAATATGGGCGCCGTACCACCAGCCACTTTGCCGATGGTGATATAGAAGATAAATACCGAGGTTTGAAATATATTCAGCCCAATGATCTTTTTAACCAAATTGCCGCGTGAGAAAACAATATAAAGCCCCGTCATCATCAAAATGATCACGATCCAATAATTGTAACGCTCTAGGATAAACTGCAACATGATATGGTCTACCAATCCTCGGGATCAATTTCGGGCTCACGGCCAGCATAGTGATAGAATATTGTCAGCATGGTGGAAAACACCGTCATGCCCACACCGAACTCAACCAGTAAAATACCCCAATGTTGCCCCGCATGATGGGTGGAGTTTGGCGCAAGGGCATCATAGCCCAATAGATTGCCCCCCAATAACATGGTGGCAAATCCGGTGCCTGCATAAAAAATAATACCGACAACCATTAACACTAATAATATGCGTTGGGACATGGCCTTTTGGGTTTGGTCCAGTCCAAAGATTAATGCGTGTAAGATGAAAGAAACCGCAAAGATCACCCCCGCTTGGAAACCTCCGCCGGGTCCGTAATCCCCATGAAATTGAACATAGAGAGCGAATAATAGAATTGGCGCGAATAAAAGCTTGGCCGTAACGCGCAATATAAGGTGGTCCATTATTGTTCCCCCTTATGATGTTTATGGTCTTCTTTATAAGGCGCATCGGCAATGTCTTTTACGCCGCGCCCCCCGCGGGTGCTGCCCACCCCGAGTAATAAGATGACGGCAATACCGGCTGTAAAAATTACCAATGTCTCCCCTAACGTATCAAAGCCGCGATAACTCGCTAATACAGCTGTGACAATATTGGGCACGGCAATTTCATCAGGTGTTTGTTTGACGTAAAGGGCTCCAACCGAACTGGCTTTATTCGCGGGGGAATTGGGGTCCCCAAAAGCGGGCATATCTATGGTTGCATAAAAAAGGGCGGCCCCAACGGCCAGAACAATGACAAGAGCAACAGGGGCACGGCCCGGCGGGGTGGGTTTTTCCCGTCGTGCGGTTAGCAACATGCCTCCCAACATTAAAACTGTGGAGATCCCGGCCCCAACGGCAGCTTCCGTAAAGGCCACATCAACCGCATCTAATGAAACAAAAAAGGCGGCAGATATTAAAGAGTATATTCCCGATAGCATCACCACAGCAAATAGGTGGCGCGACTTCATGGCTTGCCATGCAACGAAAACCAACATGGTTAAAAGCGCCAAATCCAAAAGGGTTGCAGGATTGAGTTCTGTTTTATACGGACCAGCTATTGTTTCGGCGGATATTTTTTCAGGCGAAGGCGCTGAAGCCATTGTGTTGCTTAGTTCAATCAAAAAAGCGGAATCAATCAATCCCAAAAGCGCATCAATCATGATGTTTCCTCCGGATTGTTTTCTTCATAGCCTTCTCCATAGTTTAGCTCTTTGCCCGTTAAAGGGTGTAACCCGCTAAGCCATGCTGCGTGAGCAAGGGCATGTGTCGCCACAGGGCTGGTCAGGAGAAGGAACACAGCAATAAAGCCAAGTTTTGCGACGATCAACCAACTATCAGCCTGCAATATCATGCCGAGCATTATGAGCTCGGCGCCGGCTGTATCGGTTATCCCCGCAGGGTGTAACCTTGTGTAAAAATCGGGAAACCGTACAAGGCCGATGCAACCGATCACAACAAATATGCCGCCGCCAATAAAGCAGGCCCAAGAGAGTATATCCCGCAATAAGTCCACCATAATTAAACCGTACCTCCCTTTTTGGAAGGGGTTTTGTTGGAATGGGTTTTATTGTGGTGGCCATCCATTTTAACGGAAAGAGTGCGATAGCGAAAAAATTTCAAAATTGCGATTGTTCCTGTGAAATTAATCAAAGCGTAGACCAGTGCAATATCAAGAAAATCTGGTCGCCCCATCAGGAAACCCATCACCCCCAGTAATAAAACGGTTTTTGTGCCAAAACTATTGCCGGCCAAAACGCGATCATAAAGGGTTGGTCCCGCAAAGGCGCGAACCAGAGCGAGCACCATACTAATAATGATTGCGGTGGTGGCGGCTGCAAACATGATTTAGGGGCCTTCCGTTTTTGCAACGCGGGCGCCCATATCGGCAATGGCGGCTATGTCTGCTAACTCTTCGGTTAAGGCGTGCACCAAAATATGATCTTCATTAAGGGAAACGCTAACGGTGCCGGGGGTTAAGGTAATAGAGTTTGCAAAAATCACCTGCCCCACCGTGGATTTGGGGGGGATTGGCACTGTAAACATTTTAGGCGAGAGGGTGGGGGTAATCGCCAAGGCTTGGCGCGCGACTTCTATGTTAGCTTTGCCGATCTCAAAGGTTAGCCAACCCATATAAGGGACAATACCCGGAAAAACCCCGCCGGGCACACCTTCTTGATCCAACATGCCAGCGCGGTGGGATAGGAAAACAGATAAGATAACGGAAGCGGCCCCAAGAACGAGCAACAATGGATGGTCAAAATATCCCGACAAGAGCAGCCAGATTGCCGCTAACGTCAATCCCGTGATGATAATACGACCCATTATTATTCCCAACTCCACGATTGATCGCTACAGCATCAATTAATGATGTCATTATGCCGATTCCCAGGCCAGACTAATGCATTAGCGCAGCCAATATTCCTTTTTTGACAGATATTCTTGATAAATCAATGGGGGGTTTGGATCATCATCAATAAAATCCGTATTATTGGGGGGATAACCATCCCCCCCTGTGCCTGTGCCCTTAAAGTGATTTTTGTAGACGCATTTAAAATCTTCTTTGCGGGAAATCGGTACGGAAATCATGAAGCCATCATCACAAACACATCATCAAGAAAGATGCGCCCGATTGGACGCTGTCTTTGATAGCGTGCTGATTCTGGTCGAAGAGTTGAGCCAATCCATGCGCGGTCAAGCCGATTGCGAACGCGCCGAATTTGAACGCGGGTCGCGGGCGATCTCGTCATTGTTACGGGCCAATAGCCAAGTTGGGGCATTGAAAGACAAAGCTAGTCAAGAATTATCGGATCAGGAACTGCATGCCCAAAAACAGCCCCTCGAAGATCAAGACTTTCCCGATCTCAACATTATCAAACTCAAAGCTGTTGAAAGTCTTGCTGCACTTAATGAGCGAGCAGGAGCAAAAGATCTGGCGGGAGAGGGAAGTTGAGCATTATGGGGACCATGCATCCTATTTGTGGCATCTACATTATCGCGATGACCAAATCCCGCCCCTCCATGATGAGTGGGTTACGTGGCTATTATTGGGAGGACGCGGCGCAGGTAAAACCCGTGCGGGTGCGGAATGGATTCGCGAATTGGCCGAAGACCCCCACCTTAGAATACCGCCGCGAATTGCCTTGGTGGCAGAAACTTATGCAGATGCGAGGGAAGTCATGATTGAAGGCCCTTCTGGATTACGGGCGATTAGCCTTGATAATGAACGCCCGGCCTTTGAAGCCTCGCGCCGCCGTTTGGTGTGGCCCAAAGGGGCGGTGGCTTATTGTTTTTCTGCCGAAGACCCTGATGGCTTGCGCGGATATCAATTTGATGCGGCATGGTCGGATGAATTGTGCAAATGGCGCTATCCGGAAGAAACATGGAGCAATTTACAATTGGCGTTGCGTCTGGGGGAGCGCCCACAGCAAGTGGTCACAACCACGCCGCGACCTTTGGCTTTATTAAAAAGGCTGATGAACGCAAAAACCACAGTGATGAGCCGCGCCTCAACCTATAAAAACCGGAACAATCTGGCAGAAGCTTTTTTTAGTGAAATTGCAAGTACCTATGAAGGGACCTCCCTTGGTCGCCAAGAGCTGATGGGGGAAATTGTTGAAGATGTGGCCGGCGCGCTTTGGTCATGGGATATGATTGAAGCCGCGCGATCTTCTCTTGCGCCAACGCTTGACCGGATTGTGGTTGCGATTGATCCGCCTGTCAGTATTGGCGCAGACGCCGATGAGTGCGGTATTATTGTTGCGGGTGTTAGTGATAATGGTGACGAGCGCACAGCCTATATTCTGGCCGATTGGTCAGAGCAAGGATTATCACCGCGCGGGTGGGGACAAAAAGCTATTGCCGCCTATCATGAATATAAGGCCGATAGACTTGTGATCGAGGTGAACCAAGGGGGGGAGATGGCGCGTCACGTCTTGGTGCAAATTGATGCAAATGTTGCCGTGAAAACGGTTCATGCCACGCGCGGCAAACGCTTGCGCGCGGAACCAGTGGCTGCCCTCTATGAAGCGGGGCGCGTGCGTCATGTGGGGGCGTTTTCTAAACTGGAGGACCAGATGACCAATTATACGGGATTAAAAACGGGCAGTGGTGGCAGCAAGGCTTCCGGTTCTGCCAGTGCTTCCAGTCCAGACCGCCTTGATGCGCTGGTGTGGGCGTTGACTGATTTAATGTTGACTCCAACAGCGCCAAAACCGGGCGTACACTCACTATAATCAGGATTTAACATAATAAGAATTTAACATAGTAAGGATTTAGCTATGCCGATATTCGATTTTTTGCGTAAACCATCTCATTCAAACGCGCGCTCTTTAAAAACCGGGGGCAACGCATTTGATACCAAAGCCAGCGCAACCCGTTCTCTAATGGCTTATCACCATATGGGGGCTGCGGTGTGGACGCCGCGCGATTATGCATCCCTTGCCCGTAACGGGTTTGAAAAAAATATTATTGCGTATCGTTGTGTACGGATGATTGCGGAAGCTGCGGCCTCCGCGCCCTTAAAGGCGTGTCTATCTGATCAGGTTTTGTCTGATCATCCACTATTGGCATTATTAAAAAAGCCCAATAACGAACAATCGGGGACCGAGTTATTGGAAACCTTATACGGGTTTTTGCAAACATCAGGTAATGGTTACCTTGAGGCGGTTAGCCTTGATGGGGTATTACGCGAATTACATGTGTTGCGCCCTGACCGTATGAAAGTGCGGGCTGGTGTAAATGGCTGGATTGATGGGTATGAATATAGTGTCAGCAATCGCAAACATATTTTTCCTGTTCCAATAGATGGGTCGGGATCGCCGATTTTACATATAAAATTATTTCATCCTGTTAATGATCATTATGGCATGTCTCCATTAGAAGTTGCGGCGGGGAATGTTGATTTACACAATACCGCTTTAGCTTGGAATAAAGCTTTACTGGATAATGCGGCGCGTCCGTCGGGGGCGTTGGTTTATTCCGGTCCGGAGGGGGCCGAAAACCTGACATCGGCGCAATTTGACCGGTTAAAATCAGAATTGGAAAATGCCTATATGGGTGCTGGTAATGCTGGCAAGCCCTTGGTGCTGGATGGCGGCCTTGATTGGCGGGCCATGTCTTTAAGTCCGGCGGATATGGATTTTATCGAGACAAAAAATGCGGCAGCACGGGAGATCGCTTTAGCTTTCGGGGTGCCGCCTATGCTGTTGGGTATCCCCGGTGATAATACTTATGCGAATTATCGAGAGGCTAATTTGGCGTTTTGGAAACAAACAATATTGCCTTTGGTTAAAAAAACGGCGGCTGCCCTAACCAATTGGTTGACGCCCCATTTATCAAGTGAGGAGCGTGGTTTTGCGTTTCGCTGTGATGCGGGTGATCTGGATGCTCTATCGGGGGAGCAAGACGCCTTGTGGCAACGGGTGACGAATGCCGATTTTTTAACTGATCAGGAAAAACGAGAGATATTGGGATTGCCGCCGCTAGCCCAAGGGGCGCAAAGTCTAGAAACAACTATCAAACCATCTAATGGTGATATTCCTTTTCCCGATAATGCCGGATTGGAGGATACACCTTCAACTGCGCTGTTAAATGAAATGACAGTAAATGGATTTGTGCCTGATGATCTTAATGTGCGGCCATTAAGGGGTGAGGGGGCCAATGAGTAATATATCATCTTCTTCAAACCCGCCGGATGTTTTAGTCCCTGCACAGACATTGAGATTAACATTAGCGGTCAGTGCCACTTTAATCGTACAAACCGGATTAGCTTTGATTTGGGCCGGATCGGCAGCTGAGCGGATATCACAATTAGAAAGACGAAATGAAGAGCGATCGCAATTAATCGAACGTACTGCGCGATTGGAAGAGCAAGTGATCACTATGCGGGCAACTTTGGACCGTATCGAAGAAAAACTTGATGATACCCAACGCGCATTAATGCCCCGTTAAATAGATGAACCGCTAAACAATTAAACGAAATTTTAACTCTAATTCAAAATGCGTAAATTCAGCAATATGTCAGTTTACGTTTCAATTAATTTTAGGAAAACAAATGCCTAATATGAAGTTTGAAAACATAGAAGCCCCGATCACGATTGCCCCCATAATGGGCTATGCTTCTATTTATAATGTGGCTGATACTAATAATGATATTATGGCCAAGACTGTATTTGATAAAAATATATCTAAAAAACTTATCCCCCCCACGCAAAGTCACGTTAAGATGCTTTATCAGCATAAGGTGGATTGCCCTGTTGGATGTTGGAATGAATTTAAAAGTGACGATAAAGGTCTTTTTGTTAAAGGTTTTTTGTTGTTGGATGCCCCCATGGCAAACGAAATATATGAGCTGTTAAAAGGGGGAGCGTTAAACGGTTTGTCGGTTGGCTTTAAATGTCTTCGTGCGGCAAAAAATGCCCAAGGAATAAGAACAATTCTGGAAGCGCAATTATGGGAAATATCCATAGTTACATTTCCAATGGCTTCTGGCGCTCGCATTACCCATGTGGGTGAACGGTGCCGCCTGGAGAGAACGGACCCCGTGCGTGCCGGGCAAAGCACGCAAACGGCCCGGCGCGCGCCGTTCCCCCCCTCCGGCGCGCGCCATTTTGCTGATGCTCTGCAAGGTGCGGCAAAAATATTAAACCAGTAACAAAGAGTTTGTATAAGGATGATAAAATGACACTAGAAACAAAAGCCGATCAGGTAAATAATGCGGAAATCCGCCAAGCAATGCATAGTTTTCTTGGTGCGTTTGAAAGTTTTAAAGACGCTAATGATGAACGCCTTGAAAGCCTTGAAAAGCGCGGCCATGAAGATGTGGTTTTACGCGAGAAAGTGGACCGGATTAATAACGCTTTGACCGATCAAAAATCTACTCTTGATCATTTGGCCCTAACCTATCAACGTCCTGCTCGGGGCCCCGCCCGGAGTGGTTCGGCGACCCCTGTGCCTGATGAACGTAAATCGGCGTTCTTACGCTATGTGCGGGCCGGTGATGCCAGTCAAATTCATACCCTAGAAGCTAAATCTTTAAATACGACTAATGACCCTGAAGGGGGATATCTTGCTCCCTTTGAAACGGAACGATTAATAACAGCGGCAGTGCGGGATATCTCCCCCATTCGCCAGATCGCCAGTGTCCGCGAGATTGGTTCTAATGTTTATCGCAAGCCCATAAGTCTTGGCGGCGGCGGCGCGGGATGGGTTGGGGAAACCGATACCCGCACCCAAACCACGGCCCCGACATTATCGGCCATTGATTTTCCTACTATGGAATTGTTTGCGATGCCTGCCGCTAGTCAGACTTTACTTGATGATAGTGTGGTGGATGTGGAGCAATGGTTGGCGGATGAAGTGCAAGCGGAATTTGCGGCCCAGGAAGGCGCAGCCTTTGTTAATGGGGACGGGGTGACCCAGCCACGCGGATTTCTAAACTATGACATTGTCGAAGAAGGCACGCAAACCCATGGCCAGATAGGCGCCGTAAAAACGGGTATTGATGGCGGGTTTGAAGATGGATCACCAGCGGATGTTTTGTTTGATTTAATCTATGCCCCAAAGCAGGCATTTCGCACCAATAGTCATTTTGTGATGAACCGATCCGTAGTGGGACAGTTGCGAAAATTCAAAGATAGTGAAGGCAATTATTTGTGGCAACCCAGTGTGCAGGCGGGTGTTGCATCAACCTTGCTTGGATATCCGGTTACCGAGGCAGAAGATATGCCTGATATTGCGGCCGGATCTTCTTCGATTGCTTTTGGTGATTTTGAACGCGGATATTTGATTGTTGACCGCATCGGCTTGCGGGTTCTGCGCGATCCGTTTTCCGCGAAACCTTATGTTTTGTTTTATACCACAAAACGTGTTGGTGGCGGTGTGCAAAATTTTGATGCCATTAAGGTTTTGCAGTTTTCAGCATAAATCTTGAAGACCGTTAAATTGTTAAACAAAAGCGGTTGGTAATAATTGTGACTTAAACTTTGGTTATCAACCGCTTCTTTAAAAACCGCCGATTTCAAAATTGTATTATCGTCTTAGTAAGGATTATAAGATGTCCCTTTCTCTTATCTCTCCCTCAGCACAAGAGCCAGTATTGCTGGATGACTTAAAACAGCATTTAAGATTATCCAGTAATGATGATGATATTGCGTTGAGTGGTTTGGCTATTGCGGCGCGCCACGCCTTGGAAGCGCGGGTGGGGTTTGCGTTTTTGGCACAGCAATGGCGGTTTCAAGTTGAAACTGGTAAACAACAAAATGCTTCTGACCAAAAAGGATATAGAGATATTATTTTGCCGGTCACGCCTGTTTTATCAATCGACGCGGTTGAAGCTGTTTATAAAGACGGGCAGAGAGAGATTATTTTCCAAGATGACTATGAAGTTATGACCGGATCGGTTGGGCGGGTAAAACTGTTGGCTCCGTTGCCATTGGGGATAAAACATTTTGGCGGCATAGAGATTACTTTTACGGCGGGTCATCACTCTGTCGAGGATATACCGGCGGAGCTTCGTCATGCCATTCGTCTGCTGACGGCCCATTTTTATGAAAACCGTGAAAGCGCCAGTGAAGAGCGGGTGTTTTCAATCCCCCGATCTATAGACGCATTATTGGCCCCCTATCGGAGGCTTTCATTATGATTGGCGCATTACGGCACAAGTTGGAAAGATTAACCCTTATTCGTGATCCGGATATGGGGGGTGGTGCGGGCGAAAGTTGGCAGGCAAATGGCGAGATATGGGCCAGTGTAGATGTTTTATCGCCCATTCGCGATATCACAAATGATCGGCGTGTTTTTCTTAAACGCATTGCGGCTTCTATCCGGCATTTTCCTGATGTGAGAGAGGGGGACCGGGTTCGGTTTGATCAAATCGATTATGAAATTGTCTCTATCGAAAGTGATACAGATCGACAGCGGCGAATGGTTTTGATTTGTGAGGAAGTAGCAGTTTCCCTCTAGGTTTGTTTCGTTTGTTTGGGTTTTGCCTGACTTATTTTTTCTAATTTAAAAAGGTTTTGATCATGCATTTAAAAAATTCTCCGCTTTGGTCCCTACAGCGTGCTCTTTACCATAGGCTGACCCAAGATGAGTTTTTAAAAAAAATATTGGGTGATCCGGCCCGCATATTTGATAACCCGCCGACCGAAGCGCCTTTCCCTTATGTTACAATTGGTGAAGGGCGAAGTAATGATTTTGTCGGCGTAGACGGGGGGATGGAACATGATGTGCGGTTGCATGTTTTCTCACGATATGCGGGGCGCAGGCAGGTTAAACAAATCATTGATCTTTTATATCAGGCCCTGCATGAGGCCGATTTGGATTTATTTGATGAGACCAACAGTTTTCGTGAGCATCATTTAGTCAATATACGGTTTGTTTTTTCAGACATTTTCAGGGTGCGTGACGGTACTATTTATCAAGGGGTTATTCGCTTTCGGGCGGTGACACAACCGGTGCCCCAATCCCGATTTGAAGATCAGCAATTAGAGGAGATTTCCCGATGACGGCGCAGCGCGGCAAAGATCTATTATTAAAAATCAGTGACGGTAATGATCCGCAAATTTTCCAAACCGTTGCGGGGTTGCGCACACGCACTCTGTCGCTAAACACGCAATCGGTTGATATTACCCATGCACAATCAGCAGGGGGATGGCGGGAATTGTTAGCGGGCAGCGGCGTTAAACAGGCTTCGGTTTCTGGTGCGGGTGTGTTCTTGAATGATGCATCGGCCAATAAAATGCGCAGTTTGTTTTTTGGCGGTGATATTGTTGTTTGGCAAATCATCATTCCCGGTTTTGGGTCAATTACCGGTTTATTTCAAATCACTAATCTTGATTATGCCGGTGAATTTGATGGTGAGGCCAGTTTTTCTCTCGCCCTTGAATCGGCGGGGCAGTTAGAATTTTTAGCGGAGATTTTGGAATGAAACTGGATAAACGAAAAACCTTAAATCAAATTCGCGGTGAAACCGCCATTTGTGTTGATGGGCAAAACCATAATCTGTGTTTGACCCTTGGTGCTTTGGCGGAAATTGAGGATGCCCTTGGGGGTGGTAGTTTTGAAAAACTTCAAGAGCGCCTCAAAAGTCCTAGTATTAGTGATGTTTTGATTATTCTTCATGCCTTATTGCGTGGGGGCGGATCGGCTATAACCTTGGAGCTTTTAAAGGCCAGTGATGTGGATGTCCACAAAGCCACCAAAGCCATTGCCAAGGCTTTTGGATCAATCGAGGTTAATGATGACCCCGTTTTTTAAACCATCAAAACATATTTATCCGTGGAAAGAATGGTTTTCTTATGCCGTTTTGACATTACGGATAAAGCCGCAAGATTTTTGGCATTTAAGCCTGACGGAATGGCACTGGATTTTGCAAACCGTAATGCCCGAGGCCAATAGCCTGAACCGAGAAAACCTTCTTTCATTACTTAAAAATTATCCGGATCAATATTATGGACGAACAGATCAATCTAACGGTGAATAATAGCGCGTTGATTAACGGTTTTCGCGAGGCCAGCGGTGAAATCACCCGTATTGCCCAAGATGAAATTGCACCCGCAGCGGGTTTAATTGAAGATGCGTTTTCTTCAGCGGCCAATTCTATACAGGTAGAGCTAGGCCGTGCCGCAAGAACAGGAGAGCTATCTTTGCGCTCGCTCATTAACACGATTGCCCGTGATTTAGGGCGCGGTGCCATTGATGGTTTGGTGCGGCGGCCTATTCAAAGTCTTTTGACAAGCTTTTTGTCAGCGCCTTTTGGCGGGGCGCGGGCCAATGGCGGGTTTGTTGCCCCTGGTTCTTCTTTTCTGGTGGGGGAGCGCGGGCCGGAGCTTTTTACGCCCAATGGTTCAGGGCGCATCACATCAAACGGTGCTGGCGGCGGTGCATCGGGAATGACTGTCAATATTAACCTGCCCGGTGTGCGCGATGTAGACGGGTTTCGCCGATCGCAAACACAAATTGCTGCTTCATTGTCACGGGTTTTAAGCAATGGCCAAAGAAACCTTTAAGTCAAAGAAACCTTTAAGACGAAATGGCGGGCTGTACATAAACACTATAGTAGGGGTACTGATAAGGTGGTGAAACAATGTCTATTCACGATAGTCTTTTCCCCGTTGATATTGCATTAAATTCCGAGGGCGGTCCGGAGCGGCGGACGGATATTGTCTCCCTCGTTTCCGGTCACGAACAGCGCAATAGCCCCTGGGCTCATTCCCGCCGGCGTTATAATGCGGGTTATGGCGTTAAAAGCATTGTAGATATTGAAAATATTCTGGCCTTTTTTGAGGCGCGCCAAGGGCGGCTTTACGGATTTCGTTTTCGTGACCCGTTTGACCATAAATCGTGTTCCGTCACCCAAACCCCTACAGCCACGGATCAAAACCTTGGCTCGGGTGACGGAATAAAAACACAGTTTGACATTTTTAAAACCTATTCAGAAGGAACGGGGGAATATAAA
>CALLPQ010000157.1 GCA_938015425.1 uncultured Parvularculaceae bacterium | reverse complement strand
TCATCACGAAAAACAATGCCTTGACGGTAAATCACACTACGGACGACTTTAGAGGAAGCAGCCAACCAAATCACAAAAACCAACAAGAAAAAAACCAAGCTGAGAATAATACGCCATGGCGGCTGTTCAGCGTCAAGCTTTGTTGAATTTTCATATTCAAAATTTATCATTAAGACGCAGCATCCGTTATCGCATCGGTTTTCTCATCTCTTGGGCCAACCTCCAAAACATCGGATATATACAGTGCTTTCACATAAACATTTATATCTGCACCGGTTTGTCCCGGATTAATGATAAGCGAAGGGCCTTTTTTAATGGTATCAGGATTTCTCCGTGGAAACGTATAATTAAAATCGAAACGCTGGGCTTGCCCAGTAAGCGGTAAAGGAAAAATTTCTCTTGGGGCTTTATACCCCGCGTCAATCATCACACTCGCCTCATTAACGCATCCTTGACAATGGGCGACAATAGATAATTTAACGGTTTTACCCGCAAACCTTTTTGAAAAAATTTTGTCAAAGTTCCAGTTCAATCCTCGATCAATCAATATGCTAGAGGTTTTTGATAATGTTCGACGCGTTGACACTTTATATAAGCGCTCAGCACCGACCCACACACATTCAGCCTGCATATATTTTCGCGGAGTGACCAGATAATCATCAAACGGTTTATCGCAACTAGCGTAGGCTCCGCCATTGCGAAGAGCGTCACTAACATTTAATCGGTCAGAAATATCGGCTGGAATATCGGGGATAAACCGAAATATCATCAGCACTAACAAAGGAGTGACAATCACACCTAAATAGAGAGCTTTTGTTTTAGGGTTCAACGCGATACTCACAATTCAAAAAATGCCTATTAGCCTGAATATGAATAACAGATTCTACCAAGATTAAAAATTTTAGCAAGATTTAAAAAATGCCAACACCAGACAATGAATAGCCAGACAATGAATAGGCTGACCTTAAGTAGGCACAAGGAATTTTTAATCATCAAAATAATCTTTGATTGATTTT
Source organism: uncultured Parvularculaceae bacterium (assembly GCA_938015425.1). Taxonomy (GTDB): domain Bacteria; phylum Pseudomonadota; class Alphaproteobacteria; order Caulobacterales; family Parvularculaceae; genus CALLPQ01. The sequence continues at coordinate 6,914 of CALLPQ010000157.1, read as the reverse complement.
AAAAACCCTTAATCGTCACGATAGACTTTTTCTTTACGCTCGTGGCGTTCTTGGGCTTCTAGGGAAAGGGTTGCTATGGGTCTTGCTTCTAACCGTTCAAGGCTAATGGGGTCACCGGTTTCTTCGCAATAGCCATATTCATCCACATCGATACGGCGCAGTGCTTTATCAATTTTCGAGGTTAATTTACGCTGGCGATCACGGGTTCTTAGCTCCAAGGCTTTGTCAGTCTCACTTGAGGCACGATCGGCAATATCCGGCATGTGATTATTATCTTCAGCAAGCTGATCTAAAGTATCTTTGCTTTCCCGCAAAATATCTTCTTTCCAGTCAAGCAACTTCTTTCGAAAATACTCTTTCTGACGATCATTCATAAACGGTTCATTACTAGATGGACGATACCCATTAAGGTCACTATTAGACATTAAACTTAACTCCAATAAACTCAATCAATTCGGTTTACCCATATTTGCTCTTAGTTAAATAAACATTTCACTTACTCAATACTGTTTTGCTCAAGACGGCTTAGTTTCTCGCGATTGATGAACACCACTCACGACACAAAACAGTCATCCCATAATAGATAGCCGCTTATACAGCAAGTTCGCATTTTTCCTCAAGCCATCATCACTCATCCGTGATAATCTTTTAAATTAAACCTATTTAACGCCCATATCACCCCAAACCCTAATTAGAGCGGGTCTGCGCATCCCGTTCAATTTTTGCTAATTCAACTTTGGCCCTTAATATAATTTGTTCTTGTAGGTCTGCCAAAACCGGATCAGTGGGCGTGTCTATTGCTTGATCTATATGATCTGCCAGATTTTTAAGAGCTGCTTTATCAAAACTGCCTTGCAATAAGCCATTTCGTAATTCTTCCAACACATCCAGTGTTTCATTCGACCATTCCACAATATCGTGTTGCGGGGCGTGCTCCCCCCCTTGTAAGGCGATTAATGCCCCTAGCATCTCGCTTTTTGAGGGTTCGTTAACAGCCGCCGGGTCTGATCCCCCACCATCATCAACCTTAAAAGCCCGGTTTGACGCTTTACGCGATTGAGGCTTCGAAATGTTGGCATTTGTATCAACTGGCCGATTAATCCTGATCATATCCAACCCTAAAATGGCCCTTACTGAATAGTCACAGCAAAACCCCTACTATCGCTCATCTCTTCATTCTATTAATGACGAAACATGGCTAACTTTCCGTTAAACCGGCAAAATTTTCCCGGTAAAAACTGCCACCGATCTTCCTAAAACCACAAAGTCAACTTTATTGGATAAAACCAAAGATAATAAGCTGCTGTTTTAATTCACTTATTTCTGGGCAAGACGTTTTAGCTATTTGGCATAAGCTTCGCAATACCAATTGGAAATGACGCGCGGGCTAATCCTTCGAATATCTGCCCCCTCGTCTTACACATTTTAAAGTCTTCCACATTTTAAACCGCCTGATCTCAGAAATAAAAGAATGCAAAATAAATCCAGTCGAATTCTTGATAACACGCTGACCCTATTTGCCACTCCTTTTAGGGGCTGGCGATGGCTCGCAATCTTTACCTGCTCGATGTTCATGATCATGGTGCAGCCTTTTGCCAATGCTGATTCCCGTATTAAAGATCTTGCTGATGTGGAAGGTGTTCGCGAGAATATGCTGGTAGGTTATGGTCTGGTGGTGGGCCTCCCCGGAACGGGCGACAGAATCCGCAACACGCCTTTCACGCGTGAGAGTCTGGTTTCAATGTTAGAACGCCTTGGCGTTAACATCCGGTCGGAGTTTCTTGATACCGATAATATTGCCGCTGTCATGGTAACGGCGAATATGCCTGCCTTTTCAACACAGGGCACCCGGCTTGATATATCTGTCAGCGCCTTGGGGGATGCGGAATCACTGCGCGGTGGCACTTTATTGGTAACCCCACTTTACGGGGCTGATAACGAAGTTTATGCCGTGGCCCAAGGTTCTGTGGCGGTCAGCGGTTTTTCCGCCCGTGGGCAAGCCACTAATGTTACCCAAGGGGTTCCCACAAACGGAAAAATATCAAACGGCGCTGTGGTTGAGCGCGAATTGCAGTTTGACCTAAGCCTAAAACAGGCCGTCAAACTCTCCTTAAGAAATCCGGACTTCACCACGGCAAGACGTATTTCCGAGGCCATTAACAATAATGTGGGTTCAAATGTTGCGACGGTCAAAGACCCGGGCACAATCACATTAATAAAGCCGCTTGATTATAACGGCAATATGATCACCTTACTGACAAATATTGAAGCTTTGCGGGTTACCCCCGATCAATCGGCACGGGTGGTGATTGACGAAGCTTCAGGGGTTGTCGTTATTGGAGATGATGTGCGGGTTTCAACGGTTGCGATCGCCCAAGGCAGCCTAACCATTTCGGTCACCGAAACGCCGCAAGTCAGCCAACCCATTGCTTCTTTCTCTGATGCGGGAGAAACCGTTATCGTTCCGCGTACAGATATTGATGTATTCGAAAACGAAGGCAACCTTAAAATTGTTGATGGCAGTGTGCGATTAAGTGATCTGGTCGATGGTTTAAATGCCCTTGGGGTTAGCCCGCGCGATATGATCTCTATTTTAGAGGCGATCAAAGCATCCGGCGCGCTTCAAGCCGATATAGAGGTGCGTTAATGACACAAGCCCTCATCACCGCCCCCAGCATTCATTTACCCATTGAGTATAAACCTGCCTCACCATCCGCAGATGGACAGGATATTTTGATCTCCAATAAACAAAAAGATGCAGCGTTAGAGAAAATAGAGCGCTCAGCCCAGGAGTTTGAAGCATTGGTGTTATCGCAATTATTAGCCCCCATTTTTGCCAGCGTAGAAAAATCGGAATTAACGGGAGGCTCCTCAAAAAATGATGCTTTCCAATCCATGATCCAAGAGGAATACGCAAAGTCTATTGCTGCACGCGGCGGCATTGGCATCGCCGATCAAGTCAAAACAAGCCTTCTCGCCATACAAGCCAATCAGTCCACACACTCATAAAACTATACGGAAAAATCATGACGCACCAAAACCCGACTAACCCCTCACATACCCACCATCCAGTTGAAGCATTATCGACTACTAATCATACAGAAAAATCACGTATTATTGACCTCATAAACTTAACGCAGGCCTTATCGGACATTTTTGCGCAAGAAAATAAACTATTGTCTACGCGGCGTGCCGGAGAAATTGCATCCCTTCAGGCCGAAAAGGCAAAACTGGCAACGGCATATGCCAGCACCATTAAAGAGATAGCCACCAACAGACCTGAAGTTGAAAATGTGGGCGAGGTTTTGTTGACTAAATTACGGGAAATCACAACCAGTTTTAATGATCTTGCCAGTGAACAAAAAATATTACTGACCGCAGCCCATAATGCCAGTGCAGATATCGTACAGGCCATTAGTGAAGAAGCCAGCGGAGGCGGACAACAAACAAAGACCACCTCTTCAAACTACACATATCAAGGCACCAAATATAAACATAACGGTCCGGTGGTTGTTAGCATCAACCAACGCGCGTAAATCTATTACATATATAGATTTAGTTTGTATACATATCTAATAATAAATTTCTACAACGCCTTATAAACTTCTATTGTCATCCTTCTTTTTTAGGTAACCGATGGTTGCCAATGGTTTCTTTCTAGCGTAGCGTTTATGATGCCTGTCCAAAGGCGATCATGATTCCAACTATGCTGGGATAATCTTAAGGCAGGTGAATTTTGCGCTTTCTCTCGACACTTCTAAACCGTGCTATTTTGGCCGGTCAATTAACAATCACCGATTTTGACGGGTCAACCCATGTGTTTGGGCCCGGCTCTGACGACCATGGGGAACCGGGCAATGTGGCCATAAGCTTTACCGCTAAAGGGACTTCAGGCAAGATCGCCCGTGATCCGGCTCTCGGCGCAGCAGAAGCCTATATGCAAGGCCGCCTAGAAATGGAAGCCGGCCACGATATCCATGCATTACTCAAATTAGTGACCTATAATTTTCGATGGATTCCGGGCAACAAGCTTCATAAAATCACTCAACAACCCAGATGGAAAACATGGCTAGATGGCCGCAATCATGCTCGCCGTGCGAAACGAAATGTCGCCCATCACTATGATTTATCTGATCATTTATACGATTTATTTCTCGATCAAGACCGGCAATATTCTTGTGCCTACTGGCAACCGGACAATGATAAGGATTTAAACCGTGCACAAACCGACAAGCTTAACCATATTGCGGCAAAACTTTTATTAAAACCTGATATGCAAGTGTTAGATATTGGCTGCGGCTGGGGCGGGTTGGCGCTGCATCTCAACAAAATCTCCGGCGCAAAGGTTTTGGGGGTAACCCTATCCGAAGAGCAAGTACAAGTTGCCAATAAACGCGCCGAAGACGCGGGCGTCGCTGATCAAGTCAAATTCCAACTCATTGACTATCGTCAGGTGGAAGGACCGTTTGACCGTATTGTCTCTGTTGGCATGTTTGAACATGTGGGGGTGCCACAATATCAAACATTTTTTTCCAAAATTGCCGAGCTTCTAAATGACGAGGGTGTTGCCTTAATCCACTCGATCGGACGGGCGGACGGGCCCGGCGCCACAGACAGTTTTATGGCTAAATATATTTTTCCCGGCGGTTATGTGCCCGCCTTATCAGAAGTCACGCCAAAGATAGAACGGGCGCAATTATGGTTGACAGATTGCGAAATATTGCGGGTCCATTATGCGCGCACCTGCGAGGCATGGTACAAAACCTGTGTCGAGAAAAAACAAGAAATCGTTACTCTTTATGATGAGGAATTCTGGCGCATGTGGACTTTCTATCTTGCAGGAGCTGCCATGGCTTTCCGGCATATGGGGCAAATGGTGTTTCAAATCCAACTGGCAAAATCAATGGAAACAGTCCCCATCACCCGTGATTATATTGCTGAAACAGAACGCGACTATACACGGCTATTAGCGGGAAAATAGATCCGCTTTCATTCTCCGTAAACCCATTTTATAAAAAGAGGTTTAAGGGGTTTATCAGTGTGTTCTTGCATGGCTAATTCAAACTCTTGCGACGTCACATAATTATTAAACCCATTTCTTGTGTATGTTCTAATTCCCGCCCAAAAGGCTTCATCACCCATAAACTCTCTCAATATATTCAAAAATACAGCCCCTTTTGAATATTGAATAGAAAACCGTGCGCCAGTGGATTTATACTCCCCCTTAAAAGCGATGGGGACGTCACCAGACTCTTCGATACGCCGTTTCCAACGACTACGATTAAGCATAATCTCACGCTCATAAGCCGCACGCCCCCATTTAAATTCTTTCCAAGCAGCAACCATATAGGTGACGAGACCTTCATTTAACCAAAACTCTTTTAGGTTAGCCGCCGTCACCCGATTGCCCCACCATTGATGGGCCAATTCATGGGCAATTACCCAATCTTCCTGTGGATCATTTAAAATAGGGTCAAGGAATATACTGCCAATAGTACTGTGCGAAATAGCCTCTTGGGCGGCACGACTATCAGGAATATAAAGTTGGTAATACCGATCAGCTGGAAAAACGATCCCCGCTTTTTGCTCGAAAAATGATAACATCGCACAGGTGGGCGAGAATGCCTGCCGCACCTCATCTGTGATATTGTCGGCAAGAACAATCAACTCAACCTCACATGGCGACGACAGTGAAATAGATTGGAAATCCCCCACAGCAAAACTATTTATATAAGCAGGAAACGCCCCGCGTGTTCGCCATTCGTGTTGCACACGCCCACCATCGACGGGTGTAACCTGTGTCAAATCACCCGGGCCAACAGATTTCATCGTATCCGGAATATCAAGCACTAACGTCGTTGTATAACGGTCCGCAAAATCTTCTTGATTACAAAGCATCCAGTCACAAGCAAAATAGCCGGAAGCTGTTAAGGAAGGGCGATTTATAAACCCGCGCGTTAATGAAATTTCATATTCAAATTCTAGCGCATGAATAGACAAGCCCGCTGGAAAAGGATCAGGTATGGTTATTTTTAAATCTTGACCATTCGCAATGCTTTTTGCATCTTTCGTAAAAGCAATAGGTTCTCCATCAAAAGTCACAGATGAGACATTGATAACTCCAGAATCAAAAGTCAGGTCATAAGTGCTTTCCCCAGTTTTTGATGAATATATGAAAAACTCAAGCCGTTGCACACCGCTTGCTATTTCTTCACCCGGTCTCAGTGTAAGATAAACATAGGTGTGATACATATCAAACCGACGCGTGGTTGTTTTATTATCTAATGCAAAGATAATCAAATCCCGATCAAGTTCTTCAACTGTCAAAAGCTGATCCGTCACCGCATTAGCCGTAGCATCAATTTGACCTACGCTACCCTGCTCCAGAACCCTTGTTGAAAGACACCCTAGGAGAAACAACATCGCACTTAAAACGACTAAGCTTTGTGCAAACTTCAACACCCCACTCCTATTAGTCAATAAATGCTTCAGCCTCGGGCGTCATGAACCGCACATTGCGCGTGTTATGAATGGCACTATCCACCATCAGCGCCTCATTAATTATATTCGCACGATCAGTTTTTTGATGGCTGGATGACGTTATAGGCTCTATCTTATTGCGAGCCTGATTGTCCGAATCCGGTTCAAAAGCAACTGTGGTCGAAGCCCCTTGGGAATTTAGATACAGCTCCATATCCCTTAAAAATAACCCGACAGAAACTTTTAAATAACGACGCTGTACACCGCCAACAAGAACATTATGACGAACAAAGATTATTAGGTTTCTTTCAGAAACATTCACAGCTTTGACGATAAGAGATTGAACATTATAAGCATTTAGATCATCATAAGTAATTCCCGCATTGGAAATGGCTGCCTGAAAATATACGCCCGCACACCTTTTCAAAACATCG
>CALLPQ010000156.1 GCA_938015425.1 uncultured Parvularculaceae bacterium | reverse complement strand
TTGTTTAAGCCACGCCGCTTTTGAAGGGGTTGGCTCCACCGCCTTATGTTGACCATTGGGGGCCAAAGTGTGGAAACGTTTTAACATCGAGCCAATATGGCACCCCACATCAATACAATTGAAATCGGGCTTAATCAGTTTCAATAAGGCTTTATCCAGAAAATCATCATCCCTCAAAAACAAATCCAATTCTGGGTGCTTTAGGGTTTTTATTTGTCTTTTTACGGTGGATGAAGTTTTTTCAAGGGGCCCCGCCAAAGGCGTGGTTAGCAAAAACCTTTTAAAACCTAACATCATCACTCATCCGCCTTTTGATATGTGTATTAATTTGATATGTGTATTCATTACGACCATATTCATCCATAATGCTTTAAAGGTATACAGCTTTAAAGATTAAGACGAGCTTTCTTTGACATCATCCCAGAACTTTTTAGCTCGTTCAAAAAAACCTTCTGATTGCGGACTTTTATTGCCGCCCCCTTCACTTAAAAACTCGCGCATCAATTCTTTTTGCTTACCGGTTAATCCTACCGGGGTTTCCACTTGTATCTCCACATACATATCCCCGCGGGATTTATTATTTAATTGAGACATGCCCTTATTGCGCAACCGGAACCTTTTGCCTGTTTGCGCCCCTTCAGGCACAGAAATTTTAACACGCCCACCGTCAATCGTTGGGGCTTCCAAATCGCCACCAAGAACAGCCGTGGTCATGGGCACTGGCAATGCACAAAATAAATTTGCACCATCGCGTTCAAAAAGATCGTGTTCATTCACCCCGACAAATATATAAAGATCCCCTTCAGGGCCGCCGCGTGGTCCCGCTTCCCCTTCTCCTGATAAGCGGATGCGCGTGCCTGTTTCAATGCCCGCGGGAATATCCACTGCCAATGTGCGCTCTTGAACGACACGGCCCTGCCCCTTACAATCTCCACACGGATCAGCAATCATTTTACCTTCGCCATGGCATTCAGGACATGTCCGCTCCAATGTGAAAAAACCTTGCTGCACCCGTATGCGGCCAACGCCGCGACATGTCTGGCAGGTAACTGGGGATGTGCCAGGCTTGGCCCCTGACCCTTCACAGGTCTTACAGCTCACAGAGCCGGGCACGGTAATATTGGTTTTCTTTCCGCGGAACGCATCTTCCAGACTTATTTCAAGGGAATATTTTAAATCCGCGCCGCGCCCCGGCCCGCGCCGTTGGCCACCACCGCGACCACCGCCCATAAATTCGCCAAAAATATCCTCAAAAATATCAGAAAAGCCAGAGCCGCCAAATCCTTGGCCGGCACCCTGATTAAATCCACCCATACCATTTTGAAATGCCGCATGACCATAGCGATCATAAGCTGAACGCTTTTGATCATCGGAGAGTACTTCATAAGCCTCCCCTAAAGATTTGAATTTTTGTTCAGCTTCAGGATTATCGGGATTACGGTCGGGATGATATTTCATTGCACTCTTACGGAATGCCGATTTTATATCCGCCGCAGATGCATCGCGTGCAACGCCTAATGTCTCATAGTAATCTTGCGCCATGCCCGAATCCACTATTTCTTAGTGTTTGCTAGTCAGTATATTTATTAATCAATGTGCTTATTAGGCAGAATTTTTTAACAAGTTTGATAATTAAACTCACAAACCCTTTTTCTTGGCTAACCTCAAAGCCACGCATCTATCACGATTAATGATGTTGAGGCTGTTTTTGAAAATATGGGTATCAATCACGTTACACCGCATATCCGGCGTAACGTGATCATTTTTAGCGGTTTAAGTATTATCGTTTTCGTTAACTTCTTCAAAGTCCGCGTCAACAATATCATCCTCATCGCCGTCATCACCGCCAAAACCACCGCCATCTTCACTTGACTGCTGGTTTTGATACATAGCTTCACCCAGTTTCATAGACGCTTGCGCTAGTGCATTCGCATCCGTATTGATTTTCTCGATATCGGCATCTTCTTCAGCCAGTGTTTTACGCAACGCCGTTAAAGCGTCATCAATGGCGAGTTTATCTGCATCATCAAGCTTATTGGCGTGTTCAGACAAAGATTGCTCCGTTGTGTGAATAAGGGCTTCGGCGCGGTTGCGCCCCTCAACACCCTCACGGCGGGCTTTATCCGCATCCGCGTTCGCTTCTGCGTCCTTAACCATTGTATTAATCTCATCATCGTTAAGACCGCCAGAGGCTTGTATACGGATGGATTGCTCTTTGTTCGTTGCTTTATCCTTCGCAGAAACGTGCACAATACCGTTCGCGTCAATATCAAATGTTACCTCGACTTGAGGAATGCCGCGTGGTGCCGGCGGGATCCCCATCAAATCAAACTGGCCAAGCACTTTATTATCGGCGGCCATTTCACGTTCCCCTTGGAAAACTCGAATGGTCACAGCAGATTGATTATCTTCAGCGGTTGAGAATGTCTGGCTCTTCTTGGTCGGGATCGTGGTATTGCGATCAATCAGGCGCGTAAACACACCGCCCAATGTCTCGATACCAAGGGATAATGGTGTCACATCAAGCAACAATACGTCTTTGACATCCCCTTGTAAAACACCGGCTTGAATAGCCGCACCAAGCGCCACAACTTCATCGGGGTTCACCCCTTTATGTGGTTCACGGCCAAAGAAGTTTTTCACTGTCTCTTGAACCTTCGGCATGCGGGTCATACCGCCCACAAGCACAACCTCATCAATATCACCAGAGGTTAAACCAGCATCTTTTAGGGCCGCTTTACACGGGTCAATGGTTCGCTTAACCAGGTCTTCCACGAGGCTTTCAAGCTTTGCCCGTGTCAATTTCATGGTTAAGTGTTTAGGACCTGAAGAGTCGGCAGTAATAAAGGGAAGGTTGACTTCATATTGCGGCGTTGAAGAAAGCTCTTTCTTCGCTTTTTCCGCTTCGTCTTTCAGGCGTTGAAGTGCCATTTTATCTGACTGCAGATCAATACCGGATTCTTTTTTGAATTCTTTCGCAAGATATTCAACAATCCGCATATCGAAATCTTCACCGCCAAGGAATGTATCCCCATTTGTGGCCAAAACCTCGAAAACACCGTCACCAATTTCAAGGACGGAAACATCGAAAGTACCACCACCAAGATCGAAAACAGCAATCTTTTTGCCATCATTCTTATCCATACCATAAGCCAGCGCCGCCGCTGTTGGCTCGTTAATAATACGCAGCACTTCCAGCCCGGCAATTTTACCGGCATCTTTGGTGGCTTGGCGTTGGGCATCATTAAAATAGGCAGGCACCGTGATAACAGCTTGGGTCACTGTATCCCCGAGGAAATCCTCTGCGGTTTCTTTCATCTTCTGCAACACAAAGGCTGAAATCTGGGAGGGGGCATATTTTTCACCGCGGGATTCGACCCACGCATCGCCATTATCCGCCTTTATAATTTCAAACGGCACCATCTTTTTATCTTTAGCGACAGTTGGGTCATCATAAGGACGTCCAATCAAGCGCTTAATCGCAAAGACTGTATTCTCGGGGTTGGTAACCGCTTGGCGTTTAGCGGGTTGACCAATCAACCGCTCGCCATCTTGCGTAAAGGCAACCACAGAGGGTGTGGTGCGCGATCCTTCTGCATTTTCGATAACGCGGGGTTCTTTGCCCTCCATTACAGCAACACAGCTATTTGTTGTTCCGAGGTCGATCCCGATGACCTTACCCATAATCATTCTCCTTAAAAGGCAATATTCGTTAAAGGTCTATGACCTTGCCCTGATTAAAAAAACTCTTAGCCAAAAATACAAAAAGCTAAACTCACAAAATTAGTCAACTTTAAAAAGACCTATGCCTATAAATCTGCAATTATCCAATAGACGCCTACTTATAGACCAAGCCTTCATAAATATTGGTTAAAACCGAGACACGCTATTGCGCATGATAGACCGCATATAGGCAAGGCTTTATCGACGTTCAACAGCTTCAATGCAATCAGGGGCAATTTTTTTTCATAAACAGCAAAAAACGGCTCTTTCTTAAAGTTTAAAATGAAATTTCCATATTTAACGGACGTTTTAACCGAGATTTCACCTTATTGGCATAAGAATGTCTCAACGATATTTAACTATAGAGGAATAAGGCAAACATGGCTGAAGCAAAAAATTATATCTATATGAGCAAAAATTCGAAACTTGGTTCACATATCAGTATAATGGCAGCAATAATCGCATTAGGTGCATGCGCTAGTGATGGCGGCGGTCTATCAGCAGGGCCTTTATCACCCGCTGTTGGCGCTGGAGACCCACCCGCAGCACCGCGAAACGCTAATCTAACCGCCCTATCCATTGGCAACTTAAGCAATAACGGCGCTGTGGATGAAAATTTTGATGTTTCCGCAACGTTTTTAACGGTCCGGGAAAATGCCGCTGGCGGTGATGAATTAGTCGCCCGTAGCCGCACAGATTTTCGTGATCCGGGGGGGAATGTTAGTTTTGACGCAAGTTCAAACACGCTAACGTTCAACATTCAACAAGGTAGCGTCAATATTGCCAATGAGGTTTTTGGTCCTATTTTGTTAAATGATCCGGTTGATTTCCCGAACCTAACCAATGATGATTTAGCGGTCTTTCTAGCGTCCGTACCTGAAACCTTTTTTGAATTAAACCCATCTTCTGTTTCTGAAAATATAAGCGATTTTAGCCAGCTTCAAAACAACCTTGAAGCCGCTGATAATTTCATTAACGAAGTTGTAGCAACAGCAAGCAACACAATTAATTTGATGGTTAGCCCTGGCGCCCAATTATCTTTAGAGGTAAATAATAGAACTGTCCCCGATCTTATCGCCGATGTGTTTAATAATGTAGCAACCGCCCAATCCGTCGCCGACTTTTTAGGACCAGAGGTTTCTGTGGCACAGGTTGAACAAAACGTTTTAGCTTTAACCGCACAAAATTTTTTAGCGTCTGCAAACGGTATTGCGGCCGAGATTAGACAAGGCGACTTTATTGCCCATCTAGGAAGCAATGGTTCTGTATTCTTCCCCCTCAATCTACGTGCAAATAATTCAGGGGTCGAAACAAATTTCGTGACCCTTGGTTTATGGGAAACAACGCCCGTTAACGGCACAGAAAATGACGTCACCTTCGGGTCAACTGTTTTTGGCTCCCTCACCCCTGCGGACGAAGTGCCTGTCACCGGGACTGCTACCTATAATACAACCATTGGCGGCTTCGTGTTGCGAAACGCGGTTACGGAAGAACTTCGTGGAGGCATCACGATCAACGCCGACTTTGGGACCCGCTTGATTGATTTCTTTGTGGATTCCGATATTGCCACAACCAATTTTGATGGCACAACTTTGTTTACACCCTTTGCAACATTAAGCGGGGAAGGCTTGTTAACGGGCGGGAACCGGTTTGACGGCAGCCTTATCGGCACAACCGACACAACCCTACGCGGTGCAATTGACGGGGCTTTCTTTGGGCCACGCGCCGTAGAAATTGGCGGCAGCTTTACCTTCGGCAATGACAATGTAAGCGCGGCGGGTAGTTTCGTTGGTGTCGACACATCGGCTGATGTAGCCAATTAATCAGTACAAATATATTTAATAAAAACAGTCAGTGGGTTCTACCACTGGCTGTTTTTTTATGGATATTTTATCAATTTTATACTCTGGCGGTTTATACTGGCAAATAACTCAAGCCAGTAGGGTGAACCCTTCCACCCACCACTCTATTATTCCATCTTCAATGGCCTGCTTAGTAGCTTGTTCAATGATTTGCCATAAGAGCCTGAAACAAAAATCGTTAAACACCTTCTGCAGGGTGTAAATCAGACATTCATTTCAACAATTTCACACGGTTTCGGCTCTAATTCTTTAAAGTGAGAGCCGGAGGTGTAGCGAGTTGGGGCAAACTGACGTCTGATTTACAATCGGCTCAGGGTATGTATCGATTTTGTTTCAGGCTCTAGGTCTAGACCTAATGGGCTTAAAACTGGCGTGTCACCCCGATATTCGCGCGATGGCGATTAAAATCAAAACGATCCGCATTAGAATCATTTCGTAAATATTGATAGCTGAAAACTGGTGCAAAGCCCCAGAACCGCCAATCGCGTTTCGTAATACTGACGGAGGCGCCATAAGTCCAATCTTCACGGCGCACACCGTCA
>CALLPQ010000155.1 GCA_938015425.1 uncultured Parvularculaceae bacterium | reverse complement strand
ATCGATAGTTACCAATCCTTATTTGAAGCCATATCGCGTGACTTAACCGGTATTTTCAGCCGGATAAAAGAACGTGAAATTATTGACCCGAAAAGCCGTAAAACCGGGGATAGGGTGATTAATGCGGGTTTGTGGTAGGGTTGATTGAGTCGGAGAAGGTTTTTTAGCGACTGACTATGGTTGTTTGGGTTTTCTTATATCCGTTTTAAAGCCAACCAATGGGTTGTTTCGCTTATTTTAGTTACAATTATCTTTTAATAATAATGGTTTATCAATAAATACCATCTATTTGTTAATTAATTGACCAACCGGTCAGACTATTATTGACCTGAAGATAGCGACGGCTTATATAAAATCAAAATCGGATTACTCTAACTAAAGCGATGGGAAGAGAATATGTACACAACGGAATTGAAATCAGGTAGCGATGGCGGCAAAAAACGCTCAAAGGTAGAGATTGTTGAAGATCCTGCCAAATTGGCGGCGTTTGAGGCGCGCGTTGCCGCAGATGAATTCATCGAGGCAAAAGACTGGATGCCTGAAGCCTATCGCAAGACTTTAGTGCGTCAAATCTCGCAACACGCCCATTCTGAAATCGTTGGCATGTTGCCAGAAGGTAACTGGTTGCGCCGTGCCCCGAGTTTAAAACGCAAAGCCATATTATTGGCCAAAATTCAAGATGAAGCCGGACACGGATTATATTTATATTCAGCGGCGGAAACCCTTGGCACGCCCCGCGACGAGATGATTGAAGCGTTGCATTCTGGTAAAGCCAAATATTCCACAATTTTTAATTATCCCACCCTTACATGGGCTGATATTGGGGCAATTGGCTGGCTTGTTGACGGGGCCGCAATTATGAATCAGGTGCCGTTGCAACGTACGTCTTATGGTCCATATGCGCGGGCCATGGTGCGGGTTTGTAAAGAAGAAAGTTTTCACCAACGCCAAGGCTATGAAATTATGACCGTGATGGCCAATGGCACCGATGCGCAAAAACGTATGGCGCAAGATGCTTTAAATCGTTGGTGGTGGCCGTCTTTAATGATGTTTGGCCCGCCTGATGATAGTTCTCCCAATACAGAGCGTTCTATGAGGTGGCGTATTAAGCGCGATACAAATGATGAATTGCGCCAATTATTTGTTGATGTGACTGTGCCTCAAGCGGAATATCTGAACTTATCCATTCCCGATGCTGATTTGAAGTTTAATAAGGAAAAAGACGGATATGATTTTGGTGAAATTGACTGGGACGAATTTTACGCGGTTGTGCGCGGTGAAGGTCCCGTTGCAAAAGAACGTATAAAGGCCCGAACGGACGCATGGGAAGAGGGAGCCTGGGTGCGTGAAGCGGCCATGGTTCATGCGCAAAAACAATCAAAGAAAGACGCAGCATAAAGACGCAGCAAAGCGTATTGATTTGGATTAGTCCTTACAAAATTTACACTTAAAAACAGGCGATCATAATGGCAGATATTGGCGATTTATCTTTATGGGAAGTATTTATTCGAACAAAAGGTGGCTTGTCCCATCGCCACGCGGGCTCTGTTCATGCGGCGGATAAACGCATGGCCCTAGAGGCCGCGCGTGATACATATACACGGCGGATGGAAGGGGTGAGCATTTGGGTGGTTCCATCATCGCAAGTGAGCGCAAGTGACCCCGATGAATATGATAGTTTCTTTGAGCCGGCAAAAGATAAAATTTATCGCCATCCCACATTTTATCCGGTTCCTGACGAAATTAAAAATATGTAATCGATGTCTGGCTGTGGTTTTATGGCCGGTATTTATTTCAATTCCCTTTTAATCCGCTTTAATTTAAGTACGACCATTATGGGTGCGTTATGTCTCCTCAATTAAAAAACCAACTTTATGAACTCTCCGTGCGTCTTGGTGATGATGCCCTTATTTTGGGGCAACGTCTTTGTGAATGGTGTGGCCATGCGCCATCTACGGAAATAGACTTAACCTTATCCAATCTTGGATTGGATTTAATTGGTCAGGCCCGACACTTTTTAACCTATGCTGGTGAGCTGGAAGGTAAAGGGCGCGATGAGGACGGTTTGGCGTTTGAACGTGATGCATTGGATTTTAAAAATTGCCTATTGGTTGAACAACCCAATGGTGATTTTGCACAAACGATAGCGCGGCATTTCCTGTTTTCTACATGGCAGCTATTATTTCTGGAACAGTTGGCACAAACCAATGATGAAACATTGCGGGCGATTGCGCGCAAGAGCATAAAAGAAATAAGCTATCACGCTTCGATCTCGGCCCAATGGGTGATTAGATTAGGAGATGGCACGCCAGAAAGTCATGACCGGATGATGAACGGGCTAGACTGGATGTGGCGTTTTGTGGATGAGCTGTTTTTGGTGCAAGAGGGCATTGAAGATGTTTGTGAAAATATCGGATTAGATTTGTCTTCGATTGAAAATGAATGGCGCAATAAAGTGGCGGCGACCTTAAAAGAAGCAACGCTTGATTTGCCTGCTGACCGAAAAGGCATTTTTGGCGGGCGTGTTGGGCATCATTCGGAGCATTTGGGTCCATTGTTAAGTGAGATGCAATCACTGCCGCGCACTTACAACGACGCAAACTGGTAGGCGTTTACCGTGCAAAATCATGCAGATATGGGTGATGAAGTCGATCAGGTCAGGGCAATATTGTCCGCCGTGCCTGATCCTGAAATTCCGGTTATCTCGGTTATGGAACTTGGTATTGTCCGTAAAGTTGATCATCAGTGTGTGGAGATAACCCCCACCTATACGGGGTGCCCCGCAACGACGGTTATTGAAACCATGATCCGTGAGGCTTTAGATCAGGAAGGGTTTGAAAATTGGTCGATCAAGACCGTCTTGGCCCCCCCGTGGACAACCGATTGGATAAGTGATGAAGGTCGCCAAAAACTACTAGATTATGGTATTGCCCCGCCGCCTAAAGGGGACGGAAAAGGAACCCTTAAAGAACCATCTAAAACCCATTGCCCCCAATGCCGGTCTTCTAATGTTGAAGAGATAAGCCAGTTTGGATCAACCCCGTGTAAAGCCTTAATGCGCTGCCTTGATTGCGCTGAACCGTTTGACAGATTTAAATGTATTTGAAGAGATAATTATGGAAAATTTTCAACGTTTGCAAGTTGCTGATATTCGTCGCGAAACCCCAAGCGCGGCATCAGTTGCGTTTCGGGTGCCTGATGAATTGAAAAAAGACTATGAATTTAAAGCAGGACAATATTTAACACTGCGCACCATGCTAGATGGAGAAGATGTTCGGCGTAGTTATTCTGTATGCGTCTCACCACATGAGGATGAACTTCGCGTCGCAGTAAAACATTTGCAAGGCGGACTGTTTTCTTCTTATGTGACGACACAGTTGAAAGAAGGGGATTATCTGGATGTATCTCCGGCGGAGGGAAGTTTCACCCATGATTTTGATAAAGATGATAAAGGAAATTATGTTGCCTTTGCGGCGGGGTCGGGCATAACGCCGGTTATTTCATTATTAAAGACAGCTTTGGAAACGAAGCCCGATAGTCAATTTACGCTTTTTTACGGAAATAGCCGGTCGGTTGATATTATATTTCTCGATCAACTGGCTTCGTTGAAGGACGAATTTACGACCCGTCTTAGTGTGTTTCATATTCTGACGCGTGAGGAGGGGGAGTTTCCCATACTATCGGGGCGTTTGGATAGGCAAAAACTGGATGAATTGATTGATAATTTTGTGCCCTTTCCTGAAAAAGTGGATCGCTATTTTATGTGTGGCCCAGAACAGATGATGGATAGTGCCGAAGCGATTTTAAAAGGTAAGAATATCGGGGCCGATAAAATTTGTATCGAACGATTTGGCACATCTTTAACCGAAGAAGAACAGCAAGCTTTCGCCAAACGAGCAGAGCAGGCTACGGGCACGATGATGGAAATCATCCATGACGGACGAAAAGTGCAAGTGCCGTTTAACGCTGAAGCCGGAAATATTCTGGATGCGGCACGAAGTGCCGGATTGCCTGCGCCTTTCTCATGTAAGGGCGGGGTGTGCGCCACATGCCGTGCAAAGATTATTGAGGGTGAAGTGGAAATGGCGGTGCATTATGGCCTTAGCGACGATGAGATTAAGCGTGGCCATATTTTAACGTGTCAGGCAGTTCCCACTTCCGACAAGATTTCTATTAGTTTTGATGTGTAGGATATTTGATGGTGCTGAATGATATAAAAATTGGTGTTTGCGGGGCCGGCGCTATGGGGGCGGGCATTGCCCAGATTGCAGCAAGTGCCGGACATCAGGTTTTTGTTCTTGATCGTGATGAAGCAGCGTTGCAGCGCGGGCGGAATAGCGTTGCAAAGGGCTGCGCCGCTCTTTTGAAACGAGGAAAGATTGATCAATCGCAATCGGATGCATTACAAAGCCGAATAAAGTGGACACTGGGTGTTGCTGATTTAGCCCCATGCGGCCTTGTTATCGAAGCGATTATCGAGGACATGCAAATCAAACAGGCACTATTTTCCAATATTGAGGGCGTGATTAAACCGGATGCTATTTTGGCAACCAACACTTCATCGCTGCCCGTGACAGCTTTGGCAGCTTCCCTAAAACAGCGCAGTCGGTTTATGGGGTTACATTTCTTTAATCCGGCCCCGATTATGAAGCTGGTTGAAATTATTAGCGGAGAAGATACGGATAAAGACCTTTTGATTAAAGCAAAGGCTTTGATGGAGAGTTGGGGAAAAGTCGGGGTTATCGCCAGTGACGTACCGGGTTTCATCGTCAATCGTCTGGCGCGTCCTTTTTATAGTGAGGGGTGGCGGGCTTATAGTGAAGGTGTTGCCAGTGCCTCATCTCTTGACCATCTGTATAGAGAGTTAGGCGGGTTTCGAATGGGCCCGTTAGAACTTGGTGATTTGATCGGACATGATATAAATCATAAAGCGGCCACATCAATGCGAGATGCCTATTATGGTAAGGTGAGGTTTATTCCCTCTGTTGCCCAAGGGCAATTGGTATCGGCCAATCGATTAGGGCGCAAAAGCGGAGAGGGCGTTTATGATTACACTGAAAACGCCACCAAACCGGAACCGGATTTAATGAATGACGGACTGACGTCTCCGTCTACTGATAAAATTATCGAGCTATTGCAAACCCAAAAGGAATTAGTATTCATTGAACATCATGGATGCCTGATTGGGTTTAGTGAGGGCCGCCCCGCGAGCTTGTTGCGCATGGAATATGAAAAACCGGTTATTTTATTTGATTGGGTCAATCCAGCAAAACCGTCAACATGTATGGGCTTTAGTGTTTCTTGTGATGATGCCCGCCAAAAAGCGGTAGAAGTTTTAAAAGAGCTTAACTGCCAAGGGGTTGAACTTTTGGATAGGCCGGGCCTTGTGGTATTGAGAACGTGGTTACAACTCGTAAATGCCGCCGCCGATGCCATTGGTGACAAAGTTGCGGGCCAAGATGATATTGATTTGGCAATGCGATTTGGCGTTAATTATCCAGCGGGCCCCATGCAATGGGCTAATAGTTTTGGAATGGATAATGTTATCAATGCCTTAAACAATATAGCGGATGAAACAGGCGAAGAGCTCTATCGTCCATCTGCAACGCTAAAAGCATTGTCACGGCAAGCGTAATAAACGCTTATATCCCTTGTGTTTTATTATAACATGCCCCTTTAAGGGCCTTTCCTTCTCTTTATCATTGATATAGAGAATACGCCCTAATCCACTCGTTTCATTAAATGGTTATTGAAACCGATAGCCGTAATTGGGCTTATAAAACCGGATATATGTTCGGGTAAAAGATTAACAGAGTAATTTATACCTAACAGGATGTATAAAGAATATGGCCGATGAAAATAAAAATGAAGATGTCGATCTGTTAATTGATACGCATCAAAACAATGTTCGTATATTGACTTTAAATCGTCCTAAAAAAAGGAATGCCTTGGCGACATCGCTTCTTGAAAATATTGCTAAAGCTTTAGAGGAAGCCGATGGTGATGATAAGATTAATGCAATCATTATTACGGGGGGAAGTAAAATCTTTGCGGCAGGGGCTGATATACACGAAATGGCACCAAAAGGAGCTCCGGAAGGGTTAAGCGATCCACGCCCGGCTTTATGGGGAAAAATCCGTTCTATCCGTAAACCAATTATTGCGGCTGTAGAAGGATGGTGCCTTGGTGCGGGGAATGAATTATTATTATGTTGTGATATTGCGATTGCCTCGGCGGAAGCGAAGTTTGGTCAGCCGGAGACAAATTTAGGGATTATTCCCGGGGCTGGCGGTTCGGCAACCTTGATGCGCATTATCGGGCGGGGGCGGGCCATGAAAATGGTGTTAACAGGGGAACCCATTAGTGCCCATGAGGCTTTATCTTATGGTTTGGTGGCCCAAGTGGAAGAAGTCGGCACTGTTTTTGAGGCAGCCAAAGAAGTTGCGGAAAAAATTTCTTCCCGCGCGCCATTGGCGATGCAACAAGCCAAAGCTGTTATTAAAGCTGGATTTGAAACCCCTCATAGTGCGCACCTTACCTATGAGCGTCAGGCGTTTTCTCTTTTGTTCGGAACAAGTGATAAAAAAGAAGGGGTGGATGCATTTCTTGAAAAAAGAAAACCGATTTGGTCCGGATCATAATGGTTGGCAGAAAGACGCAAGATAATAGTTCAGATTTTATCCCTCCCGTTCATAATTTTCCCACTGGGTGGAGAGATTTTTTAAAAGACGAATTCGAGAAAGAATATTTTCAAGCGTTGGTGAATAGTCTTCGTCATGAAGAAAATGCCGGGATTAAAATATACCCGCCAAAGCGTGCTATCTTTCGGGTGTTTTTGCGTACCCAACCGCAAAATATTCGGGTGGTGATTTTGGGCCAAGATCCTTATCATGCGGAAGGACAAGCTATGGGGCTTTCCTTTTCGGTGCCTGAGGGGATTAAAATCCCTCCCTCTCTTCGAAATATTTATCAAGAAATAGAACAAGATGTGGGTTCTGCGAAAAGCCTGAGCGGAGATTTAAGCCGTTGGGAACAACAGGGTGTTTTTTTATTAAATGCATCTTTGACGGTTCGTTCGGGTGAGGCGGCTTCACATTCCAGATTAGGCTGGCATCATTTTACTGACAGTGTCATTCGCTATCTTGGACATTATCATTCAGATATCGTGTTTTTATTGTGGGGTGGGCATGCCCATAAAAAGACTGATTTAATCGATAGTAAAAACCATCTGGTTTTAAAAACAGTTCATCCGTCACCGCTTTCAGCATATCGGGGGTTTTTAGGATGTGGGCATTTTTCCAAGGCAAATCAGTGGTTATCCCAAAGGGGGCGTGACCCGATAAAATGGTAATTGAGAATTATTTTGCCGTAAGAGGCTTTGCGGTTTTTAATTTAGGCTCTATCTCTTTTTTAATCTCTTAAACATATGGCGGCAAAAACATCTGGAAAACTGCCATTATGCGGCAATTTGGAAAGGGATTTCCAATATGTATAAAATACAGCCGGTTTATTGAAAATTTTTGCGATTTTTTACGAATTTCGTGCCGATTTTCATTGCCTTTAGGGGCGCATATTCCTAATTTTGCGCAAATCCTGACTCTGGTGGCCTGAGGCTGCGCAACATGGAGATATGTTCATGGCTACGCCTGAATTCTTGCTAAACTATTTGCCGATTATTGTTTTTCTCGGCATTTCAATCGTCTTGGGGCTTGGCTTCCTGATCGTCCCTGCGTTGATTGCCCCTAATGCGCCAGATCCGGAGAAAAACTCCACTTATGAATGTGGGTTTAATGCCTTTGATGATTCGCGCATGAAATTCGATGTGCAATTTTATATTGTCGCAATCTTGTTTATTATTGTGGATCTGGATGTTTCGTTCCTGTTTCCTTGGGCGGTTACATTATTTAATCCCGAATTAGGAACAGATCCGGGTTTTCAGATTTTCTCTTTCTTTTCCATGTTTGTATTTTTATTGGTTTTTGCGGTCGGCTATTTATATGAGTGGAAAAAGGGTGCCCTGGAATGGCGTTAAAAGAATGGCGCTAAAAGAATGGCGTTAGAAGTGTGGTGCTAGGAGATTGGCATTTGATAGCGGCGTTAGATATCGGCCTTCTCGTTAGGGTTATTATTAAACAAGTTTAGATTTTAAATTGAGCGATTATGAAGCAGATCAGTAAATTGGCGAAGAAATATGACCATAGACGATAAAGGCTTGATCAAACCTGAAAATATTCCCTACGGCACGGGTGCCCGTGCGGGGACTGCGGGCTATGATCCGGATGATAAAGATCCGTTTTATAATTCTCTTAATGATGAATTGGCAGATCGCGGTTTTATTACGGCTCCGGCAGATGCATTGATAAATTGGGCTCGTACGGGCTCGCTTTGGTGGATGACATTTGGTTTGGCGTGTTGCGCTGTTGAGATGATGCAAGCCTCTATGCCCCGTTATGATCTGGAACGGTTTGGTGTTGCGCCCCGTGCATCCCCCCGTCAGTCTGATGTGATGATTGTGGCGGGCACTCTTACCAACAAAATGGCACCGGCTTTACGCAAGGTTTATGATCAGATGCCAAACCCGCGTTATGTGATTTCCATGGGCTCTTGCGCCAACGGGGGCGGATATTACCATTATTCCTATGCAGTTGTTCGGGGATGTGATCGTATTGTACCGGTCGATATCTATGTGCCCGGATGTCCTCCAACGGCTGAGGCTCTGGTTTATGGCATTTTACAATTACAAAAGAAAATACGCCGTGAAGGCACAATCATAAGATAGCCATTACGATTAGTTGGAAGCTTACGTTAAGGGCTAATGGTTAGAAAAATTGGATAAAATAAATGTCGATTAATGACGATTTAAAAGAACTGGCAGACCATATCAGCAACGGGATTGATAGTGATATTCGCGGGTCTGATATCAGTTTTGGTGAATTGACCATTACAGCGCGTGCGGACCGGATTGTGCATGTGTTGAAATTTTTGCGTGATGATAGCCTGTGTCGCTTCATCCAATTGATTGACCTTTGCGGTGTTGACTATCCTGAGCGTAGCCAGCGCTTTGATGTTGTCTATCATTTGTTAAGCCTACATAATAATACACGTATCCGTATTAAATGCGCGGTTGGCGAGGATGAAACTATTCCTTCTGTTATGAATGTTTATCCTTGTGCTGATTGGTTTGAGCGTGAGGCGTTTGACATGTATGGTATAGTCTTTTCTGATCATCCTGATTTGCGACGTATATTGACGGACTATAATTTCGAGGGTTATCCCCTGCGTAAAGATTTTCCCCTTACGGGTGAGGTTGAGGTGCGTTATGATGATGAGCAAAAACGTGTGGTCTATGAACCTGTTAAACTGGTGCAGGAATATCGCAATTTTGATTATCTCTCCCCGTGGGAAGGGGCGCAATATGTTTTACCCGGTGATGAAAAAGTCGGTGAATAATAATTCTTTGATTAAACATGAATTGAAAGATCGTAATGAGCACTACTGAAGCCACAGTTGAAGAAAAGGATCGTAACTTTACGATCAATTTTGGCCCCCAGCATCCGGCTGCACATGGGGTTTTGCGCCTTGTGTTAGAACTTGATGGCGAGATTGTGCAACGTGTGGACCCGCACATTGGTTTGCTGCATCGGGGAACAGAAAAGCTTATTGAATATAAAACCTATTTACAGGCCATTCCATATTTTGATCGCCTCGATTATGTGGCCCCCATGAACCAGGAACATGCATTTTGCATGGCAGCGGAGCGGTTGTTAGATATTAAGGTGCCAAGACGCGCGCAAATTATCCGTACCCTGTTTTGCGAGTTGGGCCGTATTCTATCCCATCTTCTTAATGTGACGACACAGGCATTGGATGTTGGCGCTTTAACCCCGCCCTTATGGGGATTTGAAGAGCGTGAAAAGCTAATGGTTTTTTATGAGCGTGCATCGGGCAGCCGCATGCATGCAGCCTATTTTCGTGTTGGCGGTGTTCACCAAGACCTTCCTGAAGAGCTGATTGATGATATGGAGCAATGGTGCGAGGAATTCCCAAAAGCTCTTAGTATGATTGAGGATTTGATTACCCATAATCGTATTTTCAAACAGCGCAATGTGGATATTGGTGTTGTTACCAAAGAACAAGCTTTTGAATGGGGGTTTACGGGGGTGATGTTGCGTGGGTCTGGCGTGCCGTGGGATTTACGCAAAAGCCAGCCTTATGAAATTTATGATGAACTGGAGTTTGATATTCCATTGGGTAAAAATGGTGATTGCTGGGATCGTTATTTATGCCGGATGGAAGAGATGCTGATCTCTAATAATTTAATGAAACAATGTATCGGGCTGTTACGTGAAAATAAAGGGCCGATCATGACCGACGACGGCAAGGTCTCCCCCCCCAAGCGCGGCGAAATGAAGGGCTCAATGGAAGCCTTAATTCACCATTTTAAACTGTATACGGAAGGCCCAAAAGTGCCAGCAGGGGAAGTGTATACGGCGGTTGAAGCCCCTAAAGGTGAATTTGGGGTTTATCTTGTTTCTACAGGTCAAAACAAGCCCTATCGCTGTAAAATCAGAGCGCCAGGATATACCCATTTGCAAGCCATGGACTGGATGAATAAAGGCCATATGCTAGCTGATGTTTCAGCTATTCTGGGCTCCCTTGATATTGTGTTTGGTGAAATTGACCGTTAATGGCTAGAACCGTTAGAGGCATAATATATGATCGTTTTTAACGGTTAATAGACCGGAAGGTTTTAGCTTGCTGTAGGATTGTTTAAGTTCTCGAAATCGCATGGTTAAAGTTGAAAATATCATGACACATTTAAAATGCGCGACCCATGGGCGACAAAAAGAAACGTTCGTTTGTAAGCATATTATCGAGACGATGACCGATGGCGAAGCGCGTGGATTTTGTTGGGGGGTTAATGACAAAGTCCATGAAGCAATTTGTGATCAATGCAACAATCTCTCGGAAGCTGATTTTTCCAAGCAAGCGTCAGACCTTATCAGGCCTCTTTGTTTTGGTTGCTTTCGTCAGGCGGCGGAATTTAACGGAATAATACTGGAATAAATATGTCCCGCAGTGAAGAGCCAAAATTGCCCCAAGATGTGATAGAAGCCCAAGTGGTGACCTATAATAATCGAGATCTGGAAGGATATATGGCCTTATTCCATGATGATGTTAAGGTTTATACGTTTCCTGAGATATTAAGCCTTAATGGCAAGGCGCAAGTGCATGAGCGATATGCAGAGCTTTTTAAAGAAAAACCGCTTAATTTTACGAAGATTCTTAATCGCACCGTTTTAGGGGACCGGGTTCTTGATCATGAAATTGTCTACCGCGAGGGCCCATCGGGGAAGGGGAGTGAAATGATTGCGATTTATGACGTTCAGGACGGGTTGATAAAACGCATTGATTTTATTTCGTCAAGATGATTGATTAAACACTGGTTGCAAAAGTATGGAGTTAAGCCGAATGATGGTCATGGAGCAGAGAAAGATATCACGATTTAAATTGATTTGTGCAACATTGGGTTTGTTTGCAGTCAATGTTGGGTGCATAAATACGCAATCGGATTATCTTCTAGCGACGGCTGATAATTCTTATTACCGCGATACAAAGCCGGCTTTCCCGCAATTTTTAGAATTTTCCGAGGACCC
>CALLPQ010000154.1 GCA_938015425.1 uncultured Parvularculaceae bacterium | reverse complement strand
ATATTATCGAACAGTTACAGCTTCTTCTGTTCGCTATATTGGCTTTCGCGGTTCTTATCAAAATGAAATGGTATCCAGCGGAAATCCCCTCCGACAATCTTGATAGTGACTGGTTATGGCGTATTCCCGGACGCCATTTTGCGGCTTGGCTTAATGCGGCGATCGGCGCATTGTGGGTTGGAGTATGGAAAATCTTTACACAACGTATTGAAAACATTACCCATCGTATTCATGCCCTCCACGGACCCGAAGGACGGATGGCACGATCCTGGCCCGTCGGTTTTATGGCTTTATGGACCGCCGTTACACTGCTCGCTGTTTTATTATTATCTTTTTTCTCATAAAGTTTATTTTAAATAGAGCTCATCTTAAAAAGTGTTTATTTTAAAATAAGAGCCTGAGAAGCAAGCGCATTCGGACGACAAAATTAACTGATCAATTTGGGCAGCCCTACAGGCAAATGATATGTCCTAGCGTTACTCCAATGTAAACAAACGATAAGAACCCGTAATACCCCTCAACAAAACGCATATGGACATTCTTGTTTGGGTTGTAAAGCAGTGTCAAAATAACCCAACTTATACAACATATTCAATTATATGAATATTTGAATAGATAAAATTTAATTTTATTTAAAACTGTTGCGTGTTTTTTTAACCCTATTAATTACAAAACAGACAAATATGCTCAGAACATTTTTAATAACAATAGCCAGTAAAATAAAGGAGAGCCCGAAAACCAGCTTATAATTTATTCGAGGCAATAATAATTGTTTTTCTTTTAAAAATTAACGTTAATAAAAATTATTCACCTTTAGTCGGGGGATATTTATCCCGCCATAACCCATACGCCCTATGATGTAATCACTGACTATTCTGTGTCATGATCATATATTAGGGTGTAAAATGATGACAATAAACCAGGAACAAAGAAAAACCAAAGTAGCTCAAAGACACATAGCACGGGCGGCTATTGATCTTGCTTGTGAAGCTTATAGCGTAGAAGCATCAGAAATTTTTCAACCCAACCGAAGCCTTGCCCACATTTCGCTGGCGCGCCAAGTGGCAATGTATCTGGCTCATGTGGTTGGACAGTTGAGTTTGCGTCAATTATCGGAGGAATTTAATCGCGACCGCACCACAGTTTCCCATGCCTGTCATATCATAGAAGACAGGCGCGACAGCCCCTTATTTGAACAGCAAATGGCATTTTTAGAGCAAAAATACAAAGCTAAAATTGTCAACCTATACCGCAACTGGTTATCGGTTAGTTCATATTATGATGGGGACGGATCAGTAGCCGTTTAACTTCATAGCGTAAATTCATACTATAAATCTATGAGGGTTCAATCTTCCTAATGGTCGCAATCATCGAGGCCAACCCGTTGGAGCGTTGCGGGGTTAGATGGTCACTTAGATCAAGGGGTTTTAGGGCCTCATCGGGATCAATATTTTTAATTTCTGTTACAGTTTTACCGGAGTAAAGCGCTAACACCACCGCCACTAGGCCGCGCACGATGTGGGCATCACTATCCCCATAAAAGTCAATATGCTCATCCCCGTCTTCCATCCGCCGGTCATTGGCCAACCAAACCTGACTAGCGCATCCCTTAACTTTATGCGCTTCATCACGGCGCTCTTCTGGATAAGGCGATAAACTTCTACCCAAATCGATGAGATATTTATAGCGATCATCCCAATCATCAAGAAAAGCAAAATCGTCAAGGATTGTTTCAAATTTAGTCATGATACAGATTTTCCGGAATGGTGATACTAGAAGTGCAATACTGGTTACAATGAAAAAGAGTATAAGGGCGACGATATTAGCACCCCACCCTTTTTGATTACAGTTTATGAATTATTGCCTATGACATAGGCAGCCTAAGATCATTAGGCAAGACCATTCTAAGTGGATAGAGGTTTTTAAACTATCAACTAACCGGCTTATCTCCCTGAAACGCAATTAGCCACGTCACTTAAGGCGTGTTCTCCCAGGCAAAAGGCCTCTTCATAAGGGGTTCTGGTTGCTGCAATACATTGATTAAGTGTCAGCTTGACTAACGATAAACACTGTTGGGATTTGTTGTTTTTAGCGTAAGCCAAAACAATTTTTTCATTGATAGAACCAACAGCATATCGCGCAGCCAGATTTAGAACACGGTCCATAATGACCTGAGAGTCCTCTTTAGTTTGAAGCCCTCCAACACTTTTATACCCCCATTGGGGTGTCCAACTGGCGGATTGGGTTGTTGCAATGCCCGGTTTGGTAATACCTGCATTACTCACTTTTGCAAAAATAGGCATAGAAACACCGGGCCGATTATAGGCATAAGACTCGACTTCCGACAGGCGTTGCTGACTTGACGCAATTCTGCGCTTGCCCCAGCGGGTTTTTTGCATCTCATAGGCCTGGGATTTAAAACTCTCTCCAAGGCTTGTAATCCGGTTATAATCGGCGCGGCTCACCGCCATCACCGCATCAATAGCCGCTTGGGCCCCGGGTAAGGTCCGTGGATAGCTAGGGTTTTTTGATAGCTTATCTAAAAACGCCCTGCGACCATTATCATAATCTTCTTGTGTTGGCGGTTTAGGCTTTTTCTTTTTACGAGAGCGCCGTTTTTTCTTTTTACTCGGCACTTCTTCCTTCTTTAAAAGCTCTGCCTGCATAGCTTCCATAAACTCTGGCGTATCAGCGGCAATTAAAGCGGCGTAAGCCATCCAACCGGACGAAAGTTCCCCCGAATCATGGGTGCCAAGGCGCACATGGGCATCCCTCGTTGCTTGTGCGCTATCAAAACTTAGGGTTTCAACTTGTGAGATATCTTCACGAAACCGGATATAGGATAAAGCCTTTAATTCTAAAGGCCCCGGTGCCTCGCTAACGGGGGCAAGCTCTGTCTTGACCTCTTTACCATCCGGCAGTGAAACCACATTACTGGCCACTACATTATTGGCAATCACACTATTGGCGATCAACAACCCAATTAAAACACGGCTTGGCCCTAAATAAATACGCTTTGGGCTGGCATTACTGGTTCGGTTAAACATGTCTACGCATTTATACATTCGGGTTTTATTGTCCTTTTAAGCCAGCGGAGCCCCACCTTACTATACATGCAATCCTTGGTTTTGCTATATTTAATAACATCATAAATAGCCTGATAATTATCAACAACCAGCCAAACAAAAGCTGCACATTTAAATATCTACGGGCTAACGAATAAGCTAGTGATTCTCAACCATATCCATAACACGCAATTCTGAATGGTTTCGTTAAAAAGCCGGCGCTATTTACGGCAAATTGCCAATAATCCCCTTGTTCTGCCTCTAAACTCCCTCTTTTTTTCCTTACTAATCTGGCAAAATTCATACTTTTGAAACTCTTGTTTAGTATTTGTTAAGCAAGACAGTCCAATTATTAAACATGCTTTAAGACTCCTTTACGGAAACGACTCAGGGCATAAATATTAAATCGCTACCAAAACGGTGTGGAGAAATGATGTTGAATTTACTGAAAAACCAGATGGCACTGCTTTTTTCAGGAAAAGGCTGGCGGCACAGCCCCGATGAAATGATCATTACCCTCAACCATAAAAACCGTATCCTTAAACTCAGCAAACATGCCCCCTCCATTTTAGGGGTCTCTCGTAAAAGCCTCAAAGGTCAATCTTTCTTCCGGTTAATCGCGGGAGAGAATCAAGACGGGTTTGCGGAAATTGTAAACTATTTACGCCGCGAAAAAGCTGCACAAAGTGATAAAGCATCCCTTATCACCAAAAAAATGTGCCTGACTTTAATTCCCAAAAACAATCCCAAAGTGCGTTGTCTCGTTTCCATGCAAATGGGGTCTTTTGATACGATCAAATTATTGATTACGAATGTCATGGTCGAAGATAACACTACACCCGCTATGCTAGAGCAGTCTAAAAATACTGCGCTTGGCGATATGCCTCCTCCCAATCAAAATATCCCCCATGATGAAGGTATAAATGGTCAAGGAATAAATGGCGAGAGTATGAATGTTGGTGCATCGCAAGGGCCAACCGTCAATCTATCCCCTGCCCCACAAGAGAATTGTTTTGAGGCAGACCGCTTGGCAGATTTAAGTCATGAGATGAAAACACCCCTTAATGCTATTTTGGGGTTTTCAGACACAATGCGTCAGGAAACCTTCGGGCCAATCGAAAACAAAAAGTATAAAGAATATCTTGAATATATTCACAGCTCAGGCACCCATTTGATGAACTTGGTTACTTCGGTGCTGGATATCGCCAAGATTGACGCAAACCGTTACAAACTGGAACCCGTTAGCAGCAATATTGCTGATCTGGCTCGTGAATGTGTTGCGATGTTAAAACTTCAGGCCAAGGATGCCGGCTTAAAAATTATTCTTGACACAGATAAAGAGATCGGTCCTAGCCTATTGGACCCTCGCGTTGTCAACCAGATCTTGATCAACCTGTTATCTAATGCGGTCAAATTTACCAGCGATGGTGAGATTCGCGTCAGCACCAGCCTTGAAGGAGAGACACTTAAAGTCATCGTCCGCGATACAGGCATGGGAATGAACAAAGAGCAATTAGAAAAACTAGGAACACGCTTTACAACGGCTCAAGGCGATGGGGTTCGCGGAACAAAAGGCAATGGCCTTGGTTTATCTCTCGCCTCCTCTCTTGCCCAGACCCACGGCGGAACTTTAGCGTTTGAAAGCGCCCCGGGGGAAGGGCTAACGGCTATATTATCCTTGCCCTTAGTGCCTCTTCTTTCGCGTAATAATGCCAACATTAATCATAATGCTGTGGGTGATACCAATCCGCATGCTGAATGGGCTGGCACCCATATTGTTGGCAATAGCCCTCAGCCAATCCCCCAAGGTAAAATTTATGTTGGCGGCAAACCGCCTGCACTCCAAACCCAAATGGAACGGATTGAAAAATTCCGCAAGAAGGTTGGAAAAAAACAAGGCGCAAACGCAGCTTAATAAAGCTGGAGCGCAACATAAATGGCGCGATTAAAATCATCAATCTGGGTTCAGGCTCATATAAGACGATGCCAAAGTGAAGGCGCATTTGCCGTTATTGTGCGTAAAGGCGATATCGATGCTGGCGCCATTGCTATCAAGATATATGGCGGGCGCAATCAAGCACGGCTTATTTTAAAAAGCCTCGACCTTGATGGTAATCCAATATGGCGCGATGCGTTCCCCCTCTCAGAGGCAGAAAATATTTTTACACCCGAAGAGCAAGTTGATGAACGCTTGCAAAGAGAAATTAATATGGACCCTGATTTATGGGTTATCGAGATAGAGAATTGCGACGGCAATGGCTATTTGGATATTAGCGTTTAAAGCCTTCATCAAAAAGGCCTGATGAGCAGGTAAACCCTGAAAGTGAAGTGAATTTTTGATGCAAGTTCTACAGCATTAATTTAATTAAACCACCAACAATAAGAATACTCAAAACCCCAATTCCCCATAGGGCAATAAACCATATGATCTCTTTAAAGCCGGTTTTTTCTATATGATGATCGCGTTCTTTTAACATTAATGATACCCCGCATTCGGGTCTATTTTACCTCTAAACACCCAATATGAATAAGCCGTATACATTAAAATAATAGGGATCAGGATCACCGCACCAACCAGCATAAACAACAAACTGGCATGGGGGGCCGCCGCTTCATGAATGGTTATAGCGCGCGGCACGATATAAGGGGCAACGCCAATACCCAGCCCCGCAAAACATAGGCCAAATAACCCAATCGTTGCAAAAAAAGGAACCCTATCAACACGTTTATAAATACCCCATCCAAGCAAGCAACCCAAAACAATTATGAAGGTCGGTACCGGGATTACAAACAATAGTTGAGGAAACGAAACCCATCTTTCGGCAATATCCGGTGACAGAAAAGGCGTCCATACACTGACGATTGCCATAAACACCAATGTTAACACACCGAAAAGCCGGGCAAATGAATAGGCGCGATCCCTTAAACCCTCTTCGGTTTTCAAGATGAGCCACGTTGCCCCTAACAAGCAATAGCCACACGTTAAGGCAAAACCACAAATGATTGTGAAGGGAGAAAGCCAATCCCACCAACCGCCCCCATAAGCACGATCAACAACCTTGATGCCTTGCACAAAACTACCAAGCACAATCCCTTGAGAAAAAGTCGCAGCAAGAGAGCCCAGATGAAACGACAAATCCCATATTGGCTTATGGCGATCATCACGCCAACGATATTCAAAAGCGACACCGCGAAACACCAATGCTAAAATCATAACGATAATGGGCGCGTATAAAGCTGGCATAATCACCGCATAAGCCAGAGGAAAAGCCGCAAACAAACCGCCCCCACCCAGTATCAACCAGGTTTCATTTCCATCCCAAACCGGTGCCACAGAATTCATGGCCACATCACGGTCTTGCCCGGTTTTTAAATAAGGGTAAAGAATGCCAATACCCAAATCAAACCCGTCGAGCACAACATAAACAAAGACTGCAAAGGCAAGAAGACTAGCCCAGATTAATGGTAGATCAATCATCGCCATTCCCCCCTTGATTATCTTCCCCCGCACTTTGGATGTTCTGCCCGTTTTGAACTTCGCCTAAGCGTTCGGATCTCTTTGAAGAATGTCCTTCCATCACCCGAGAAGGCCCATGGGATATGGTTTGTAATTCTTCAGGCAATTTGTTCATCATCTTCAAAATATAATATGTACCCGCCCCGAATAATAGGAAGTACACAATAATAAAAGCGAGTAATGAAACCGCAACCGCTTGCTTTTCTACAGGGCCAATCGAGTTTGATGTTAAAAGCTCTCCATATATTGTAAAAGGTTGGCGTCCGACTTCGGTTGTCACCCATCCCGCCAAGACAGCCACAAAGCCCGATGGCCCCATCAACACGCATAACCGATGAAATAACCGGCTGTCATAAAGGTGGCCGCGTCGCCGCAAAACCGCCCCGATAAGCCCCACAATAATCATAAGCATACCGACGGAAACCATAACCCTAAAACTCCAGAACACGATCCCTACGGGCGGCTGTAATTCATCAGGCACCGTATCAAGTCCTTTAAGAGGGGCGTTTAAATCATGCTCTAAAATTAAGGATGATAATTTGGGAATGCCAATGGCATAATCAAGGGATTGGGTTTCATCATTGGGAATACCAAAAATATAAAGGGGCGCACCTTCTGCATGACTATGATAATGCCCCTCCATCGCCATGACTTTGACCGGTTGATGTTCAAACGTATTTAATCCGTGTAAATCACCCGCAACCAATTGCAAAGGCGCAACCAGAACAGCCATCCACATGGCCATAGAAAACATCTTGCGAGCCGCTTCATTACTATTTTCACGCAAGAGATGCAGCGCCCCAACACCGCCAACAATAAACGCTGTGGTCAAATAAGCAGCCAACACCATATGCACCAAGCGATAGGGAAAAGAAGGATTAAAAATAATCTCGAGCCAGTTTTCAGGAACATATTGCCCCACCTCATTAATTGAAAACCCTGCAGGGGTATGCATCCAACTATTGGCCGAAAGTATCCACGTTGTGGATATCAGTGTACCGATGGCAACCATAAAGGTCGCCAGAAAATGCAGATTTTTGGAAACCCGCCCCATGCCAAACAGCATAACCCCCAAAAAACCCGCTTCAAGAAAGAAAGCCGTCAACACCTCATAGGCCATTAAGGGGCCAATCACGGGGCCCGCCTTATCGGAAAATACACTCCAATTGGTGCCAAATTGATAGGACATAACAATGCCCGAGACGACCCCCATAGCAAAGGTCACCGCAAAAATTTTGCGCCAATATTTAAACAGCTCAAGATAAACATTCTTATCAGTCTTGAGCCACAACCCTTCAAGAACCAATAAATAAGAAGCAAGCCCGATAGAAAATGCCGGAAAGATGATATGAAACATCACCGTAAACGCAAACTGGCTTCGCGCTAATATAAGAGTATCGAAAGCATCTAACACAACCAATACCTTCCTGACGGGCAATTAAAAACCAAGATGGAAACACCTTTATATGATTATCAAGATACGGATATTTCCAGACAATTCAAGCAAAGCATATTTTCAACCATCATTATAAAGTCTTCCTATTATATAGGTCACATAAAAAGGGCTCTTTGTGATATCAAGAAGAGGGTTTGACGCATGACAAAATGTCCATCCATAATCATGAAACACCCTATAAACATTATGAAAATGGATTTATTTGAAAAGGATATCGCAGTTTTATCATAGCCTTTTGGGTCACGCCCTTTTTAGCCACACCCTTTTTAGCTAAGCCATTTGCGAATAACCCGATCAAGGTCTCGAAACAGAAAAATGCCGACAATAGCCATTATTGATTATTAGGTTTTATATTGTCTATTAGGCTTTAATATGCCTATGAGAATTTATCGCTTTTGTTTTGTAGGCGCGTGATTATGCAACCGCTTTTTTAGCGGAGGTGCTTTCTTGTTCATTCTCCTGCGCTTTTAGGACCTCTTTAATCGGTTTTCGGTCAAGACGCGGTTTCTTAACTTCATCACCGCCTGCTTCTTTAGCGGCGGCTTGGGCGCGCACCCGCCAGAACCGCATTACTCTTTCTGCTGCATCTTGAGGGATTTTCAGATATAGGTCTAAAATGCGCAAGCCTTTATTCTGTTCATCTTTTTGATTTTGTAACCCAAACACAATTTTTGCAAATGTTGCCCGTTCCAACCCTACGGCGCGGCTGGCAATGGCTAATGACTCCCAGGAATGGTCTTGCAATATCCGGTTGGCGGTCGAGGAATCAACCCCTACAAAATGGGCGAAAGCAAGAAGAAATTCAGTTGCCCGACGTGACTCTATCAGCTCTTTCAATAAAGTCTCGTTAATCGCGTTTGCTTTGATCTTATCCGTAATAAATTGCTGGGCTTCTTTCACTTCAACCCGCACATCAGACGAAACCATGGAAAGAATTTTTTTCCGGTTAGCCTTTATTGATTGGTCAATCAAAGAGGGGTCTAACACATCAGAGCGATTTAAAATCTGTTTCTTTAAAGCAGAAGACACAAAAAAGTACATTTGCGTCAATAATTGCGGAGCCAGATCATACCGCCCCGTCATCGGGGTTTGTAATTCGGTAATGGTGCGCGAGTGATCAACCAGTTTTTTTAGAGAGGCTTGCTCAATTTTAGCGCTTTTGTTCTTTGCGAGAGAAACAAGCACTTCTTTATTGCCACGCTCGACAATTTCTTTTGTAACCGTCTCAGACAAACCACTACGTTTTGCAATGGCTTTCATATGTTGTTGACTACGCAAACGAACAATTTGTGTAAGGTCTTTTTCCGAAAGCCCCGCCGAACGTTTTAAAATAGGTTCGGCAACACTAAACTCATCATTCGCCAGTTGTTTTAACAATCCGCGCGGCGCGGTTGGGATATCAGCAAGCTTATTGGCAATTTCGCTACGCAAAGCAACCTCAACATTTTGCGTCACACGGCTCATTATCACATCAAAATGTTGCATTTCATTAGAGGTATATCGATCTGGAGAGATCATGAACACATCTGTAATCTCACGCAAAAGGTCACGTCTTTTATGGGAAGACCCCTCTTTTGCGACTGAAATTAATTCTTTCAAGCGTGAAGCCTCTACGCCCATAATTACCTCTACTCAACTTGCCATGCGATATTTCTAATGATTATTAACGCCGTGAAATATCACCATGACCTAAAAGCGTAAAAAAAATGCCTCACCTTTTCCCCCCCTTGGTTAACATAAAGACACAATATTCCTTACAATAAGACCTAAACAGCAATGACATATCCGTAAAAATGGCTTATGAAATCTATCCATTAACCATGAATATGACGCCATCATTTGCCATCAAGCCATTCATAGGTTTTGCTAATCTTTGGTTTACCATAAGCCCATCTTTATTTACGCTATCAAAGAAAAAACAAAAAAAGGAAATTTATTTTATGCGGTTCATTTTTTGGCTTATCCTTCTTTGTCTTTCCTTCACGCTACTCGCTTGTCAGTCACTCCCCACAAACCCGACAACCCGAAATGTCGAACGAGCGAGCAATAGCTTTGCCTCAGGCACCAGCTTGCAAGGCCAGTTGAACCGCACAGATATACGTGCGCTTAATCAGGTTTTTCTCAGCGCTATGGATAATGAGCAAGCCAATACATCAACATGGCAAGGAACAAACGCAGAGGGTAGCATCACCCCGGGGCGGTATTTCATCGCTAACCTTCTTGCTGATCCTGATCTCATGACCGTCGCCCGACCCGGGCTTGATATTGCTTTTGATATGGAGACGGAACAAGGGGATTTTGTTTTAACTAAAAACTCCAATGTCAGGCAAGGCCCGTCAACCAACCATACTATCGTCGAAACTTTACCTTCAGGTACCGCTGTTAAAGGGCTTGGTAAAATCATTAATCAAGATTGGATGTTAATTTCGGTTGATAATCGCGTACGGGGTTATGTCTTTATACCGCTTATGATTAAAGCACCGGGGACGGATAGTTTCTCGCTTGCGGGCACGCCCATACGCCGTCCCTATCTATGCCGCGAATTTACGCAAAGCATAACCGTAGGCGGACAAAAAGATCGCTGGCAAGGATTAGCATGTGATGAAGGTGAAGGCTGGGCACTGGCCAATCGCGGCGGCCCTTCAATACTCGGGAATGGTTCCTAGAACCTGTTCAAGGGTAAAAACTGAAATTTAACGGTTTGAAGAAGTCTGGTGGATCCCCGAATAAATCGGGGATGACTTAGGTGGGTAGTCTTGGGTTCTCTCGTGATGTTTACGAACTGATCTCTCTAGCCATCATCGTCATTCCCGCATAGGCGGAAATTCATCTTTAAGCTTGATGACAGTTAAGGCCTCGTATGCGTTCGGGAAAACCGACATCTGGTACTAGACTTTTATATCTTATCGCGCTGCTTCAGTTAGGCGCTTATAGTACCCTCTTATATCCTAGCTTAATTATCCCGCTTTTTGCGGCGAAAAATACCAAAGCGACGACGACCGCGTTTTTTCTTTTTGGCTTTTTTGCTCTCTTTGTCTGCGTTTCTGGCGTCTACATTTCTGGCTGCCAAATCTTTCGCGGTTTCCCGTCCGGTCTCTCTATCATCCCTGCCCCTACGAACATCATCTCGATTTGCCCGATTTAAACGCCCGCCCATTATCTGATCAAACCCTTGGGTAACATCCGCATAGAAATCAAGTAAAACAGGTTCATTGGAATATGTAGCCGCAGGATAAGCGCCTTCAAGGGCAACTTCCTTTATCCCCTGATGGGCAGCAATCATATAGCTGCGCCAGATATCAGAGGGAATGGAGCCACCGGTTATTTTATCCATCCCGCGATTGCTATCATTGCCAACCCAAACCCCCGTTACCATTTGCGCTGTATATCCAACAAACCATGCATCACGCCAATCATTGGTAGTGCCTGTTTTGCCCATGGATTGACGTGACCCAAGGGCTGCATTGCGGCCCGTACCACTTAACATCACTTGATAGAGAAGATGATTAATATCATGGCTGACCTGTTGCTCGAAAACCCTCTCGGGCTTGGCTGTTTCATGATTATATAAAACATCACCATCTTGATTACGGATAGACGAAATTATATAAGGAGTAACACGCGTCCCGCCCCGTGCGAGAGGCAGATAAGCGCTGGTTAGTTCTTCCAAAGAAATATCAACCGCACCCAGAGCAATAGAAGGGTGCGGGTTTAAAGGTGATTTTATGCCAAGACGTTGGGCAATCTCGGCCACTTTTTCGCGCCCGATTTCTTCACTCACCTGCACCGCAACCGTATTGATGGAACGGGCCATCGCCTCGGTCAAACGCATAGGCCCATTATAATTATTTGAATAATTTCGCGGTCGCCATCCATCGATCTCAACGGGCCTATCAACAAAACGGGTTTGCGGTGTCATCCCCGCTTCTAGGGCAGCCAGATAAACAAAGGGCTTAAAAGAGGAGCCGGGTTGTCGCTTGGCTTGGACGGCGCGGTTAAACTGACTGTCACGATAATCCAAACCGCCGACCAACGCCCGTGTCGCGCCATCAATATCATAACTAATAAGCGCCGCCTGTTCAGCCCCGGCAAGGCGGTTCTCCACCGTAAGGGCCGCTTTAATGGCGGTCTCTCCATTCCTTTGAATTTTAGGATCCAATGTGGTGGTAATAATCAAATCACCATCATAATTACCAACCCTTTTTTTGGCGCTGCCCGCGACAAAATCGAATACATAGCCAAGTTCCGGACTGACATCATTGATGGCAAGAACAGCCGGATCATAGGTGGCGTCACGGGCCTGAAAACGGGTAATGGCTTTTGTATCCAATAAGTTTTGAATAACTTCCGCCCCCCGTCTTTTTGCTCCATCCAGATTTTGCGTAGGGGCAAGACTTGACGGGGCTTTGGGTAAACCCGCCAACATCGCCGCCTCGGCAAGGGTGACGTCCCGTGAGGATTTATCAAAATAAGTCCGCGCCGCCGCTTCAACACCGTACGCACCAGCCCCCAAATAAATCCGGTTCATATAAAGCGATAAAAGCTCTTCTTTCGAATAACGCCCCTCTAACCACAGCGCCAACAAAGCCTCACGGATTTTGCGACTATAAGTTCGGTCGGAATTAAGGAACAGGTTTTTCGCTAATTGTTGGGTAATGGTCGACCCCCCTTGAACCACCCCGCCAGATTTATAATTGGTCAGGGCTGCCCGTAATGTGCCGCGCACATCAATACCAAAATGTTCGTAATAACGCCGGTCTTCCGTCGCTAAAAACGCTGCAACCAAATAAGGAGGAAGTTGGGAAACCCGAACGGCTTCCCCATAGCGTGCCCCCCGCGACATTAATTCTTCACCATGTCGATCTAATAAAACGATGCTGGATTGCCGGTTGATATTCCATAAATCCGTCCCCTCGGGCACACGCGGCGCAATCACGACAAAGCCTAGGTAAAGCAGTCCGATCATCCCCATAATGGCAAGGGTCGCCCCCGTGGCAAGAACAGGACGCAAAATTGCCCAGCTTCCCCGCCAAAAAGAGCGTTTTTTCTTTTCCGGTTCATCATCAATTGATGGTTGGTTATGGCCCGCACTAAAATCATGGGGGTGTAGGGGCTTGTGGATTAAGGGGGGCTGATTTTGAATTGCTTCATCAGTGGGCTTTGCCCGCCTTTTTTGGGGCCAGCTGCCCATTGCCTGAACAATATCAGCAAAACGTGTTTTTATATGACCGACCCAATTACCCATATCCAGAATCTAACATCTTTTTACTGTGGAGCGAAACCACCCTTACAAGATTTTTAGCCCTATTCACATCTCAATATGGTAACCTTAGATCACGATAGCGATGAAGGAATATTCAATCCAGATATATTCCCTGTGAGTTTGATAATATAACGTAGTTAAGACCGACTATGTTGATTTCCTCTACTCTATGGATGTCCCCACAAAGTTCAGATACACTTATAGAGTACAGATATCCTTATAGAGTGTATCTATTCGCCTGATTCTACTATTTGACGAATGGTGTTAGTTGCGATCAATCATAAGATAGTAAAGAGCGAAAGGGGGATAATCTCTCATGACGAAAAAAAAGAAAATTGACGCGAAATCTAACTTCTGGGAAGAAAAATCTCTTGATGAAATGAATCAGGAAGAGTGGGAATCCCTTTGCGATAGATGCGGGAAATGCTGTCTGGTGCTTTTGCGCGACGAGGACACAAACGAAATTCATGAAACCGATATAGCTTGCCGCCTATATGATGTTAAAAACCGGCGCTGCTGTGATTATAACAATCGCCATACTCTTGTCCCTGATTGCATCCAGTTAACCCCGCAAAAAGCCCGTACCCTTGACTGGTTACCAGGCACTTGCGCCTATCGGCGCCTTGCTAACAGTCAACCATTACCTATGTGGCATCCCTTAATCACTAAAAACCCGATGAGCGTGATTGAAGCCGGTATTGCAACATCACAAAACCTTCTAAGTGAAGAAAATGTAAAAGATGAAGATCTAACCAGCCGCGTGCGGGGGCTAAGACGGTAAAACTGCATTTGCAGATCTATAATTTATGCACTTTCGCGGCTTTATTTCCCTAAGCCGCCTTCGCGGCGGGATTTCCCTAAGCCGCCTTCGCGGCGGGATTTCCCTAAGCCGCCTTCGCGGCGGGATTTCTCTAAGCCGCCTTCTCGGCTTTATTTCTTGAGCCGCCTTCGCGGCGGGAAAAAAATCAATTTGTATAAGGAATTTTGGGGAATTTTATTACCGCCGATTGCAACTAAAATACGCAAAGCCACAACCGGGGTTTATATGTAATGGCACAAACATTTTAAAATGCCCTTAATGGACCCAATAAATACGCCAAAAATTACTTTGATTTTTTTAAAAATTCTCAATAAAAAATTTTTAAACAGTGGGTGCATTTTCCCCAAGCAATTTAGAAATTCGGGCGATACGCGGATTACCCGTCCAATCCCAATAGCGTAAAACCGCACGGGCATAATCACGCGCCATCCGGTCAAATGTGTCAAGGAGGTCATCAGCGCGTTCCATAGAAATAGCGCTCTCGCCGCCATCATCAAAAACACCCTCCGCTGAACCGTGGATAAATTCGAAAAAGTCATTGCGGGGCACACCAAGGCTTTTACACATAACCGCATAAGGTTCGCCGCCGGGGTCGCGTAATATACGCGCCGCCTGTTCGCGGGTGATACCGGCAATCATAGCTATAGCCTCGATAATCTCTTCAGACGGGTACTGACGGGATAAGGCTAGAGTACGCTTTACCACTTCAAAGTCCACAGCCTCGCCATTTACCCCGCGCGGGCGATGGCGACGATCATTGAGGGCCAAAACTTCTTTCACCAACATATCAGGAACTTTGACGCCCCGCATTAAAGGATAAATTCCCTCCAAGGTTTCTTGAATAAGAGTACGATCCAACGCGAAGCGGCTTAATATCTTTTTACGATTATCGGTTGCCACCCACCAGAACATCATAAACCCATGAGCGGGTTCCAATTCGGGGCGACGCAATAATAGTTCTTGTAATTTGATATCGTTGGTGGAACGGGAAACCAATAACTCGATAGATTGTTGCGAGAAAATGCATTCCTCACGACGTAAAAGCATCTTTGCCACATCAGGTTCGTTAAATCTGACAACCTCATCAATCACCGTGGTTGGCAATCCATATCGCCCCGCAATCATCATCCGGTGAGCAGTTTCTCCCATACGTGCGCATTCAATCAACAAGCTGCTGGAAATTGTTGAAGCCTCCACAATGACATGTTTAGCCACCTCTGGAACATCCAACAAAAAGGCGCGCAAGACGATATCAGGAACTTCAGGCACGCGGCAAATGCGCCGCGCCACATCAATGCGCAAATCATATTCAGCCTTATCTAACACTTGAAGCAGAATATCCCCCGCCAGAGAGCGATCATTGGCTGAAACCTGTTCAACGGGTAACACCAATATGTCCGCTAATTTTCGGGCCATCAAAATGCGTGCGCCGCTAATATCGGCTAACGCATTCGTATTCTGATCAAGGTCGACTCGGCTCGATTGTGATAAAACATCACTCTCTTGATCTACAGGATCAAGATAATCGCCCCCCTCAAACGCTTCTGCATTATCATGTGAAATATATGCGATTTTTGTCATATACAGCTAACCTTTATAATATTTCCTCTAGCATTACCCGATTAGGATTAAGGATTGATTGCGAAATATCTAATTTTCAACCATCCTTGCTTCCCAAAAAGGAGTTAACCTGATAGCTTTCACTGTAGATGTTCAGGAGATAGTTTTGGATAAGCGGGCATTATATCAGTCAATCTGCTACCATCACCCGTAAATCCTGATTGCAATAGCGCAATTGAAGATAATCTAGCCTTAATTATATATGTGGAGATAGAAATGCAGCCAATAAAAACAAATACTTACAATGCATTTTTATTAAATTCGCTTAAAAATTCAAAATATGGCTCAAAAACCTTTTTAGTAAAGGCCTTTTTGGTAAAGGCTAGTGCCTGCATGGCCGCCCTTATTTGCCTTGGCGCTTGCTCCACCAGCAAATTAGCCGCCTTACAAAATGAACCGGGATATCTGGCTGGATTTAGTGATGGTTGCCAGACTGCCCGCGAAGCAGAAAAAAGCTTCTCCACAAAAAGGGTGCGGGATGATTATGCCTTCAGTGAAGATGAATCCTATCAATTGGGTTGGCGGGCTGGCCTGCAACAATGCAATTACCCAAATGATGATATAACCGCCAGAGGTGGCCGTATTTTTGGGGAAGATGCTAATTTCTAGCACATTCTTGAAGCGACCCTCCAAATCAATCATCTTATCTTCTTAAACGGCATTTTATAAACATGTTTTTATTGAATTGTAAAAGCATGCCCTCTCCCCTAACCGCAAAATCGCCTGCATCATATCGTGTGAATCATAACGTCTGTATCATAACGAGAAATTGATGCGTTTCTTAAGGGGAGATGGTGGGTAAACCTTGCCTGCCCCAATGCGCACCTGATAGGTACGAGACAAGCAAAGTAAGACATTCATGCTCAACTTTAATCCGTATAGATAAGGGAAATGTTTAATGACTAAATTAACAAGGACTGAGCCAACCATGAAAAGCAAGATAGCGACACGTAAGCTAAGAACAAAAGTTAGCCTGATTGCACTTGCCGCTTTGGCAACACCGCATTTTACGGCCTTCGCTAATAGCGCAACCACACAATCAGCTAACCAATCAATTGCCTTTACTGATCAGGCAAAAGCGCAAACTGTTCTTGATCGCGCCATTACATCCA
This sequence comes from uncultured Parvularculaceae bacterium, assembly GCA_938015425.1. GTDB lineage: Bacteria > Pseudomonadota > Alphaproteobacteria > Caulobacterales > Parvularculaceae > CALLPQ01. The sequence continues at coordinate 22,500 of CALLPQ010000154.1, read as the reverse complement.
TCGGCGGATATGAGGCCCTCAACGCTATACGTAATTCCAGTGTGACTTTCGCCACCAGTAGTTCAAACCCCGGCCAAGCCCCAACACCTGGCGCTTCAACAGATTTTGGCAATGCTTTTAAAACGGTTGCTCACCGTTCCGATGGCCGCCTCTCCATTGAAAATTATAATGGCGACAATTTAGGCTTTCGGTATGTGCGCGGCGCTGGCCCCGACTGGGTTTATCTAGCGGGCCAAAACGCAGTTGCCCTGATTGATGTTGCCGTCGGCCAAAACATTCTTGACCGCGTAAACACCTCCGCCAGCCTATTGTTGGAAATGGCGGACAATTCAGACGCATTGCGATTTGCCGGCACTGAAACCCATGACGGCAAAACCCATTCCGTATTGGTTTTTGCTGACAGTTTCGGACGCGCTGTAAATGTTTATTTTGATAACGAGACAGGCCGTCTTGCTAAAACCCAAACATTAACCGCACACGAACAATGGGGCGACACGGCCACGACTATGTCGTTTGGCGATTACAAAGATGTAAACGGCGCATTGCTTGCCCACGCCATCACCGTAGATCAGGCTGGTAACACCACTGCCAAGATTACCGTGGAAAATGTTAGCCTTGAAGCGGCGGATGAAGCTTTGTTCACCCAGCCTGACGATGCAACACAAAATGATCCCTTTACCGCCCCTTCAGCGGCGGCACGCGATTTACCCGTTGAAAAACTGGCCAAGAATATTTATTTCATCCCTAATGCGGCCCAAGGGTATAATGTGATTTTCGTAAACCAGCGTTCTGGTGTTCTTATTCTGGAAACACCGCAGTCAGCACAAACCAGCCGCGATGTTATTCGCACCATCCAAAAAGAACTCCCCGGACGGAAGATCAAATGGGCCGTGCCAACCCACCACCATTTTGATCATTCTGGCGGATTATATGGCTATCTCGAAGCAGGGATTGGCATTCTAACAACAGCTGGCAATGTAGATTTTGTGAATAATGTTGGTAACGCCAGCCGCAATATAGGTCAAAATGGCGGCACCCCCGAAGATGTAAACATTACCTCTTTTGATGATGAAAAATATTCTATCGGGCGTGGCTCTCGCAAAGTAGAACTCTATAATGTGGGACCAAATCCACACGCCGAGGAAATCATCGTGATGTATATCCCCGAGATCAAATCACTATTGGTTGCCGATATCTTCAGCGCACGCGGTGACACTTTACCGCCTGCCAATGCAAACCAACTTGCATTCGCTGAAAAGCTGGAAAGTTTGAATCTTGATATTGAAACATTTATTCCGGTACATGGAGCGACCACAAAAGCGGCTGATTTTTGGGACTCTGTTAAGCGTGGACGTGAAGCCCAAGCAAGTGAATAAATCAGCGAATAACAAAAATTAAAAATAGCGACCAACTTATGTTGGTCGCTATTTTTTTATCGATACATCAAATAAGTCCGGATTAAGCTTGCTCATCCAACACCAGACCAGCCAATTGCTGTGTGCTCGTGCTTTGTTCTCCAAGATCATTAATGAACCGGGCAAATTGTTCTGGTGGCCATTCACTCACCACCTCACCCGTATCCACATCAATTGCACGATAGATAAAGCGGTTTGTTTCCAGACCAGCCGTTATTTCAAGGCGCGTATTGGCCCCAATCGCGCGTTGAATGATTTCGCTGGTTTCCCGAAACTGTTCGGCACGCTGATCTTGTTCACGTTGCGCATCCGCAACCCTGTCAGCACTTGCTGCTCTTCGTGCCTCGCGCAAATCATCATTTCGCTGGTTGGCACTATTTGTTGCCGCAGCACTGACATTTTGATTAATCCTGACACCTGATCCTTGTGCAGACGGCTGTAGAATTTCTGACATAATAACCTCCCCTCTTATCCAGGCCGCCAATGCGGCCCGGATTTGAGTTTCATCAGCTTATGGACTGTTATGCAAACAAGGCAAGGATCGAGTTTGGTGCTGCATTCGCAATCGATAAGGTCTGGATTGCCAATTGCTGTTGCACCTGTAGGGCTTGCAAGCGTGAGCTTTCTCTTGCCAGATCTGCATCGACAAGGTTTCCGATAGAAACTTCAAGAGAATCAGAAACACGGCCTAAAAGGTTTTCTTGCAAATCCAAGGCTTGCGACCCATTACCAAGACGGGCAGAAGCATTACTGACATTAACCAGTGACTCTTCAATCGCTGTGATTTGCGCCAGTGCAGATGCACCATCACTAAGGGCTGTTGCACTATTCGATACTGTCAAATTGGCGCCGCCAAGTGACAGGTCTTGTGCTGCAACACTGATTTGTGTGGCTCCATCAGTGCTGGCCACCAATGATAAATCACTTGCACCACTAGCAAGAAGGTTGCGCCCGCCAACTTCGGCACTATCAACAACACGGCCAATTTGTTCCGTTAGGGAAGCAAATCTTTCATTGAGAATATCACGCGTCTCTGAAGGGATAGACTCGTCAGCCGCTTGCAACGCAACCGACCGTAATTCAACCAATATATCACTAATTGAATCACTCGCGGTTAAAGCCACATCCACCGCAGATTGACCAATGCGTAAACCTTGCTGCAATGATTCAATCGAACCAAGTTCTGCGCGCTGTTGCTGAGCCAACGCAAAAAGCGCGGGATTATCCGCAGCACTTGAGACTTGCAAGCCGGTTGAGACACGGCGCTGTGTTTCAGCAAGACGGTCATTGACGCTGGTGAGGTTTTGAAGAGCGACAAGTGCGCCCGGATTTGTGTTGATGCTGGAGGTCATTTCATATCCCTTTCTGGGGTCTGTTTTTATCTTTAATGAGATTTTATCTCGGCTTTGACCATCGACACTTACTATTTGACACTTACTATTTGGCACTCACAATCTGGCACACAATTTTTTAAACAATAGGGCCAAGTAACAAAACGAGTAACAAAAAATAAGCGACGACGTACCAACCCTAATCGCAAATTGGACGCCATTTAACGCCTTGTTAATTATTGTTAACAAGGCCTCACGAACCCTAAATTTTACCTAAGAGGACCAGTAACCATAAACCCGAATATCCCGCCTGAAACAACAAACCCGGCAAAATTTGCCGGGTAATTCTTGCCGGGGGGCAATTCCTGCATAGGCAGAAAAACGTTTTATCTGATGGTCGTTTTATTGAAAAATTTATGCCTACAGATTACTCTTTTGCGGCACGTCCCGCAAGGCCATCCATCATTATACGGTTGACTTCAATCAATGGCTCTGCACTTTTTCCCGCTCGCATCACTTCGCTGGAATACGCATTAACCCACCGACTTAGATTGATAATGGTCGCGCGGGTCTCTTCGGGCAATAAATTTTTCTCGCTTGCGCAATCACTGGCCAACGCGCCCCATAATTGGCGGTTATCGTGAATAGCATCCACCAATGTTTTTAAATCTTCCCGCCCCTGTTCATGCACCGCAATAAGCTTTGCGGTAATCTTTGTGAAGGCCAAATATTCCACATCGCGCGGAGTCCCTACTTTTGTTTGTGCATCGATATAATGACTATGCGACATGGGAAAGGCGCTCCTTTTCATAATTCATAAGGTGGCGACACTCCGCCAAGGCTTTATAATAATCCTCATTCGCCACGTGGGCGGCAATACTTAAACATTTTGTCTGACATTCAGGATCATCCACAACTTCGATAAACTCGCTTAAACGCCTTGCAAAATCCCCATGACATTCTTTCCGGCAATCCGGCTCCAGATACATCAACATGATCGGCAAATAGACCCGTTTTGCTGGTGTATTGGCCTCTTCTTCTTGTATAATGTCACTTTCACGCAGAATACGCGCCTGATTTTCCACCATTAACTGGGTCCGTTTATGACCATTCGTCAGCACAGCACCATTAATCGCGATTTTTTCATTAGGCTTTAAAGACAGCTTTAATCCCATCACTTAATCCCTGTTGAGGCCGTAAATATTCGACTTTTAGCAATATTTATCTTTTGTAAAGTTTTAGCGGCCGCTATAATAATTCTATCCGTTAAACGTGCCAGAATATGGTTAAAGAAATGGCAACATAAATCTTAAAATGCCAATCATCCCTAATCATAATGAAGGATCATTTATGACACCCCCCCTTACCCGCGTGCCCGAGCTTAGCCTTCATTCCTATACACATGGTGATGATGCAGACCGACAAGATTTTATCACCAAACTGTTTGATGGTTTAAAACATTACGGTTTTATTATTTTAAAAGATCACGGTGTTGAAACCTCGTTGTTAACCAAAGCCTATGATCTAGCCGAAACCCTTTTTGCACAGCCTCTTAAAGATAAAATGCAGTACAATAGCGGTGATGGCGGTCAAAGAGGATATATTGCTTTTGGACGGGAACACGCAAAAGGGAACGACGTACCCGACCTAAAAGAATTCTGGCATATTGGACGCGAGTTTGAACCAGATCACGCTTTGGTCAATACGTACCCGATCAATGTTTGGCCGACACTGAGCAATGGTCAATCAAATGATTTTCGAGATGTCTTTATAAACCTTTATAATAGTCTCGAAGAAGCGGGGCAAATTATGCTGGAGGCCTTAACGCCGTCTTTGGACTTGCCGCATGATTTTTTCCGCCACATGGTGACAGACGGCAATTCTTTATTGCGACTATTACATTACCCCCCCATTTGTGATGACGCGCCGGCGGGGGCCATCCGCGCAGCAGCCCATGAGGACATTAATCTCATCACCATACTGGTTTCCGCCAATGGCAGCGGTTTACAATTACTGGATCGTAATGGCGAATGGCTATCGATCGATACAGATCCGGAAAATCTAATTGTTGATGCGGGCGATATGTTAGCGCGGATCACCAATGATATTATCCCCGCGACAACACACCGTGTCATCAACCCTGAAGGGCCAAATGTTTCACGATACTCAATGCCTTTTTTCATGCATCCGCACTCTGAAGCGAGACTATCCTGTTTGGATAGCTGCAAAGGTGATGGCGCAAAATATAATGACATTACCGCTGGCGATTTTTTAAACCAGCGCCTGCGCGAGATTGGATTAATTAAATAATCAGTTTAATGATTAAATGAATCTTGAGATTGTTCTGACATTAAATATTACTGTCAAATTATGTACATAAGAAAGCCAGTATATAATTTGCAGGGGTTTTAAATTTAGAGAATTTTTTGGCCCGTTTTTTCCCAATCCGCTAAAAAAGCCTCAAGCCCTTTATCGGTCAACGGATGTTTTACCAATGATTTTATGACCGCTGGCGGCGCTGTTGCCACATCGGCTCCGGCTAACGCACATTCACGAATATGCAGCGAAGAGCGGATCGACGCCGCCAGAATTTCTGTTTGAAAATCGTAATTATCAAAAATCTCTCTGATATCCCGAATAAGCTCCATCCCATCAATACCCAGATCATCAATCCGGCCAATAAATGGCGAGACAAAGCTGGCTCCCGCTTTAGCGGCCAACAAAGCCTGATTAGCGGAAAAGCATAAAGTGACATTGGTTGGAATATTCTCGGCCTTAAACGCGGCGCAAGCTTTCAACCCTTCAAGCGTAAGGGGAAGTTTAACCGTTACATTATCGGCGATTTTAGCCAAAGATTTTCCCTCGGCAATCATGGCATCGGCCTCCAAAGCGGTGACTTCCGCACTCACGGGGCCGTCGGTTAAAGCGCAAATCTGTGCCACAACCTCGCGGAAATCACGCCCCGACTTCATAATCAGACTAGGATTGGTAGTAACACCATCCACAAGCCCCGTAGGGATTAGCTCTTCAATTTCGTCAACATTGGCAGTATCAATAAAGAACTTCATAAATCCGGCTCCGCTATAGAATGATTGTAATTGAGTAGCTTTCTGGATAGTACGGTTTTCGCTTTCCTTACAATATAAATCGTACAAAATTTAATTCCAAAGCCTTACACCGCAAAATCAAATAGGAACCGGGCTTTTGGGCGGTGATGGATAGAAAAACTAAACTATAAATGGCCTCTCTTGCCCTGATCACACGATATTGAACCAAACACACTTTATCTTTTCTTTAGTCACCAACTCTCATCTGCCCCCTGATTTCCGCAGGATTAACTATGATTTTCAATCATTTTTGGGGAATTCTTTCATATCACCCTCACGGGTTAGCATCGCAACGGCCTGTACGACACTATAGAGAAGGGAAAGGACCCACCAAAACGCATTTAGTAGACAAACGAGTCTTTCTCTTCTCAAAAACTTGGCCTATATACGCAGAAGATACGAGATGTTAATTTGAGCGTTTTCACGCTTAGAACAGTTTAGCAAAACGAAAAACCCGACCTTAACGATTCAAACTCCCTTTTGATAACTCTGATGTAGAGATTTATGACAACCATCATCCCCAAACAACAATCAATCGTAGTGCGCTTTGCCGGAGACTCCGGCGACGGAGTGCAACTCCTTGGTTCACAATTTGCCGAATCTACGGCACTGTCCGGTGCAGATTTCACCACCTTCCCTGATTTTCCGGCCGAGATCAGGGCCCCCGTGGGCACAACCTTTGGGGTTTCTGCCTTCCAGATTAATCTGGGCGCAAGACGCATCGCCACCTCGGGGGATGCGCCTGATGTTTTAATCGCCTTTAACCCGGCTGCCCTAAAAGTGAACTTGCCACTTTTGCCCAAAGGCGCATTGATTATTTTGAACACGGACGCTTTTAACGCCCGTAATTTTACCAAGGCCAATATTGAAACCGACCCCCGTGAAACAGGTGAACTTGACGGGTTTCAAGTGGTTGAAATCGCCATCTCGACCCAAACCATGGAAGCGGTTAAAGACACCGGCCTTGGCAAAAAAGGGGCGGAGCAATGTAAAAACTTTTGGGGCCTTGGTGCCGTATTGTGGATGTTTGGCCGCGAACGCGCCCCCATTGAAGAATGGATTAAAACTAAATTTGCCAATAAGCCTGACGCCCTAGCCGGCAATATCGCGGCACTGAATGCAGGTCACGCCTATGCCGAAACGGTGGAAATCTCTGCCGAAATTCCTCAATTCGAAATCGGGGAAGCACCCATGGCATCGGGTGATTATCGCTCGGTTACCGGCGCTTATGCACTTTCCCTTGGACTCGCTGCCGCAGGGGAATTGGCCGACAAAGAAATCATTTTTGCGTCATACCCTATCACCCCTGCCTCCCCGCTTTTGCACCATCTCACTAAAATGGGTGATTTAGGCGTTGCCACTTTTCAAGCGGAAGACGAAATTGCCGCCGCTTGTGCCGCTATCGGGGCTTCCTATGGCGGGTCAATCGGGATTACATCTTCCTCCGGTCCCGGTATTGCCTTGAAAACAGAGGCTATCGGCTTGGCTATATCAGCCGAGCTCCCTTTGGTGATTGTTAATTCACAACGTGGTGGCCCTTCTACAGGGTTACCAACAAAAACTGAACAATCGGATTTATATCAAGCTGTATACGGACGGAATGGTGATGCTCCGGTTCCTGTTGTTTCCGCTAGTGACCCCGGTGATTGTTTTTATGCGGCTATCGAGGCCGTGCGTATTGCCCTGCGACATATGACGCCCGTGTTCTTGTTGACTGACGGCTATATCGCCAACGCATCGGGCCCTTGGGCCTTGCCGGATATGAGCAAGATAGAGCCCCTATCAACAAATCCGGTTCCTGATGGCATCGATTTAAACGACGGTGATGCCGTGAAGCGCGCCATCTGGAAGCGCGACGAAAAAAGCTTTGGCCGGCCATGGATCGCCCCCGGTGAAGCGGGTTTCGCCCACCGTGTTGGCGGCATTGAAAAAGATATTCGCACAGGAGACATTTCCTACGATGCGGATAACCACCAAGCCATGAGCGATATGAGATTTGCAAAAATTGATACGATTGCTGATTTTATTCCTGATCAAACTGTCGAACAGGGAGACGAAAACGGCCCCCTCGTGGTGGTTGGCTGGGGATCAACCCACGGCGCAATTTGGCGCGCTGTTAATCAGGCCCGGGAAGAAGGTTTAAACGTTGCGCAAATCCACCTACGCTATATGAACCCCTTACCTAAAAATCTGGGCAAACTATTAGCCGGATATGACCGCATTTTATTACCGGAAATGAATATGGGACAATGCGCCACCTTATTAAGGGACAAGTTAGAGGTCGATGTAATACCGCTGACAAAAGTTTCAGGACAACCCTTTAAAATTTCCGAAATATTAGAGCAAATCCGCGCCAATATTCCCGGCGCTATTCAAGCGGCTGAATAATATGCATATTACAAAATCATATCCTACTAAATCATATTCCACTAAAACATTGCTCGCAATTTGCGCGTTTACCGTTACCTCTATTCCCCCACAAATGGTTGGTGCGCAAACCAGCCAACCAACAGATGCAGACCGGAGCACAATCTGTTTCGATGTGGACCTTACGGGCACAGTTAGCTTCAAAGTAGACCATAAAAAACCAAAAAAAATTACGGCCCCCGTGCGACCTGATTTAGCAGATGAGCAATCATCGAGCGACCCCGAAGCCATAAAACTTACAAACATCACCTCAAGAGATGATCTTTACACAGCACTTCGTGCATTAAACGATGATTGGTCAACGCCCCGCGATGCTTGGTCCACAGACGCCGTAAGAGTTACGGTTCTGGAAAACAGAGATGTGGCATGCCGTATTGTGTACACAAAGAACCGTCTATTCGCACAACCAAAAAGCCTTGAAGGGTTTATCGTGCAACCCATTTCAGCAATACAATTCCGTCAATTGAATAAAGCCATATTTGGCAAAGCGACTATTTAGGAACCATCATGAACGCACCGTTAACCGCTAAAGATTTTGCAACCGATCAAGAAGTCCGCTGGTGTCCTGGCTGCGGTGATTATGCAATTTTAAAATGCGTCCAGAAAACCATGGCGGATATTGAAGCCAAACCTGACGAAACTGTTTTTGTTTCCGGCATCGGCTGCTCTTCGCGCTTTCCTTATTATATGTCGACTTATGGGTTTCACACCATTCACGGGCGCGCCCCCGCATTCGCCACAGGGTTGAAACTCGCCAATCCTGACCTTGATGTGTGGATGGTGACCGGCGACGGTGACGGATTATCCATTGGTGGGAATCATTTACTGCATCTACTTCGCCGCAACATCAATATGCAGGTTCTATTATTTAATAACGAGATTTATGGCCTGACAAAGGGTCAATACTCTCCGACTTCGCGCCCCGGTACCCGTTCTCCCTCAAGTCCAAAAGGGTCTATTGAAACGTCTGTTTCCGCCGGCGCTTTTGCCCTTGGGGCCGGCGCCCGGTTTATTGCCCGCGGGATAGATACAGATATCAAGCATCTTAGTGAAACCCTAAAAGCGGCTCACCACTATAATGGCACTGCCTTTGTGGAAATCTATCAAAACTGCATTGTTTATAATGCAGACGTTTTCAAAGGCTTTACCGAAAAAGCAGCGGCCACGGATAATCAGCTTCATGTTCAACACGGTAAGCCGCTTCTTTTTGCTAAAGAAACAAAAGGTATTATTTTTAATGCCAAAACGATGCAACTAGAAGTTGCAACCCTTGGTGAAAACGGGATCAGCCTTGATGACATTCTCGTGCATGACTCAAGAAATAAAGCCATCGCCCAAATGTTGATTGATATGCCAGAGTCGGATTACCCGATCGCATTAGGTGTTCTCTATGAAGACCCTGCCGAAGCTTCGTTTGACCAAAATTTCTGGAATAACCATCCAACCAATGGCAAGCGGACCGGCAAAGTTGCGGACCTACTCCGCCAAGGGTCTATCTGGCAAAAATAATCAGGCCCCCCAAGCACAATAACCAGCATAAGATAAAAATAGAGGTGAGCCGAAAAATGCAGCGCACACACATTTTCGTGATTTTAGTTGATCTCGGTTAATAATCAGAGCACTGTATCTGCATATTATTTTGTGTCATAATTTATGCTTTAAATGTGCAAAAACGATTTAAATTTTCAAACCCCAAGACTTTAAAACCCTAAAACGTTCAACCTTTTAAATTTTTGGTCCGAAACTTACGATCTGATTAGCTTATAAAACCAATTTAAAAAATAAAAACAAATATATAAGCCAATTTAGTAAAGAGGATATTATGAATATTATAAAATGGGTATTTGCCATCATCGTTGGCGGATTTTTATTATTTTTTGGTTATCTGAAATTTTCCGGGGCCGCTTTTATTCTTCCTTATATTGAATATAAAGGCTTAACGGCGGGGCTACCGTTTGCTGAACTGGCTTATCCCCTTGGTAATTATATTATTGGCGGTGTTGAAATCATCACTGGTGCGTTGGTGCTCCTTCCCCCCACCCGTCGTCTTGGTTCACTCCTAGCGATTAGTCCCTTTTTGGGCGCTGTAATTATTCACCTCTCACCCTATTTGGGTACCGTGACGCCCGCAGATTTTGCCACCCCGAAACCAGAAGCCGCTTTAGCAGCGGGCGAAGGGTTTGTCAGAACCGACTTCACAGCGGAAACAGGTTCTGCCTTATTTTTTATTGCTGTTGGAATGTTGGTCGTGTCTATCATTAACCTTGTTATTCAACAAAGACGCGCTTAAAAATAGCGTCCACATTCTTGGTGTGATAGCGCAAATCAAATAATGCATCCAGATCTGACGGCGACAATCTCGCCGTCACGTCTTTATCTGCTTTCAAATTATCAAGGAAAGCGCCTTCGCCGCGCCATGCGGGCATCGCGTTTCGTTGCACTAATCTATATGAATCTTCCCGCGACTCCCCCGCTTGGGTCAGCGCTAACAATACACGTTGTGAGTGCACTAACCCGCCAAGCTTATCAAGATTTTCCTGCATTCGTTCTGGATACACCACTAATTTTTCGATCACCCCCGCCAAACGGTGCAAAGCAAAATCAAGATGGATGGTTGTGTCTGGCCCAATGCCGCGTTCGACCGAAGAATGGGAAATATCACGCTCATGCCAAAGGGCAACATTTTCCATCGCCGGAATAACCGCCATCCGCACAAGACGGGCAAGGCCCGTCAGGTTTTCCGTTAAAATCGGGTTGCGCTTATGGGGCATAGCGGAAGACCCCTTTTGACCTTTAGAAAAATATTCTTCGGCCTCTAGAACTTCCGTACGCTGTAAATGTCTGATCTCTGTTGCCAATCGCTCAATCGATGAAGCGATAACCCCAAGGGCTGCAAAAAATGCGGCATGACGATCGCGGGGGATCACCTGGGTTGAAACCGGCTCAACCGCCAAACCCAGCTTTTCAGCCACATGGGCTTCAACCGCCGGATCAATATTGGCAAATGTACCAACAGCGCCGGAAATTGCACAAACCGCAATCTCTTCACGGGCGGCCAGCAAGCGTTTTCGCGCCCTTGAAAATTCGGTGTAATATCCAGCCAGCTTTAACCCAAATGTCACTGGCTCCGCATGAATCCCGTGGGAGCGCCCTACACATACACTGTCTTTATGTTCAATTGCGCGTGTTTTTAATGCCGCCAAAATCCGGTCCACGCCGCCCAATAAAATATCACTGGCCTTGGTCAATTGCACACTTAAACATGTGTCCAAAACATCTGATGAGGTCATACCCTGATGCACAAAACGTGCTTGCGGGCCAACAATTTCAGCGAGATGAGTCAAAAATGCAATAACATCATGCTTGACCTCTGCTTCGATCTCGTCAATGCGCGCAACATCAAACTGGACCGACCCTGCTTTGTCCCAAATCACTTTAGCAGCCTCTTTGGGGATTGTGCCAAGCTCGGCCATTTTATCGGCGGCATGGGCTTCAATCTCGAACCAGATCCGAAACTTGGATTGAGCTGACCAGATTTCAGTCATTTCAGGGCGGGCATATCGTTCGATCATAAGGCTACCTAATAATTTGAGGGTCAATTAACGGGATCATTCAAGCCATGGGTGTGCCAAACCACGCCTAAATGTCAACTCCTCTACCTCAAGAATCAGGCAATTATCCTTACTTTTCATTATGCCTGGTTTATAGGCTTACTTTAATCGCCAATCATATCCCTAACGATTTTAGCAAGACCGATCTGGCGTTTGCGTTTCAAGCGTTCCCCCAACAAAATGGCCCTTAATAAAGCCTCTGACTCGTCTATATCATAATTGACAATAACATAGTCATATTCCGCCCAATGGGACATTTCCGAATCGGCTTTTTCCATCCGTGTGCGCACGACCTCTTCGGGGTCTTGGGCCCGTGCGCGCAATCGGCGCTCCAATTCAATGCGGGAGGGGGGCAAAACGAAGACTTTTACAACATCCTCCCCCGCAACTTCATCTAATTGCTGTGCGCCTTGCCAATCAATATCAAACAAAACATCCTTGCCGGACCGCAATGTATCTTCCACGAGAGAGCGCGGCGTGCCATAATGATTACCGAACACATTAGCCCATTCCAAAAACTCGCCGCCATCACGCATACGGGCGAATTCTTCTTCGGATACAAAATAATAATCCTTACCGTGGGCTTCTCCCGGGCGGCGGCGGCGCGTAGTGGCCGAGACTGATAATGTAATTTCACTATCATTTTGCAAAATTCTATCAGCAAGGGTTGTTTTGCCCGCCCCCGAAGGGCTGGAAAGAATGAACATCAACCCCCGTCTTGCAACTTTCAGGTCACCGCCTAACATATTAAATGCCTTTATTTCGTTAGTACTTTATTTCGTATGTATCTTTGTTTCGATTTCAACCGCGTTTTAGGTTAAACCACGTTTTGGATTTGCTCTCTAAGCTGATCAATAATTGTTTTCATGGCCAATCCTGTTTGTTTACTTTGTATATCCGGTGCCTTCGAACATAAAGTATTAATTTCCCGATTAAACTCTTGCACCAGAAAATCAAATTTACGCCCTACTGGTTCCGCGTTCTGCAACAATGCGTAGGCAGCCTCAAGATGGGCATTCAACCGATCTGTTTCCTCACGGATGTCTGCCTTGACCACCATCATGGCAACCTCTTGGGCAAGGCGTTCTTCGCTAATACCTGCCTCGTTGGCCACTTCGCTTATCTGTTTTTTAAGCCTCGTTTTCATCACCTCGGGCATGGCTGCACTCTGGGTCTCGGCTTGCTTAAGCAGGGCGGCAATATCTTCAATCTGTTTTACGATCACCGACTGTAACGCCCTGCCCTCGGTTCGCCGCGCTTCATCCAACGCTTTAACACAGTCTAGAAAGCTTTCTTCAAGTTTTGCATATAAATGTTGGCGCTCGTCTTTATCGATCAATTGATTTTGTGTTTCCACAACCCCGCGAATAGATAATATACCCTCAGGGCGGGGCGCTGCAAAATCCACATCGGATTTTTTCATTTCCTCAATCATTGAAATCACATCATCAAAGGTACGACGATTGAGAAACAAACGCGACGTATTTTCAGCCTCGCGTAAATCAAGAGAGATATTCACCGTACCCCGCTTAATGTAAGTAGGCAAAATTTTGCGTAATCGTAATTCTAATTCTTCAAACCCATAGGGCAACCGGAACCGGATATCCAGCCCGCGGCCATTGACACTGCGCATTTCCCACGTCCATTGACATTCACCCAACTGGCCCTCAAGGCGCGAAAACCCGGTCATGGATGACAAGTTAGAAGATAGCTTGAAGGAAGATGAGTTTAAAGGCTTATCCATAAGGCTATCGTCTTCCCCCCTCAATGCGGCGCCATTTGCGCACATTTGCATTATGCTCCCTCAAGGTTTTAGCAAAAGCATGACCGCCAGTGCCATCAGCCACAAAAAAGATTTCCTCGCTATCGGACGGGTTTAAAACCGCCTCGATCGAGGCTTTGCCGGGGTTACAAATTGGCGTTGGCGGCAATCCGTTGATAACATAAGTATTGTAGGGTGTTTCTCCGCGAATTTCACTCACCCGCAAACCACGCCCCAATGGCTCCCCCTGGGTTAGGCCATAGATAATGGTGGGGTCTGACTCAAGGCGCATTTTACGGTTAAGACGGTTGATAAACACCGCCGCAATGCGATCACGCTCTCCCGCGACTCCGGTTTCTTTTTCGACAATCGAGGCAAGAATGATCGCATCACGCGGGTTTGAGAGTGGCAAACCGCTTTTTCGGGTCTCCCACAATTCCTCAATGACTTTTTGTTGATCTTTCATCATCCGCGTAATGATCATATCTCGACTATCACCACGAGAAAACCCATATGTTTCTGGCAACAACGCGCCTTCGCGCGGCGTGATGGTTATATCACCCGTTAAAACCGGATCTTCTTGCAAGATTTTCAGGATTTGCGCCGTTGTGCGCCCTTCGGGGATCGTAACAAAATGCAAAATGGAATTTCCTTCCATCAATACATCGATCACCTCTTCCACACTAAGCCCCGGAGAAAATTGATATTCCCCCGCTTTTAATGCCCCTTGGGCCTTACGCAAACGCACCGCGACTTTAAACAAGTCCGCATTACGAATAATATTATTTTCCGCTAAGGTTTCACCAATCGCATTCACCGAAGAACCATTTTTAAACTGGACAATGGTTTGCTCGGTTAAAGGCCCTGCCCGCTTAATTTCTTTTTGCGCGAGATAAGCACCCGCCCCGACGGCAACCACAGAAAGCACAATCACCCCAAAGAAAAAAATCAATAATCCTTTTACGACGCCGCCTGCCTGACCGCCCAAATGACTGCCTGTCTGATTGTCTTTTGGGTCGCCCGCCTGATTATCTTGCACCATCATTACCCTCATCTTGTATCCATCCAAGGATTACACTTTACCCATAATACCGATTTACCGATCTTTATAATCTGACTTTATACCCTGTTTTACAAAAACCGTCTTTTAAAATTTGCGCAAAGATAGCGCCAAAGGCAAGCAAGCTTCCCAATTAGCGTTAAATTTAACGCGCTTTGCCTCGCTTGTCCTGAGTGAATGAAGCCCGGAAAAGCGTAAACCATAATATCAACACGAATCAGGCAAGTTCCAGCCCTAAAATAGTATTTTAGTCTCATCATCTAAACCTATCCCTCTATCAGACTATTTTCCATCTAAAATGCCCAAATCAAAATCGAGGAAAAAATGATCACCAAATTCAATCACCGTCATGCTAAATCATTTCTAGCCGTCAGCTTTAGCGCCCTAACACTTTATGCGTGTGAGGCCACACCCGAGCAAGAAATAGCAGATACCACTGCGCCCATACTTAGCGAGGAGGTTCGGGCTGAATCAGAGCAAGTTGCCGTCAATAGCTCACAGATAAAACAAAGTAAGTCATCAAGATTTCATTCTACTCTTCCAAGCCCCATTCCAAACATCGTTCCCAATATACCGGCCAATACAGAGCGTTATGACAATGGCGAAGCCAATCCGGTAAAACTTGCCACCAAGGAACCTTTGTCTACTTTTTCAGCGGATGTAGACAGCGCCTCCTATTCTATTGGCCGAAGATTTATCATGAATAATAACTCACTTCCCCCGTCGGAAGCCGTTCGGGTTGAAGAATTAGTCAATTATTTTACCTATGACTATAAAAAAGCGTCAAGCGCCGAAGAACCATTTGCCCCCACGGTTTGGGTCACCCCATCCCCATGGAGCGAGGATAAAAAGCTAATGCATATCGGTGTGCAAGGTTATGACACTCCGCAGGCTGAAAACCTTGACGCAAATATTGTCTTATTACTTGATGTATCCGGTTCTATGAGCAATGAAGACAAACTGCCCCTTGTGAAAAAATCAATTAAATTGATGTTAAACGAACTAGACGAAAATGACACAATTTCTATCGTGGTTTATGCGGGCGCTGCGGGCGTGGTGTTAGAACCAACAGCGGCTAACCAGAAAACAAAAATTTTAAAGGCTTTAAATAATTTAAACGCTGGCGGATCAACCGCAGGCGGCCAAGGCATTAGCCTTGCTTATGACTTAGCAGAAGAAAATTTTTCCGATAACAAAGTCAATCGCATTCTTCTGGCGACTGACGGTGATTTCAATGTCGGCACCGTAGACGATGACAGTTTGGAAGATTTTGTCGCCCGTAAGCGCAAAAGCGGCATTTACCTCACCATATTAGGGTTTGGACAGGGCAATTATAACGATGTACTGGCGCAAAAACTGGCCCAAGCGGGCAATGGTGTTGCGGCTTACGTGGATAACTTAAACGAAGCCCGAAAAGTTCTGGTCAATGAATTTACGTCAACTTTATTCCCAATCGCCAAAGATTTAAAATTTCAAGTGGAGTTTAATCCCGCCGTGGTCGCCGAATATCGTTTAATTGGCTACGAAACCCGCGCATTGAATAATGAAGACTTTAACAATGACGCGGTCGATGCGGGGGATATTGGCGCCGGTCATACCGTTACGGCTCTTTATGAATTATCATTAAACGGATCAAATAGTCGCCTTGTAGATGACTTGCGATATGGAAAAAAACCGGCCATTAATAGCGACTTGAATATAGACGAGCTGGCCTTTGTAAAATTACGCTATAAGCTTCCCGATCAAGATAAAAGCAACCTCATTACCATGCCGGTGATGACCAAGGATATCTATCAATCACTTGAAGATGCACCAATCGAAGCGCGCTTCGCCTCCAGTGTTGCCGCCTTCGGGCAAAAACTGGCGCGCTCTAAATTCACTCACGACATTGATTATGAACAAATCATTAACCTTGCCCAAGCCAATAAAGGCGATGATCCCTATGGCTATCGCTCTGAATTTGTACAAATTGTCCGCGCAGCAGAAAAAATCGACCAAAAAGGGTGATAATCATGCCAATTTTACTTTTCCTTTAAGGGTTTTTTGAACTCCTTGCGTCATACTTTGCCTAATGAGGATGCGGCCCTATCTACGCAATAGGGCTGCATCGCGCTCAAAAAGTTCAGTTTGCCAAAGGAATTTAAGAATATGGACACGATGACACCCCTTGCCAACCCGAATGCAGATCAAATGGGTGACTTACTAAACGGCATTGATGATGCAATTTGTCTGGATCAACATCTTGGTACTGATAATAATAGTGTATCCAATATCAACAATGAGGTTGATTTCGAGATTCGCTCCGGCAATCGCCCTGGTGATTTGGGTCTTTTGTTAAATCTTCACGGGGTGGGATATACCACGAACGAAATAGCACAACTCGATAAGCCGAATTATCGCCTAAAGTTTGAAGCCCATATTGCACGTTCAATCGCTGACTTCCAAAGCGAAGACGCAGGGCTTGGTGAAATATTCTTTATAGAACAAGACGGAGAAACCGTCGCTTGCGCCGGATTGATTGATCGCTCAAGCGGTATGAAAAAACAAGGCCAACTTAAATGGTTGCTGACCCTGCCCCATATGCGACGCAACGGCATTGGCAATCAAATGATGGATCATATTCTTGAACAAGCACGCATCAAGGAATTCGATGAAATCTTTGTAGAAACTACAAGCGGTCTCCCCGCTTCTATGGCTCTTTACAAAAAATTTGGTTTTAAAGATGTTATCCGCGGTATGAAAAATTCATGGGATGGTCAAAGTTCATTTATTGTAATGGCAAAAACCCTCTAACCAACCCCTTTCATCATCTCATTGTTATCATCACTCGACCTTTGTCATCACGAGTGAAGCATTGGTGCCGCCAAAGCCAAACGAGTTGGTTAAAATAGCATTTATTTCCATTTTATGGGGTTTATGGGGCACCAGATTTATGGGTGTTTCAACTGATGGATTATCAAGATTCAAGGTGGGTGGCGCAATATTATCACGCATAGCCAGCACACAAAATATTGCCTCTACCGCACCGGCGGCCCCTAATAAATGACCAATAGATGATTTTGTGGAAGACATCACAGCTTTATCTGCTGCATCACCAAACAATCTTTCAACCGCTCCTAACTCGATCTCGTCACCAAGCGGGGTTGATGTTCCGTGTGCGTTCACATAATTGATATCTTTGGCCGATAAACCGGCTCGCTTAAGAGCCATTGTCATAGACCGAAAGCCACCATCTCCATCAGAGGCAGGGGCCGTTATATGGTGGGCATCGCCTGAAAGGCCGTATCCTGTAATTTCTGCATAGATTTTGGCGCCGCGTGCTTTGGCGTGTTCATATTCTTCCAATACCAACATGCCGGCCCCTTCGCCCATCAAAAACCCGTCACGATCTTTATCATAAGGCCTCGACGCTTTTTCCGGCGTATCATTAAAATGGGTGGTCAATGCTTTACAGGCTGCAAATCCGGCAATACTCAGCGGGGTCATCGCCGCCTCCGCACCGCCAGCAATCATAACATCCGCATCATCATACATAATAAGCCGTGCCGCATCGCCAATAGCGTGGGCACCCGTAGAACAAGCCGTTACCACCGCATGGTTAGGGCCCCGCAAGCCAAGGCGAATAGAAATCTGACCAGAGATCAAATTAATCAAACTACCAGTAATAAAAAATGGCGAAACCCGACGAGGGCCTTTTTCATGATTAATAATCGAATATTTCTCAATACCCTCAATGCCGCCCACACCGGAACCAGCCAGAACCCCCGCCCGCTCTTCTTGCTCACGGGTTTTTAATTCAATGCCGGAATTTTTCCATGCCATTTGCGCCGCAGCCAAGCCATAGACAATAAAATCATCCATCCGTCTTTGCTCTTTGGCTTCAACCCACATATCAGGATCAAAAGCATCTGAACCGGCTTTCTCGCCGCCACCGCGCCCGCTCGTAAAAGGAACCTGGGCCGATATTTTACAAGGCATTTGCACAGGATCAAAAGTATCAATAGGGCCCGCAGCACTCTCGCCTGCTAAAAGCCTTTTCCATGTAGCATCAACACCCGACGCTAATGGAGAGACCAACCCAAGTCCGGTAATTACAACACGTCTCATAATCCTACCCTCACTTATCCATCATCATCGGCGAAATATAACTGCGACATCTTCTATCTATTTTGTTGAGTGTAACTGACCCGTTCAACTTTATCGACTGCTTTTACAGATAATCATTAAACTGACGCTGAATTATCAATAGCGCTAGATATCAATAGCCCCGAATATCAATAGGGCCAGATATCAATAGCGCCAGATATCAATAGCGTATGGCGTATTTATGGCCAACTCCCTTTATAAGCAATTGTTGCGACCCACATTGTAACCCAAAAAATAAAACGGTTTTCTAAACACAATGATCTCAATCACAAACGCCCACATAAAAAGCCGCGCCCTGACAGGATACGCAGCTTTTTAAGCGGTTTAACGATTGATAATGCCAGTCTAGATAATTGACACTTAAAACTTAAAAAAATTCAAACTCAAAAAACTTCAAATTCGAAGTGTTTTACCCGGATATTCACCCCATCGGCTTTAGCCGAAGGCAGGCTTTATCCAGTTAGCCTTTTTGCTTCGTGATGAACTCGATAGCGTCACCAACAGTCTGGATTGTTTCAGCCGCGTCATCAGGGATATCTACGCTGAATTCTTCCTCAAATGCCATCACAAGTTCCACAATATCAAGGCTATCGGCACCAAGATCATCGATAAAACTCGCCTTTGGTTCGACCTTCGCGGGGTCTACATCAAGATGTTCGACAACAATTTTTTTAACATTATCCGCAAGATCTGACATTAAAGGCTCCTTCTAAGCTATCAGTTATAAGTGGCTACGAGGAATTAAGCTATTTACCGCCATAAATAGAGGCTTTGGTTGGCGAAATTCCAGAATTATGTGTGCACCGCGTCATGTATATAGTGTATGCAATCGCGATCCGCTAGGGCGCATTAAGGCATATTGTCATTTCTTGCAATGGGTTTCGCAAAATTTTCAAGTATTTGTGCTTTTAACCGCTCATTTCCATAGTTTCTAGCAAGGTTTGTGGGCTTATTTACAGCGAAAACAACCTGTTGATAGGGGCACTAAAAGCTCAGCTATCCATACCCTTAGCTTAAATTAAATAGTGCTTAAATTAAATGATCCTTAAATTAAACGGCTCTATTATTAAATGAATTAATGACGAAACGTGCTTAAATCATCGCCATGCCGCCATTAACATGCAAAGTTTGTCCCGTCATATACCCGCCCTCATCAGAGGCCAGATATAATGCGGCGGCGGCTATATCCTGGGATGCGCCCATCTTGCCGGCTGGGATTTTTGTCAAAATGGCCTCTTTTTGTTGATCGTTCAAAGCATCTGTCATGGCTGTTTCAATAAAGCCCGGCGCAATACAATTAACGGTTACATTGCGGCTGGCCACCTCTTGGGCCAAGGATTTGGAAAAGCCGATCATGCCCGCTTTAGAAGCCGCATAATTAGCCTGCCCCGCATTGCCCGTCACCCCGACCACAGAGGTAATACCAATAATCCGGCCAAAGCGTTTTTTAGTCATTCCCCGTAAGGCCGCTTTGGTTAGACGATAATAAGCGGTCAGATTAATCTGAATGACTTCATCCCAATGGGTCGGCTTCATCATCAACATAAGCATGTCACGGGTCACTCCCGCATTCGAGACCACAATATCAAGACCGCCCATCGCCTCGGTCGCTGTTTTGGGAAGCGCGTCCACTGCCTCCAAGTCAGAAAGGTTACACGGCGCAACAAAGGCCCCGTCACCCAATTCGTGGGCCAAGGTTTCCAATTTTTCTGCCCGCGTCCCCGAAAGGGTCACTTTGGCGCCGCGCCCATGCAACGCTTTGGCTATTTCTCCGCCAATACCGCCCGTTGCACCCGTTATTAAAGCTGTTTTTCCACTTAAATCAAACATGACCTTGCCCTGTAAATTAAATTTATATCCGGCGTCTAGATTGCACCATAATAATTACATTATGGGTATGATATTTCATACAAAACAGCAAGCCACCTCCTAATAGTTTCGGCCTAATACTTTTCACGGGCTTGACGTTAAAGCTGAATTGACATCCCCTGAAGCACCGCCGATAAGATGCACGTTCATCATCAATATGGCGATGCCACCCCCATCTCTACACCGTAAGGAGCCCCTGCATGGATCAAGCATTTTATAAGCGTATACATGAAACCATCGAAGATTTACGCTCTCAAGGTCTAGAAAAGATAGAGCGGGAAATCACCTCCCCTCAAGGGCCTGAGATTGAAGTTTCCCACAAAGGTAAAACGGTCCGTGTATTGAATTTTTGCGCCAATAATTATCTTGGCCTTGCGGATCACCCTGAAATCGTTCAGGCCGCAAAAGACACCATGGATGAATATGGTTTCGGCATGGCGTCCGTGCGCTTTATTTGCGGCACCAATGATTTACATCGACGCGTTGAAAAAGCCATTGCCGATTATTTAGGGTATGAGGATAGTATATTATTCGCCGCATGTTTTGACGCCAATGGCGGCGTGTTCGAACCTTTACTAGGGCCAGAAGACGCGATTATTTCAGATAGTCTCAATCATGCCTCCATCATTGACGGGGTGCGCCTTTGCAAGGCCCAGCGATACCGTTTTGCCAATTCGGATATGAACGATTTAGAGGCCCAGTTAAAGATGGCAGATGAAAAAGGCGCGCGCAGCAAACTCATTGTCACGGACGGCGTCTTCTCCATGGACGGATATATCGCCAAATTGGACCAGATCGCCAAACTTGCCGATCAGTATAATGCATTAATTATGGTAGATGATTGCCATTCTACCGGCTTTATGGGGGATAAAGGAAAAGGCACGCCAGACCATTGCGGCGTTGGCGATAAGGTCGATATTTTAACAGGTACATTGGGTAAGGCCCTTGGCGGCGGCATGGGGGGCTATATTTGCGCCAGTGCCCAGACCATTCACCTATTGCGCAATCGCGCACGGCCCTATCTTTTCTCCAACGCGTTAACGCCTGCCTTGTTAGGGGCCACCTTAAAAACCCTAGACCTAGTTACCAATGGGGATGGCCTTCGCACTCAATTGTTTAAGAATGCAAAAAGATTCCGTACCCAGATGAGTGACGCCGGATTTGATTTGCTACCAGGAGAACACCCTATCATTCCGGTTATGCTAGGAGACGCCAAAAAAGCCGGTAAGATGGCAGATATAATGATGGAAGAAGGTGTTTTTGTGACTGCCTTTTCTTATCCGGTTGTCCCGAAAGGCAAAGCGCGCATCCGCACACAAATGTGTGCGGCGCATACAGATGAACACGTCGACGAGGCCGTTCAGGCATTTATTAAAGTAGGTCGCGCTTTAGATTTAATATAAAATCTAAAAATACTATTCTTCAATAAGGGGATTTGAATATGCAGCATCATTTTGTAATTAGGGCAACCACCAAAAAAATGACTCAAAAAGTGACCAAAGAAATAACCAGAGCAAAAACAAAAAATGGCCCCCATGCGCGCATTCTTGTCATGTGCCTGGCTCTAACGGCTTGCGGTCAATCCGATGACAACAATATCAAGATTGCATCCGATACGGCACCTAATATTTCAAGCGATGCCGCCGCGCCGCCCAATACCGATATTTATATGGCCGACATAATTATTACGGATCAGGGACTTTCCATACAAAATCC
Organism: uncultured Parvularculaceae bacterium; assembly: GCA_938015425.1. GTDB lineage: Bacteria > Pseudomonadota > Alphaproteobacteria > Caulobacterales > Parvularculaceae > CALLPQ01. Next base: position 56 of record CALLPQ010000154.1, on the reverse strand, counting down.
CAAACCCGTTGCCGTGGGGGCAGGATATGATAATCAACCTTATTTTCTACCCGACA
>CALLPQ010000153.1 GCA_938015425.1 uncultured Parvularculaceae bacterium | reverse complement strand
ATTCTCGGAGCGACAATATTTAGTGCAACTGCAATTGTTGGGGTCTCAACCTCATCGCAAGCTGTGGCGCAAAAAAGAGGCAAGAAAGGTGATGATGCTCCTATTATCCTTATTGTTAATCGAGCACAGATTATAGCACAGTCCAAAGCTGGGAAATCAGCCAGTGATCAAATTGGTAATCTTGAAAAAAGCGTGTCTTCACAGCTAACCGAGCAAAAGACCAAGTTAGAAGCTGATATTGAAAATTATCAAAAAAATAAAGAGCTTTGGTCCAAAGAAGAGCGCCAGAAGAAAGAACAAGAATTAGCTGGACGAAGCCAGTATGGATTGCCCCAGATGGGTAAAATCATGGAATCAGCATTCGTGCAATCTGTTCGTAAAGCTGAAAATGACATTTTGACGCAAGCGCAGCCTATTATGCAAGAAATTGTGGATAAGCGCGGCGCGACAATATTACTCGATACTTCAACAATTTTGTATGCGGCAGAAGAATCAAATATTACCCAAGAAGTTATTTCTAAGCTTGATAAAAAGTTGAGTAACATTGACGTGCAAGAAGTGTCTCTTGAAGACATTCTTCGTCAAGTTGCGAAAGCCCAACAGGCGCAAGCACAGCAAGCTCAATAGTACGATTGCTTTCTGTAGACTAGAGGGCTTTTGGACCGATTAATCCATACCATGTTTAAAGGCCGGGGCGAATGCTCCGGTTTTTTTTGGATAAATGCTTTTGTAATTCTGGTGGATGGGTAAGGGATAATTTACGTATTATAGTTAGATAGGCCATAAATGCCCGATGCACGGTTCTTTCATATTGCTGCCCCTTTGAGGGCTGAAGATATTGCCAAGCTTGTGAATGGCAAAAGGCTTCATGATGGTTCATCTAAAGGGTTATCGCATCACCATGCTGGAAACCCTGATCCGGTTATGATTTCTAGCGTTGCAGATATAGCCGAGGAAAACATTGGTCATGCGTGTGTATATATTGCGCGGCAAAAATTTTTTGATGGCTGTGATCTCAATGGTCCTATCGGGCTTTGTCTGATTGAAAAGGATAGACTTAATTCACAAAGCATAAACAAATTAATGTTACATGGCCTTGTGGTTGAAGTTGTTGATGCCCAACTTGCCTATGTTAAAGTTGCACATGCATTGTACAAGGAAAAGGAAATTGAGACCCTTTTTGAAAATGTTAATCAACATAAATTTGACGATGTGTTTATTCATCCAACAGCAGTGATTGCGGACAATGTTATGATTGGCCAGGGGAGCCGGATTGGTGCATATAGCGTTATTGGCCCTGGCGTCGTTCTTGGAAAGAATTGTAGGATTGAAAGTCACGTAACCATTACACATACGATTATGGGTAATGACGGGCATGTTTTTACGGGCACTCGTATCGGTCAGGCCGGTTTTGGCTTTGTACCCACGAAGAGCGGATTGGTACGTGTGCCACAACTTGGCGGGGTGAAAATTGGTAATAGAGTAGAAGTCGGCGCTAATAGTACGATTGATCGCTCTACTTTAGGGAATACTATTATTGGTCATGGAACATGTATCGACAATCAGGTACAAATTGCCCATAACGTAGAAATTGGTGAGAATTGTGTGTTCGCGGCCCATGTGGGTATTTCAGGTAGTTGCAAGATCGGCCATAATGTTATGCTTGGAGGGAAAGCCGGCGTTGCGGATCACCTAACGATTGGCAATGGTGCGCGATTAGCGGGTAACGCTTCAACGATGCATGATATACCTGATAATGAAACATGGGCTGGATCGCCTGCGCGGCCCATAAGGCAGTTTATGAGAGAAATCGCGGTGGTTAAAAAATTGGCGTCTACTAAAAAGAAAGAAAATTAATGAAAGTTTTAACTCCAGGGAAAGACACGCTATATCTTGATGAGATCAAATCAATTTTGCCGCATCGCTATCCGTTTCTTATGATAGATCGAATGGTGAATATTGTTCCGGGTGAAGGTGCCGTCGGGATTAAAAATATCACGGCAAATGAAGAAGTGTTTCAAGGGCATTTTCCCGAAGAGCCGGTATTTCCCGGCGTCCTTATTGTTGAGGCCATGGCGCAATCTGCGGCTACCTATGCGGCTTATACTGAAGAAGTTGATACGGATAACAAAATTATTTTGTTCATGGGCGTTGATAAGGCCAAATTCCGGCGTCCTGTGGTGCCCGGTGACCAGTTAGAGCTTCATGTGAAGATTAATCAAAAACGCCCCCCTGTTTGGCGGTTTTCAGGCGTTGGAATTGTTGCTGGTAAAAAAGTGGCTGAAGCCGAATTTTCAGCGATGTTGGCCGACCCTCCGTCGAAATAAATTTATAACGTATACGGAAATATTATGGGTAAGGTGAATATACACCCGACTGCAATCATTGAAGAGGGGGCAAAACTCGCTGATGATGTTTGTGTGGGCCCGTATTGCTGTGTTGGGCCGCAAGTTAGTTTAGATAGCGGGGTTAATCTGGACGCTCATATTGTTATCGCGGGGCGGACCACAATTGGCGCAAATACAAAAGTTTCGGCGTTTACCAAACTAGGCGGGGCTCCTCAACATCTTGGATATAAAGATGAGGATACCGCCCTTGTCATTGGTAAGAACAATATTATTCGTGAAAATGTTACCATGCATTTAGGCACTGTTGAGGGTAGGGGAGAGACCAGAATTGGTGATAATGGTTTCTTCATGGCGGGCACCCACGTGGCCCATGATTGTATTGTTAAGAATCATGCTATTTTTGCAAATAACGCATGTATTGCAGGGCATGTGGTTCTTCAAGATCACGTTTTTCTTGGCGGTTTAAGTGCTGTTCATCAATTTTCCCATATTGGTGCACATGCGTTTATTGGCGCTGGCGCTGTGGTTATTCATGATATTATTCCGTATGGGTCTGCTAATGGCAATTATGCTGATTTAGTAGGATTAAACCTGATTGGATTACGTAGGCGCGGGTTTTCGAAAGAAATTATCAATGAACTGCGTGCAGCTTACCGGATACTCTTTGCAAAAGAACCCCCCTTTGAGGAGCGTGTGAAAGAGGTAAGTGATAAATTCGGGGAGCATAAAGACGTTATGAATATTATTGAATTTATAAATTCTGATCGACCTCGTCATATTATGATGCCGAAACAATAAATGGTGTTACATAGAATTCCTTGTAAGGACTATTAAATGGATCGTTGGACAAAAATCGGTATAATTGCTGGCGATGGCATGTTACCTGTGCGGCTCATTGAAATATGCAGAACCCAAGGGCATGACTATCATTTAATCCGGCTGAAAGGGGCGCGTGATAATTATCTCGGTGATTATGTGGGGGATGATTTTGCTGTGGCGGAGATTGGTAAAATCTTTCGAAGCCTAAGAGAAAATAATTGCGATAGTGTGGTGATGGCTGGATTTGTGCAGCGGCCTGATTTTTCCTCCCTTCGACCTGATTGGCGCGGCGTTGCTTTATTACCCAAGGTGACAAAAGCTGCAGCAAAAGGAGATGGGGCTTTGTTGGCGGCGCTGGTTGATATTATTGAAGCCGAAGGGTTTAATGTCATTGGGGTTGAAGAGGTTCTAGCCGACATAACGCCGCAAACTTCGTTATTAGGCGAGGTGGCCTTACAGAAAGCGGACTATCTCGATATTCAAAAGGCAGTCTCCCTCATAAAAGCGATCGGCCCTTTTGATGTTGGTCAAGGGGCCGTGGTTTGCGAGGGGCAGGTCTTTGCTATTGAAGCAGCAGAGGGCACCGACCAGATGCTTGAACGGTGTATAGGTATTAAAGACAAAATCGGGACTTTTGAAAAAAAAGGTGTTTTGGTAAAAATTCCAAAGCCCGATCAGGAAATGCGCGTAGATTTGCCCACGATCGGTGTGGATACTATTGAGATTGTGCACCGTGCCGGACTTGCCGGAATTGCCATAGCAGCGGGAAAGTCCCTCATTCTTGATAAAGAGAGTGTCATTGCCCTTGCAAATGAAAAGGAAATTTTTCTTTACGGGTATAGTGAGCAACAATTTGAACGTGATCTTTTGAAGCATGAAGACTAGACCCTTATGAAAGATATACATAAAGATTTGACGATAATGCTTGTGGCGGTTGAGCCATCGGCAGATCTATTAGGGGCAAGGCTTTATCAGGATTT
>CALLPQ010000152.1 GCA_938015425.1 uncultured Parvularculaceae bacterium | reverse complement strand
AATATTCCGAACTTGTTTTTCATCCATTGGGGAGTGCCCAAAACCGAACCAAGAACAGGCAAAAACACCAACGCCACAAACAAGGAAGACATCAAGACATACATTAATGTCAGGGGCAAATATTTCATAAATTCGCCGGGTGTACTTTTCCAAAACAAAAAGGGGATAAACGCTGCCAAGGTCGTAGCGGTTGAAGTGATCACCGGCCAGAACATCCGTTTTGAGGCTTCTAAATAAGCGATGCGGCGGGTTGCTCCCTCGTTCATCCTTCGGTCGGCATATTCCACAATCACAATGGCGCCGTCCACCAACATTCCAACGGACAAGACAAGCCCGAACATCACCATCATATTCAGCGTGTAGCCAGATGCGGATAACAAGAAAAAGCCAATCAAGAAAGAGGTTGGGATTGCAATCCCCACCATAATGGCAGAGCGCACACCAAGGGCCGCGACCACAACGATCATCACCAACATGATCGCACTTAGCACCGAGGCGGTAAGCCCACCAAGAGAGTCTTCAACAAAAACGGACCGGTTTGAAAGCACCGTATATTTAATCGGCGCATTCCATTGGCGGGAGACCTCATCCGCTAAGGCAATAGAAGAATCAATAGTTTCCACAATATTGGCACCAGACCGTTTGGTCAGGGCAATACCAATCGCTTTATTGCCGTCAAATACCGCATATCCATCCGCATCAACAAAAGTGCGCCGTACACGGGCTAAATCCGCAATGGTAACAACATTATCCCCGTTCACCCGCACTGGCGTTGTGGCAAGATCACTCGCGGTCTTAATTAGACCGGGCAACTTTATCTGGTAACTCCCGTCATCAAAATCCAGAACCCCTGCTGTCACCAAGCGATTATTGGTCGTTACCGCATTAATCACTTCGCTTTCGGTCAATGCGTAAGACTCCAAAACTTCAGGATCAATCAAGACCTCCAAAAGTTCCTCGCGGGCACCGATTAATTTTGCCTCCAATACGCCCGGATTGGTTTCAAGGCGATCACTCAAAGACAGTGCAGTTTGATAAAGGGTGCGTTCATCCACCGGCCCATGCAATATAAGAATGGTCATGGGAAACTGGTTTTGAATATTAAATTCGTCAACAACGGGTTCTTCCGCATCCGTTGGAAATTCCGCTTTGGCCCGATCAACAGCTTCACGCACATCACTAACCGCCTGATCAATATCAGCCGTGGGCGTAAACTCGATAATAATCTGTCCGACACCATCAAAAGCAATAGCATCCATTTGCAACAATCCCTCGATGGATTGTAGCTCACGTTCAGCCGGACGAATAAGCAGGCGCTCCGCATCTTCCGGCGACACCCCCGGTAATGGCAATGACACCACCACAAACGGAGCTTGAATATCTGGTTCAGCCTCACGGGAGATTGTGTTAAAGGCGTAAAATCCAAAAAGAATTAACACAAAGAATGCGGCTAGGATCACCCGCACACGAGAGAAGGCGGCATCAATAATCCGGGTCATCTTTAACGCCCCTTATTACCGATAGATTGATTGACACCCGAAGGACCACTGGAAGATGAGCGTGCAGATGTTCCAGAGGAATTAATAAGGTCGGGCGATGAAACATCTGCCGTTTCGCCCTCCAGTACCACTTCGACCACCTGTCCGGCTTTTACATATTGTTGGCCGCGGGTTATTAAATTGGTCTTGCCAGAAATACCAGAAACCCAAACGCCATCACGATCATCCGCCAATAATTCAACGGGTGTAAAGCGAACAATATTATCCTCTCCCACATGATGAATACCGGTGTTTTGCTGATCATCCAATATAATTGCCGAACGTTTGATGAGCCATGCGTCCAGACGTTTAGCGAAAACTGTAAATTGCGCGGTCACCCCATCACGTATTTTCGAATCTTCATTTGGAATTTCTAATTCAACATCGAAAGTGCGCGTATTCGGGTCTGCCGAATTGGCGACAAATCGCACCTTGCCTTCAACCTCTTCACCTGTGGCTAAAGTGGCAATGCCAATATCACCAATGGAAATCTTGTTTACATCCCGTTCGGAAATTGCGCCAACCGCCAAAAAGGGAGATTGCTGAATAACAACACCACATGGATCCCCTACAGATAAATAATCACCCACTTCAGCCATTCTCTGGTCAAATATTCCCGCAAAAGGCGCGCGAATTTTTGTTTGATCAATATCCAACTCTGCCTGACGTAAATTCGCTTGGGATAAATCAAGTGCGGCTGTTGCCGTGGCCACCGCCGCATCGGAACCAAGACCTTCTTTATGTAATTCGATTGCGGCGATATAATCCAGTCTGGCTTTCGCCGCTGCCGCTTTCATTTGCGTCAATTGTGCGCGGCGCGCATCAACCCGCAAACGGCACAACACACTGTTCTTTGTAACTTTTTCACCAATCTTTGTGGGTGCCGCCAAAACAATACCGGGTGTTTGGGCGCGGGCTATCACCGTACGCAGCGCTTTCGTCCGCCCACGAATAGTCACTTTATCTTGCCATGGCTGGGGTGCAATCGGCGTGGCAATGACCCGAAAATTTTCTACAGTCTCGACAATCGCAACATTTGCGAGGGGTGACACCGTATCATCGCGCAGCAAGGTGCGTATACCGAAATAGCCAACAACCAATACAAAAAGTAGAGCCGCAATTTTAACAGAAAGAGCATTGCCCATATCATCACCAAATAAACGGCTATCTATTTACAGCCGCACCAACATTTAAAATTAGAACACTATTGTCTAACACTTATTTATTAATCAAACGCACCATCACAAATTACATTCGCAACCTGCAAGCCATATTCATATAATCCAAAAGTAAACTACGTAGTTTACCTCGGATTCAATAACCAAATAATAAAATCTTCGCAACCCTATATCGAAAGAGCGGTCAAAATGTCGCTTCACCCTATCAAAACAAAGTTTTTGGAACCAAAAATTGAGAAATCTAAACACCGACATAAATCAGGCTTAGCTCTCTAGTTAGACGATACATAATGAAATATGACGAAAAGAGCTTATTTCAACCCTTAACCGGTCATACGCCCAATCTTGTGAAGGGTATGTTATCGCAAGTTACCTTAAACCGACATTATTGAACCAAATTATTGAGCCTACACTAATGCCGCTTAAGGCATGCGTTATTGAAAGTGCGCAGCTTGGAGAGTACCGGTTAGGGGCAAACGAGCGTCTAATCCACCTACTTTTAGGCCTCATCCCGCCTTTTGGACAAGGCCCTTAAAACCCTAACAATACGCGAAGCCCTAATAATAATAGTAGTTTGTCGCCACAGAAGTTGCGGGGGCTTTATTCAAGATGGTTCCCACAATGTTGGTATTTTTCAAAAGCCTTTTGGCTTCCTTCAAATCAGACGAGCGAGTCTGACCACTGGCTGCCACCAATAATACACAATCAATATTAGGCAATAATGCGATTGTATCATCACACCCTAAAATGGGTGATGTATCCATTACAACCATCCGTGATTTATAATCACGGACCGAGATATTGACCAATTCTTCAACTTTTGAAGACGATAAAAACTCTGCGCCTCGGCGGCTTACCCGCTCATTGGACATCAATAATATGTCCTGCAAATTCGAAGTCCGAACCGTATCGTTCAACGTCGCACTCCCCTCGAAATAATCAAGCAGAGGGCCAGAATTATCAACACCTAAATACCGGGCCACACTAGGTCGATAAAAATCAAGATCCGCCAAAGTCACGCGCGACCCTTTACTGGATGCAACGGCAATAGCAAGATTGATGGCGGTGACCGTTTTGCCGGCACTGGGAGAGGGAGAGACAACAGCAATACTTTGCCAACCTTCAGCCTCCATTTTCTGGATAACCCGTGTGCGCAATACACGATATGAATTTAAAACCGGATCATGCTCACTGGCGATAATCCGATGATGATTAAAATTATCCAGATTGCACGAAGCTGTTTTGAACTGGCTTAGATCAATGTCATTATCAAAATCCATACCGCCAGATTGCGCTGTTGATCCGCGCGCAACGCTTGCGGGCGAATTACCACCGCCTGCACGTTTATCACGCGCCTTAAGAACAGCCTGTCTAATATGGTCCATAACAATTTCACTCTAAATTTTATTTTAAATCTGTATTCTTAACACCATCGAAATCTTCAATTCATCCAATGACGCTTACACTGATTACTCGGCAGCCACATCAATTTTTTTTGCTTCCTGCGCTTCCTGCTGCATTTTATGTGCATCATTATTCGCGCGGCCAAGCCCTTGCCTTAAGCCAGAAAAAGGCATGGTGAAAGCTTTCTCGTTACCATTAGGAATATAGGGAATAATGGCCAAGGGGGGCTCATCAATAATACTGGTTAAATGTCCTCTGCCGCGTATGGTCGAGTTTAAAAACTCAAACCCGATAGCGATCAGGGCACCTGCCATCATTGAAAATAACAAAGCCACAAACACCAGCGCTGGACGGTTCGGGCTTGATGGTTTTTCAGGAACACTCGCCGCCTCAACCGTGGTGATACGTTCCGCCCGGTTTTGACTTTGTAAATTTTCTGCCCGTTCTGTAATACTTAAGTCCTGATTGCCCTGCTCAAGTTTACGATTTAGAGACTTTAAATCCCGTTCTAATTCTTCCAAAACACTTGCAACTTGCGGGGTTGCGGTAATTCTATCTTCCAGATCGTCGGCCCTGGCTTGTAACCTTTGACGGCGATCCTCAAACGAGCGGCCTCTTTTTTGTAAAGAAACCAGACTACTTTGTAGAATGAAAAGTTCGGCACTGCTGGAGAGACCTTTTGCATTGCCGGCTTCGCGAATAAACCGATCTGATATGCGGTCTACATTTTTCGAGAGCGTACTTAACGTTTCTTCATCGGCCCCATCCCTTTGAGCCTGGTCTAATTCATCAACAGCATCATCCAATTGTTTTTGAAGATTTTGTAATGTGCGCCCGGGGGCTAATTGGCGCTCAAGGGCTCTGATTTCATTTTGCAATTTAATAACATCAGGGTGCTGGTTGGTATAACGCGCACGCAGTTCTTCCAAATCTCCCTTTAAGCGTAAGACCCGCGCTTCCGGACTATTCTCGTTCCCTCCACCAGAAGCCGCAGACGCCATTTGCGTATTCACAAAGCGTTTATCTTCCTCAATCGCCCCAATCTGCGTTTCCAGTGAACCAAGCTGAGAATTAATTCGCTCCAACTGACGTTCATGTAAAGGAAGTTGCTCCGGCAATCTGCCCGTATTCTCTTGCTTGAATGTGGCTATTTCCTGTTGTTTAGCCGCCAATTCACCGCGGACCTTCGTGACCTCGGCTTCAAAAAACTCAACATTGTCTGAGGCCCCCTTAGCAAGATTACTACGGTCTTTGACTTCAAATTGATTGATAAGATCATTGGCAACAGCAGTGGCGATCTCAGGGTCTCTATCCGTATAACTAACCTGAAACACCACCGCATCATTATTCGACGCCGTAATAACTCTGTCTTGTACCGCTTTCACAGAAAGGTTTTTGCGCATCTTCTTAACTTTTTTAGTCTCGGAAAGATTGGGTCGTCCGGCAAAAAGATTTGTTCTATCTGCAGTCCGTAATAATTCCTCACGGGCGATAATACGTTGACGGGTAATTTCAATACGTTCTGGCGCTTTACTGCCTGACGCCCCTTTTACCAAATTTTCAGATATTTGCGGCGATTCAATCAATAACACCCCTCTTGAGGTATATTTTGAAGGCAGCAACATCACCCCGATAATCAATAGAGGCGCCAAAATAATGGCGGGCACGAGGAAATAAGCCAGTCTACGCTTAAAAATAATTAAAATATCTTCAAATGAAAATTCATCGCCCATAACGCTTCAAACTCTTTCTCGGTGTTTACTCAAACAATTTAGATCAATAATTTCGTTCGTCTTTAGTATCAAATCTATTACCCGATATACAACCAAAGCCAAAGCCCAACAAACAGGCTTAAAATATTAACATTCCGGCCTATATAATATCCATCATCACCTTAGAAATTCTTAAGAAACCCCTAATTTTTTGATGTATATTACTTTTACATTATCCCCATTCATCAAAAATCCATCAATATGGAGCATTATCCCGATAAATTAAACGGATTATCATAATTTTACTCTTATCAATGTTTCAATATTCATACCCGTTCAATGGCCTTATCCAATGGAAAGACCATCAAATCAAGCCCCCTCAAAATAGTTCAATATCCACAAGCCCCTAAAACTCTCAAAGATTAAGCCTTAAAACCTAATATGAAGGGGTGAATGGCGGGTATAGTGATAAACCTTAAGATGTGGTATTTTTGTGGCTACCACAAAAATTTTTAGGCTTTTTACCTAAATTCTAGGCTTTTACCTCATAATCGCCAAATTGTAGCCTACAAAAGACAAAACCAATTATTTACGATAACATGGATCGCTTTTGTAGGGCGGCGTAACCAAGCAAATCACCTTAAAGGGAACATGAGTCGGCATAATAATTAACAATAAACAAGAACACTGATATAATATTGAAAATGATTACAATTTTCTCTGAGGGCCTAACCGGAAAAGCGAGATAAGATATAAAAAGCTGTAGATCAGACGTCAGTTTACCCCAACTCGTTACACCTCAAGCTCTCACTTTAAAGAATTAGAGCCGTAATCGTGTGAAATTGTTGAAATGAATGTCTGATTTACAACCTGCTGAAAGTGTTTAACGGTTTTTGTTTCAGGCTCTAAAGTCGGGCCTTCAATAAGGCTTTTCTTATGATAAACAATCTATTATGAGTTTTGAAAGTCCCTGATTAAACAATTGGTATAAGGGGCAAAATTGAAGTAAGAGGCTAACATTCCAAATGGGCAACCCATATTAGGGGGTAGCCATAATAATAAATCAGGTTTTAGAGGCGTTTTAAAATGAAACCAGCAAAATCACTATCCGTATTCGCTGCCACTTTACTAACCACAACCATGCTTGTGGCTTGTTCTTCTCCCGAGCAAAAAATGGAGAAATACACGAAGAGTGGTCAATCTTTCTATGAAGAGGGTGATTTTGGGCGTGCCAATTTGCAATTTCAAAATGCCCTTGCCATTGATGAAACCCATCTGCCTGCTCTTGATGGATTAATCAATATCGCAGAAGAAGAGCGCGAATATCAAAGAATGTTTGGCCTATTGCAACGCAAAACTAGACTGCAACCCGACAATGTCGATGCCCTCGTTAAATTAGGTAATATTTATCTTCTCACCAGTGATGAAGCCGCAGCGCAAGACCAAGTCGATCAGGCTTTGGCGATCGACCCTTCTAATGTTGACGCGCAAGCTTTAAAAGCCAGCATCTTATTTAAAATTGGTGATCGCGCGAACGCCCTAAGATTAGCGAATAAAATCATTGCAGAAAACCCGGCTAACCAAGACGCTGTAACTATTTTGGTCGCAGATAAAGCCGCCCGCAATGATTATGAAGGAGCCCTCAATGAGGTAAGAAGAGGATTAGCAAGGGATGGCAACCATGTTTTATTGCAACTCATGCAAATTGAACTTCTATCCCAGTTAAACCGGCCAAATGAGGTAGACACCGCATTTAAAACATTGATTGCCCAAAACCCTGAAGATCCTTCATTCCGTCAAACCTATGCCCATAACCTTATTCGTTTGAAACGATATCAAGATGCACGCAAGGTTTTGAGCGAGATTGTGACCCTCAAACCTGAAAGCAATGACGCGCGAATGAATGTCATTCGTATTGACTATCAACTTGGTGGTGCACAACTAGCCCAGAATACTTTTGAAGCCTACGCAAATGAGCGCCCTGATGATGATGAGTTACAATTAGCTTTTGCCGACTTTTACAAATTGGAAAACCAGCCAGAACGTGCCGCAGAAATTTACAAAAAGTTTGCAAACCAAAAAGATGACGAAGCTTTGCGCAATCAGGCCAAAACTAAATTAGCTGCTGTTTATATCGCAGATAATAAACGCGATGAAGCCCAAACCCTAATAGACGAAGTTTTGGCTGTAGACGCCAGCAATACGCAAGCCTTGATTGCAAGAGCCGGTTTAAAAATTGATGCCGATCAGATTGATCCGGCCATTATTGATTTAAGAACGGCTATTGCAAATAATCCTGATAATACAGACGCTTTAATCTTGATGAGTGCCGCATTTGAAAAGCGGGGCGACATCGCATTTGCGGACACACAACTGCAACAAGCTTTTGAAAAATCATCAGCGATGATCAATGTTACAAACATTTATGCGAAATTTTTAATTCGCAATCAGGAACCGGAAAGGGCAGAAATTGCATTGCAAGAATCTCTTGCTCTTTACCCTGACAATATTGAGGGTTTAAGACTATTGGCGGCGGCACGTCTTGCACGACAAGATTGGGGCGGCGCACAAGAAGCGGCGAAACTAATCGAAGCTAAATCGGGCGAAGACCCGGCGATTAAGCGCATATTGGGAACCGCCTCTATTGGACTGCAAAACTATTCCGAAGCGATTAACCACCTAAACGCAGCGAACGAGCAAGTTCCATTAAGCGCTCTACCATTAACAACCTTGGTTACAGCTTACATTGAAGAAAACCGGCAAGACGAAGCTATGGAGCTTCTCACGGGCATTGCCCAAGACTATCCTGAGCGTTATGAAGCGCGCATATTATTATCCCAAACCGAATTTTCACGGGAGAATCTGGACGAAGGAGAGCGCCATCTAAAAGACGCCATTAAAATAGACCCCGAAGAAATCCGCGCCTATGATTTATTATATCGCTACTATTTGAGGGCAAACCGCAAACCGGAAGCTTATCAACTTATCTATTCCGGCCTAGAAGAATTCCCGAATAATTATGCCCTTAAAGTATTTGAGGCTGATATTCTATTAAACGAAGCCCGTTTTGACGAAGCCATTGCGGTTTACGATGAATTAATCAAACGCCGTCCTGATGATGTTCTTGTGGCCAATAATTATGCCAGCCTTTTAGCGGACAATAAAACGGATGAGGCAAGTTTAAAACGCGCTGTTGAAGTGGCTAAAAATTTGGAATCTGTTAATAATCCGCTCTTTCAAGACACATTAGGGTGGGCCTATTTTAAAGCAGGTGAGTTGCAAAACTCGTTAATCATTTTAAGGCGCGCCGTGCGTGACGCGCCCAATATACCGGTTCTTAGATATCATCTTGGTGCTGCATATTTAGCCAATGGTGACAAGGACGATGCACGTGAAGAATTAAACCGGGCATTAGAACTGGCTGGTAACAATTTCCGTTACGCAGCAAAGGTTCGTGAGCTTTTACAACAAATCTAATGACGCTCAATATCCCAGAGCAAAGCCCGAACAATATTTTAAACGGATATTATGTACGAAGAATTTTTTAACCTGTCCGAGAAACCTTTCTCTATCCAGCCGGACCCTTCCTTTATGTTTTGGGGGCGTAACCATAAGCTCGCCTATGCCATGCTGGAATATGGTGTATTAAACAATTCCGGTATTTCCGTGATAACAGGCGGGGTTGGCTGCGGAAAGACAACATTGCTCCACCGCCTTCTGGATCAACTCTCAGATACGCATAGTGTTGCGTTGCTTTCCAATATACAACCTGGACGCGGAAATTTATTAAGCTGGGTACTGATGGGTTTTAATCAACCTTTCAGCGAAAAATCCCATGTAGAGATGTTTCAAGAGCTACAAGTCTTCTTTATAGGAGAATACTCAAAAGGTAAAAGATGCGTTTTAATCATTGACGAAGCGCAAAACCTTACCCCTGAAATGTTGGAAGAAATACGGATGCTTTCCAATATTAATGCCGGTCGGGACCAGCTTCTACAGCTAATCCTTGTTGGGCAACCCCAGTTAAAATCAATGCTAAACCACCCCGACATGCTACAATTAACCCAGCGGATTGGCTCTGATTTTCACCTAACGCCTCTCAACCCCCAAGAGGTTAGTGCTTATATTGACACAAGAATGAATGTCGCCGGCGCAAAACACCAAATCTTTAGTGAAGAAGCAAAAGCCTTGATTGCAAAACATTCAAGGGGTGTGCCGCGCGTTATCAATATTTTTTCTGATACATCATTAGTATATGCGTTTTCTGCCCAAGAAAATGTGGTCAGCAAAGAAACTGTTGAAAGCGTTATCCAGGATAAACAAAATTTTGGCGTCTTTGGACTCCCCCGCGAAGACGATGGTGCGGGCGCACCAGCCCCACAATATACAATCGAAGATAGCCAGTCATTCGAAACACAAGTGCAGCAGCCTCCCTCCCAGCCCGCACAAACACAGCAACCGGTTCAACAAAAAACCGCCACCCCATCCGCGCGCCCATCCACCTTTTCGAAGCAGGATGCATTTTTACATAATCAACAAGCGCCAAGAGCGCCTCAAAACCGAAACCCTAGCCCAGATCCAAACCCGGCCCCAGATAAAAGCATCGCGGCTGGCACTTTGACGGCTGCGGCGACTGGTGCGGCGGCGACTGGTGTTGCAGCGACTGGGGTTGCAGCGGCGGCCAGAACGTCAAAAAATAATAAAGCAAAAGCAAAGCAACCCCTAGAATCAAAAGAAGAATTACCTAATTCAATTCTAGACCAACAAGCCCAGCCCCATAAGCTACTGAACAAGAATGAACAAGCGGCACAAAAGGCACCTCAAAAGACGCCGCCACCTGCTGTTGCTTCTAACCCGCAACCACATATCAAAACATCACCGCAAAAGTCACCGCCGCAAACAGACACCCAAGCGACGCAAGAACAAGGTGATCGTTCCCATAAAGTTGGTTTTATTATTGTTGAAAAACCGGACGGCCCTTCCCCTGAAAAAACCATTGCCTCTATCGGCGCAGATAAACCGATCGTTTTTGTTTCTTTCAGCGGCAATAACGAACATGGCGAAAAAGCCCGCCAAGCGGGTGCCATCGTCGTAAAAATGCGCAATGAAGCCGAGACCCCTTTATCGCGATCACGCAATGCCGGATTTAGACAATTACGCAAGATAGCCCCTGATATCGATTATGTTCATTTTATGGAAAATGGGTATTCGCTCGATCCAAAATGGCCCCATAACGCCGCTACATTCCTTGATAAAAGACCAGAAATCGCGGCGGTTCAAGGATTACCATCCATCAATAAAAAACAAAATATCGAGACGCTACACCCCTCTCATGCTCCTAATCGGGAGATACAAACTTGCGGCGAAAATCTATTCGTGCGTATAGAAAACTTTATTGATATTGGCGGGTTCCGCGGGGACCTGATCGTTGCAGACCTTCAGGATTTTTGTTTGAGAATTCGCGGCCGTGGCTACCATGTCTTTCAGGTAGATATGCCCATGATCACGGCCCATGCAAAAAAAAAAGGGCCTATAAGCTGGATGCGGCAAGCGGTTGATAACGGCTTTGAATATGCTTTTTCATCGGCAATCCACGGTGCGCCGCCAGAACGCTACCGGGTTACAGAAATGCGGCGCGCTATTTTATGGGGTGCTGCCTTCCCGTTCATTGTTGTCTTAACGGCTTTATGCGTCAGCATATTGGTTTATATTATTCTGCCTTATTCAGTGCCATTAGTCGCAGCGGCGATGATCTTTATCGGTGGGTTAATTGTTTATATTCTAAAAGCGGTTATTCTTCACCTCACCAAACCTAAAACCCAGCAAACCACATGGTTAAAAAGCTTTAGTGATACGGCGGCGCATTTCCCTGAATTTTTAGGGGTTTTAAAATATAGGCGCTGGCGCCGAAAACATGTGACGCAACTAAAAAAGACTGAACCTCAATAAAGATTGGGCCCCGACAAAACCGCCCCCAACCTCAAGGGGCGATTAAAATCAGTAGGCGGTGCACGAATTGACATAAACGTAGCGGGATGAATAAGGATAAAAACCTTGCAGATTGCCTATTTAACAAACCAATATCCCGCCATTAGTCACACATTCATACGCCGTGAAATTCAGGCGTTAGAACGCAAGGGCCTGCAGATTGCAAGATATAGCGTTCGTCCTTCTTTCACCGACCTCATAGACCCGAAAGATATCGAAGAAAGCAAGCGCACGACCTATCTGGTCACCGCACGCAAGGTAGATCTAGCGCGTGATATTTTCAAAGGTTTTTTTTTAAATCCTCTATCAGCTCTCAAAACCTTTGGCCTCGCTATAAAATGCGGTTGGCGCTCAGAGGCCGGATTAATAAGACATATCATTTATTTTCTGGAAGCCCTTGTTCTAAGTCAGTGGCTCAACCAGAACAAAACCACCCATATTCATGCCCATTTTGGTACGAATGCAACAACCGTCACAATGTTAACGGCAACGCTTATGAATATCGGGTTTAGCTTTACTGTCCACGGCCCTGAAGAGTTTGAAAAGCCGGGCCTCATTGCGCTGAAAGAAAAAGTCACAAGGGCAAAATTTGTTGCCGGAATATCTTCATTCGGGGCCAGCCAGCTAAAAATGTTGGTATCCCCCGATAAATGGGAACGCATTAAGATCGTGCGATGCGGCCTTGAAGAAGAGTTTTTTAATCCTCCTGAAAAAGATAATCCCCCCCAACGCAACACTGACTTTCTTTGTGTGGGGCGGCTTTGCGCCCAAAAGGGGCAAATTGATTTGGTAGATGCAGCCGCTTTATTAAAAAAGAACGGACATCATTTCCATCTTATGATGATTGGCGATGGCCCGATGCGAAGCGACATCGAAAAACGCATTCATCACCACGGATTAGAACATGAAATCGAACTTGCAGGGTGGAAAACCCAAGATGAAGTCCGCAGTGCTTTATTACAAACCAAAACATTTATTCTACCAAGCTATGCGGAAGGACTTCCCGTTGCCATTATGGAAGCCCTTGGGGTGAAGCGCCCTGTCATCTCTACCTATATTGCGGGGATACCTGAATTAATTGTTCCTGAAAGCTGCGGCTGGTTAGTGCCTGCTGGTGATGTAAAAGCAGTCGCCGAGGCGATGGAACAGGCCCTATTAATTTCCCCCGACGATTATGCGGCCATGGGGGAAGTTGGTAAACAACAAACCATGGTAATGCATCACATTGACCAAGAAGCCGCAAAACTAAAACAATACTTTAACGATTATCACTCAGGGCATCAATCAGCCTCTCATCAAGAGGCCTCCTCATGACCTTCCTGACCATAATCCTATCCGCAATTACTTTTATTATCTGCATACCCATTATTTTTATAACTATTGAAATTTTTGCTTCTTTCCTGTCCGACCGTCACGCCGCCCTTCTGCCCGCTAACAGGCGATCCCCAAACGATCCCGATATTATCAACGGGCATATCTTTGTAGTTGTACCAGCTCATAATGAAGGGGAGAATATGCGGCCAACCTTGCGTGATATTTCACGCCAGTTGCGCCCGCAAGATAAACTGATTGTAGTGGCTGACAATTGCACCGACACCACCGCCGACATTGCCCGCGAGGAAGGGGCAATCTGCATCGAACGTCACAATCTGGAACAACGCGGCAAAGGATATGCAATCGAATTTGCCCTAAACCATATTCAAGAAAACTATAAAGCACAAAAGCAATCTCCAGATCAGCCCGATGGTCAACATGACGGCCTTGCACAATCCGACCGGCCCGAGATATTAATTTTAATTGACGCGGATAGTCGGCTTACAGAAGACCTTTTGTCAAATCTTGCCTCTGCCAGCCATAAAACCCAGCGCCCTGTGCAAGCCCTTTATTTGATGAACCCGCCAAAAACCATCACCAGCGATAGTGAACTCATTGAGGATGATATAGATAAAGACAGCCAACAAAGCCAAAATTTACAAATTCCGGATTTACGCGTTCGCGTTTCCGCGTTTGCATGGCTATTAATCAACCAGGTGCGTATGTCCGGCCTTGGAAACCTGTTTGATACAACCCGCCTGACCGGCTCAGGCATGGCATTCCCATGGACCATTATTCAATCGACTTTCAAAGGGTCTGGAAACATTGTTGAAGACCTCGCCTTTACCCTTGCCCTCACTGTTAAGGGGCATTCCCCCATTTTACTTAAAGAGGCAAAAATCTTTGGGACCTTTCCAAGCTCTCAAGAGGGGGCGGCCACCCAAAGAGCACGATGGGAATTGGGATCCCTTGCCATTGCCCGCAAAAAAATATTCTCTCTGCTGGCTCAGGGCATCAAGGAAAGAAATTTAAAAATTATCGCCGCCGCTTTGGATATTTCCATCCCCCCTTTAGTGATGTTAATCTTTAGCAGCATACTCTTATTGTTGATCAGCGCCCTAATCGCATTACTTTTTGGCGTCGTCACACCTTTCAAAATTGTTGCCTTTAGCTTTTTCTGGATGTGTATTGCCTTGTTCTTGAGTTGGTTTTTTTATGGCAGAACCATTTTACCGCCCTCGGCACTGCCTGGCATATTTGCGTTTTTACTGGAGAAATTAAAAGTTTATGGGGCAAAAGGGCGTCAATCTGCCCAGACATGGACTAGAACAAAACGCGATTAACACCCATATAACATAAATATGAGGCTGATGAATAAATTTGACTTTCAAAAAGCGGTGCAGCCCCATAAAAGAGAGGGAAGTTTCCACACCCGATCAAAACTTTCCCGTTGCCTAAAACCATACCTAATTTAACGACTCCTGATTTAACGACTATCGAGGACATTATGACCACATCTTATGACATCGTAATTATTGGCGGCGGCCCCGCAGGCTATAATGCGGCGATCCGCGCCGGGCAATTGGGTTTAAAGTCTGCATGCATTGAAATGCGGGATGATGAAAATTATGGCGGTACCTGTCTGAATGTGGGGTGTATTCCTTCAAAAGCCCTTCTCCATGCATCTGAATTATTCGAGGCGGCCCAAAATGACTTTGCCGGCCTTGGCATTAAAACCACCGGGTTAAAACTCGACCTGCCGCAAATGCTAAAACAAAAAGAAGAAGCCGTTAGCGGCCTAACCAAAGGCATTGACTATTTATTGAAAAAAAATAAAGCCGATCAATATCTCGGTAAAGGCGCAATCATTGACCCTAACACGGTTCAAGTGACGGACAAAAAAGGCAAAACCCAGAACCTGAAAACCAAAAATATTATTATTGCTACAGGGTCAGAGGTTATGCCACTCCCCGGCGTAGAGATTGACGAAAAACGCATTGTCTCGTCAACGGGGGCATTAACTCTTTCATCTGTACCCAAACATATGGTCGTGATCGGCGGCGGCGTGATTGGCCTTGAGCTGGGTTCCGTTTGGCGCCGATTAGGGGCAAAAGTCACAGTTGTAGAATTTCTCGACAAAATTCTTCCGCCCATGGACAATGAAGTCTCGAAACAATTCCAGCGCATTTTAAAAAAACAAGGCATGGATTTTAAATTATCCACCAAAGTCACGGGCGTTGAAAAACTGAAATCAAAACTAAAAGTTAAAATAGAACCGGCAAAAGGCGGCGAAAGTGACATCATTGAATGTGACAATGTATTGGTGGCGATTGGTCGCCGACCCTATACCCAAGGATTGGGCCTGGAAAATGTTGGCGTTGCAATGGATAAACGCGGCTTTATTGAAACCAATCATTTCGCAACAAATGTAGCCGGCATTTATGCCACAGGGGATTGCATCCACGGACCAATGTTAGCCCATAAAGCAGAAGATGATGCAGTTGCTTGTGTTGAAATTATTGCCGGAAAAGCCGGACATGTGAATTACGATCTGGTCCCTAATGTGGTCTACACCTATCCAGAAGTGGCCAGTGTTGGACGCACAGAAGAAGAATTAAAAACTAGCGGGATTGCCTATAAAGTCGGGAAGTTTTCCTTCGCTGCCAATAGCCGCGCGAAAACAAACCACGAAACCGACGGCTTCGTAAAAGTGTTGGCCGATAGCCAAACAGATAAGATTTTAGGCGTACACATTGTGGGCGTTGGCGGCGGCGAACTGATTGCCGAAGCCGTTGCGGTGATGGAATTTGGCGGTGCATCAGAAGATATTGCCCGCACTTGCCATGCGCACCCCACCCGATCAGAAGCCGTGCGACAAGCGGCAATGGGCGTCGAAGGATGGACAATGCAATCTTAAGAAGAGCAATCTTAAAATGAGCAATCCAAAAGAAGCAGTTCTAAGAAGGTAGCCTTGAGCGAATAAACAATAAGATATACAAGGTAGTACGACGCAAACGGATCAATATTTTGAATTTTTTAAAAACAAATTTTGCCGGCACGCAAACATCCCATAACCCGCTAGAGCTTGCGAATTTAACATTTGCGGACCTTATCGGCTTCATTGGCGTTGGCCTTATTATTCTGACTTATTTTCTTTCCCAAGTCGAAAAAATGGATATAAAAAAACCACTCTACCCCGCGCTTAATGCGCTGGGGGCGATGATGATTTTATATTCCCTGATTTTCAATTTTAACGCGGCCTCCGTAGTCATCGAAGTGTTTTGGGTGATCATCTCACTGATCGGCTTTATATTAGCCATCCGGCGGCGTTAGCCATGCCCCACGTTTCAAGTAGGGTTTCAAGCAGGCTTTCAAACTACGTTTTTACGCTCTTGCAGGGATAAGGCCCGCGCCAAATCACCCATAATGGCATTTTTTTCATCCCGCTTATAAGGGTCACGAACCCCCTTTCCCCATACGGGATCTGGCCACGCGGCATCGCCTTCATTGCGGGCAATAATGTGGATATGCAATTGCGCCACCTGATTGCCCAAGGCAGCAACATTAATCTTATCGCATCCGCTTACCCCCTCTAAGGCTTCACTGACTTGTGCAATCTCTTCCATTAGCAGCGCCCGCTGCCCCCTTGATAATTCATAGAGTTCACGCAATCCCTTTTGGCGCGGCACCAACAAAACCCACGCAAAGCGTCTATCATCAACAATATGCACACTACAAAGGTCAAGCTCTCCCAACTCGAAACTCTCGGCCAGCAAGCGCTCATCTATGACAAAATCCTGCCCCACATTATTCTCCTATAAAGCAATTTAAAGCATTTCTAGCACTATAAGGGCTGGATTTTCTGATAAAATTGCGCCTTAATTAACATTAAGAATATCACATTGCGTGGATAATTCCCAACGCACGATATTAACATAAAACACACAGGCCACGCCCTCTAAAGGGCTAACCCTGTTATGGAGGATATTTTGGTTGATCAAACAGCACCCGCGGCAATCGCCGACGAGAAAACAATTTTAGGACACCCACGAGGCTTGTTCATTTTGTTCTTTACCGAAATGTGGGAGCGCTTTTCCTATTACGGCATGCGTG
>CALLPQ010000151.1 GCA_938015425.1 uncultured Parvularculaceae bacterium | reverse complement strand
CGGTAGCAAAGGCTCAATGATCGCCCATTCCTTATCGCTCAAATCAAAACGCCCGCTCATAAATTCCTCCTTGATTAAAGATTAAAAAGGAATCACTGTTCGATAAAATCAGCAAGCTTTATGGGGATAGCTCCTAGTATATTCTGATCCAAGTAAATTGTTGGGCTTTTTAATTCAGGGAGATTATCATTTAGATTTGACTGGACCATTTAAAGATTTCTTAGCAACAGAAAAAGATTATTAGCGAATATCTAAAATTTCGGAGAATCGCTTGCCTGCATGATGGGGTAATTTGGTAATTGTAAGCCAATTAATCAATTTAATCACCTCAAATTTAACCTATTTTTGGGCCGAATATGTGTTATAATCGGCTCATGAGGTATAATTGGCAACAATCTGACTGGCCTGAGTTCCGCTATGATGGGCAAGCAATCAGCGATTCCTTATTAGCCTTTATCGAGCGAGTTGGCCGAATTAGCGGCTTGCTGGAAGGGTTGAGCGAGGCGGATCGCTCCGATGCAGTGATTAACATCCTTGCGGCGGAAGCCATGAAAACGTCTGAAATTGAAGGCGAATATCTAAGCCGTGCTGATGTCATGTCCTCAATTCGCAATAATTTAGGCTTGGGCGATACCACTGAGCCGGTAAAGGATCGACGCGCTAAAGGTGTTGTCGATTTGATGCTTGCGGTCAGGGGTGAATATGCAGCCCCCTTATCGGATGCAATGTTGTTTGATTGGCATCAAACATTGTTGGCCCATGACCGGCGCGTAATGCTGGGGGCATGGCGCACCCACGCTGAACCCATGCAGGTGATCTCTGGTCCTATCGGTAAAGAGACCGTTCACTTTGAAGCACCCCCGTCGGATAAGATGGGGGAAATGATGATGAGCTTTATCAGCTGGTTTAATGCAACCGGCCCGGATGGAAAAATGCCAATACAGCATGCGCCGATCCGATCTGCTATTGCTCATCTTTATTTTGAAACCATCCATCCTTTTGAAGATGGTAATGGCCGGATTGGTCGGGCCATCTCTGAAAAGGCATTATCCCAAGGGCTGGGCCGTCCGGTGGTGCTCAGCCTTTCCCGCGCCATCGAGGGGAATAAAAAGGCTTACTACGAAGCCTTGAAAACGGCCCAACGGACCAATGAAATTACGCCATGGTTAATTTATTTTCTCGATATCTGCCTTGAGGCGCAAAGCCAGGCAGAGACGCAAATTCGATTTACCCTGGAAAAAGCCCGCTATTTTGATCGCTTCAAAGACAATTTTAATGAGCGGCAAATGAGGGTCTTGCGTCGCATGATGGAGGATGGTCCCGGCACCTTTAAAGGGGGAATGAGCGCCAAAAAATATGTTGCAATAACAAAAACCTCTAAAGCAACCGCGACCAGAGACCTGAGTGATCTGGTGGAAATGCAAGCGCTCATCTCTTCAGGTGGCGGGCGCAGTGTGCGCTATTGGTTGCCATTTGATCAAGAAGATTGAAGTTATTTTTGTTGCACTCAAAGGCCGACGATTACAGATTTACCCTCAAGCAATCGTATTAATTTCTTGCAGTAATTTTTCATTAACCATATTATTCAGTAAACCAAGCATCGACTTTATTGTTAGTCACGGCGCACACATTTGTGTGCATTCATATGTCCGTATGCGCGTTTAATCTTTCGTAAATAAATTATCGTATCCTAACACTAGAAACGGGTAGCCAGATGTGTTTTTGGTGCCCAAAAACGGCGCGTGATACGCATCTGGAAACCACCATATTACCCAAAATGATTTGGGAAAAGTGGTTTGTTTAACTCTTAACGGGATCGACCCTTTAAGAGCTAATTGAGCGTCGGGCCAAAAAGTGGATACCGGGTTTTGTGGCTATGGCGCGACCAGTAAGAAGGCAAACGTCTCGTCGTTTCATCACGACCAAGGAGGCATCCTTGGAGGTGTTGGTTGGTTTGTTTGTATAAAGGGGAAGGATATGGCGCGACCGAAAAAACATGAGGGAGAAAAACGCGATCAGCGTTTCAACCTGCGCATGACAAGAATTGAAATTGAGACCATGCGCGAGGAAGCAGCGAAAGCTGGATTGAACCCTCACGAATATGCGCGGCGGCGGGCGCTTGGTCACCGGGTGGTGAGTACATCTTTTCGGCGCTCAGACCCGGCATTGATAAACGAGTTAAACCGTATCGGTGTGAACCTAAACCAGCTTGCCCGTGCTTCCAACCGAGGGCGTGATTTAGGTGAAGAGGTCGATGTGGTTATCGATCAGCTACAACAAGCATTAACCATGGTGGTCAATTACAGTGTTGCCGAAGATTCATAAAAAAGGAACAAGCTTCAAAGGCGCAGCTCTTTACCTTCTTCATGATAAAGGAAGTCGTGACAGCCACGACCGTGTTGCCTGGACGCAAACCCACAATATTGCCGTTAACGATCCTGATACAGCGTGGCGGATTATGGCGGCAACAGCCCTTGATCGTGATCGGTTGAAAGAACAGGCTGGCATTCCCCCAACTGGCAATAAGTCGGATAAATGCGTGTTGCATCTTTCAATCAGTTGGCGTGAGGATGAGGCAAAGGGGCTCGACGATGAGGGCATGCAGATTGCTGCGAAACGCGCGATTAAAACATTAGGCGCGCAAGATCATCAAAGCCTGGTCATCGCCCATCAAGATACCAAACACCCCCATGTGCATATTTTGATTAATAGGGTTAACCCGGAAGATGGGCGGATGCTGTCATCGAGCAAAGAGAAGGCCAAGCTACAAGCTTTAGCGCTTGAGATGGAAAAAGAACGGGGAGAAATCTATTGCGAAAATCGCGTGCTGAATGCTGAGGCACGCGAGCGAGGCGAATATACCCGTTACGCCGTTTTAGACCGGCGTATGTATGATGAAATCAGTCAGCACTTAACCATTACCAATGATAACCGTGACGCTATTGAGCGGGCTCGTATGGGACAAAAACAACGTGATGCGGCGTTAGCGCAAAAAGGGCGCGACCAAGCCGATCAACATCGTGAAGATTGGAAGTCACTGATTGAGACCGTTAAGGAAGAAGGCGCGCAGATCCGCCAAGACCATCACAAGGCTAAGGCTCAAGCGGTTGAGGCGGTCCGTATGAATTATCGCCCCAAGTGGCGAGACTTACATCGCCAGCAACAAGAAGAACAAGCCCGTTTTCATAAGCGAGAGCAAAGGCTCATTGGCCGATTGCATAATGCATTGCAAACGGCCTCCGTATCCCATGAAAACGGTACTGAGCTGAATAAGGCTCGTATCAAAGATGTGTTCTCGAATATCATCTCAAAAGAGAAGCGGTTTGCAGCATTAGAAAAAAGTCAGAAGTATTCGTCACGAAAGCTACATTGTGAACAGAAAGCCGCAGAGCAAGCGGCGATTGGTAAGCAAAAGAAAGCCTTAAAAGATAATGCCGCACAAAGACGCGTTAGTTTCTTGAAACAGGCAGAGGATTTAAAAATCGCTCATGAGCAGAGCCGAAAAGACCTACAGCAACAATGGCGGGCACGTCATATAGAGCGAAACCGCGAGTGGCATGATTTTTCTCAAAAAATTGAGCTAAAAGAAAAAGCAAAAACTGATTTCAGCGGCGTTGCCAATGACGAACGCAATGGTAAGGAGACTACCAAAGCCCGTATTCGCGAGCGCTTGCAACAACGGCGCGAAGCTGCCCGTGATAAAGATCGAGGTGGCCGCTAGGCCCCGCTTCATGCGGGACCGCAGCGTCAGAATTAAGAACCTGGGGCTGGCAGCGCTTTTGGGCGTTGCCGTTGGGCTTGCTTGATATTGTTCACACCGCGTTTGAACTTTCTCGTGGAGCGGTGCTGTGCCCTGTTTTTCCCCGTCTGGACTTGTTTTTGATGTTGGTGGCGATAACCGGCATTGTTGAATTTTCGAGTGGCCCGGCGATTGTTAGGCCTTTGCCGGTTGGGTGATGCATTCTCAAAGGCGATATGCACTTGGATCGTGGCATCGTTTACGTTTTCTGTTTTAACGTTTACTGACATAAGTTTCACTTTCTTGTTTAAATTCTGGGCATTGCCTTTCAATGCCCGTATGCAGATCAATCAATGGTGCAAAGGAGAAGCCCCGCATCTGTTCAAGATCGAAGCAAAGCGGCGAAGGCCAAATGTAATGAAGCGCCTTGCGGGGTGCTCTGTACCATCAGGATGCATAAAGACGGGTGTTGAAAGCACTGCTCTATGAAAAGAAAGAAATAAAAAAAACTTGTGGATAAAACACGGGTAACCAGAAAACCGGCTTTACGGATACCTGCCAAACCAGACAGGCTATGGGGATGATTACAGCATTCCTCAATCAAAAAGGTGGCGTCGGAAAATCAACTCTGTCTACAAATTATGCGGCATGGTTAGCCCGGTCAAGCGCAAAAACGATGTTGATCGATGCAGATCCACAAGCCACGGCATCCACATGGGCAAGCTTGCGAACCCAAGCCGATTTTCAAACTATTGCCTTGTCTCGTGAAAATATGGCAAGCGAAGTTATGGAACTGGCAAAAAACTACGATCATGTGGTGATAGACGGGCCACCACGTGCAGAAAAGTTAGCGCGGGCGATTATTATTGCGTCAGACTTGGTGGTGATCCCCATAGAGCCTTCTGGCGCATCTAATTGGGCGGCAGGTGAAACCGTTGAGCAAATCGCCCAAGCAAAAATCATCAAAGAAAACCAGAAAGCCGTTTTTCTGGTAACCCGGAAAATCGGCAATACGGTTTTAGGCCGCGAAATACATGAAATGGCCGCAGAGCACGAGACTCCCATTTTGCAAAATGCGGTCTATCAACGTATTGCCTTTGCGGAAAGCTTAACCATGGGCAAAACTATTTTCGAATGGTCACCAAATTCCCCAGCTGCGCGGGACATAGAAAACATATCAACCGAAATCATGGAGATTTATGAGCAAGAAGACATTTCAAAACAGACCCATCCCCAATCAGCCTAACCCGGAGGATGTAGCAAATTTCATCCAGTCGGGCCCCGGCCTAGACCAGAAACCAGCTATGCGTATAAATGGCAATCTGGCTGGACGGAATACTGTGAAACCAGATACCCAGAAAGCCGACAAACCAACTTTTGTAAATTTTACCGTAAAAATCCCAGCTGACTTACATCGCCGTTATAAAGCCTCATGCTCAATGCGCGGTGTGAAAATGGTCGATGAGATTACGGATTTTATCAATGGTTCAATTGTAAACAGTATTGATCAGTCTACTTCATAAATTTACTTACTTACGAATTGACGTCGTCGCGGGAGTTGGCGGTTTGGCATTGCTTGCCCATGAATTTTGACAGGAATTCGTCTCCGTCCCAGAAGTTTTCCGGATTTTGTTACCGAGACATCCATGTAGTGTGTCCCTTTGTATGCTGAGTTTTCATTAGCTTCTGACCCTTTACCTGCTAAATGGCCCATATCATTTTTTTTATCGGCTTCTTCGCCATTGTTACGTACAATCCATCGAATTTTCGAAAACCAAGGTAGCTCATCGGAATTTAGCAGCTCAAATTTAATGTCACAATTTTTAGGAATTGGACCAATTTTATTGTTATCCTCAAACGTTCTCTGGGGTGAAGATTTCGTTGTGGCGGTCACACGCACTTGCGGTATAAAATCAAATGATTTTCCCAGAGTCTGGGCTTCTGAATTTGCGTCATCATCATCCGGAATAGGAAAGAAATGATCGAATGCTTCTGACCATATTTCAGCACATTCCGTTGTTGATTCTGCTTCATTAGCGCGGTTAGCAATGTCAATGAACTCTTCAAGTGCCGTGCAAAAGTCATTTGTTCCGACATAACCCAAGCGATTGATATTTTCGTCGTCGTTGACGGGATTAACGACTTCAGTATCTTGTTGTAGTCGTTCGTATATTTGCTCAGCGATATGCTGAATGCATTCATCATCACAGGCGCTTTCGTCTTGCGAGAGTCTTTCATACGCTTCAGCAATGAGTACTGTTAAGAGTATGGATGAGGGTTTAGTATCCTCATCACACTTCAATTGTGACCAAGTTTTGAGATATCTTATCTGACGTCGAACTTTCGCCCGCGTGTAATCATCAAATTTTTCTTTAAACCAAAGATAAATTGCTTTTGGATCACTGTCTTCCCATCTATTTCTCTTAGTTGCAAGTGACCGTTGGTCTGATGTTGGATCAAGATGATATGATGGTACATCTATATGAAAATTATCTTCAAACCTTATTCGACAACATCTCTGTTTAATATTCGTAACCTCAATCACATCATCATTGTCTTCTTCAAAATCGTAGAGACAATCTTGTACAAGATTCATTAGTTTTTTTGGTGAAATGCTTCCGTTTTCCGGGTCACCAACCCATTCAACATATGTGCCTAAGTCTATATCATATTCTTCGTCAATTTTAACGGGACGAATTTGAGTGCCGAATTTGTAAGACCCTTGTAGCCAAGAGCTAGTATTGTATCCTGTTTTATCTTTAAGGTACTGTATTAGTTTATCTCGAAGTTCATTCCATCGGGCTTGTTGTGTTTCGATCTGCTCATCAGAAGGGATGATCCGTTTATATAGTGTAGGCCCATCATAGTTTGATGAAAAGAATAGCGACGTGCATTTTCCCATATGTTTAGTCCCGGGAAGTGATGGAATCAAGATATGTTCTGATCCATCATGGAGGAAAGCCTTATGGGACAAGTTTTACACGAATGCGCCACGACAACGTACGCCGTCAGAAAAGCAATACAGCGATCGCAAGCTTCGGTCT
>CALLPQ010000150.1 GCA_938015425.1 uncultured Parvularculaceae bacterium | reverse complement strand
GCCACACACAACAAAACGATGGGTTATCCGTCGTAAAGCAGAAGTTGTTGTCGCGGTTCGTGGTGGTTTATTAACATTAGAAGAAGCATGTGAACGATATTCTCTTACAGTGGAAGAATTCCTATCGTGGCAAAAATCTATTGAACAATATGGTATGAAGGGGTTACGGGCGACGCGCGTTCAACAATATCGTTGATAAAACCTTAACAAATCTTGATACTGATCGCCTGCACAGTAAAATGTGCAGGTTTTTTTTAGCAAACCCCAAAAAAGAAACGACTTTTTAACGACACATCGGCAATAATTGCCGGGTTCAAGATGGTTTTATCCTAATAGGTAAAAAACGACATCCTTGAGCACGTAAATTTATCAGGTGGGTCGAGTGAGTTCATTAGTAGAGTTATTTAAATCGTTTGGCATTGGGCGTGTTGCAGCAATAGTCGGGGTTACCCTTGGTGTTGCTATTGCATTGACCTTGATTATGGTTCGCATTGGCGAACCCCGTTACAGTGTGCTCTATTCAGAGCTTGATTATACAAATGCACAAACAATCATATCCCAATTAGAGCAATCAGGAACAGATTTTAAAATGCGTGAAAGCGGATCACGTGTTGCGATTTTAGTGCCGCAAGATGAAATTTCTTCCCTAAGGGTTTCACTGGCGGGGTCAAACGCCGCTATTTCTAATAGTATCGGGTATGAAATTTTTGATGGACAACAGCCCCTCGGCGCCACCAGTTTCCAACAAAATATAAACAGGCTTAGAGCCCTTGAAGGCGAGCTCGCCCGCACTGTATCCTCGATTGCTAATGTCCGCTCCGCGCGGGTTCACTTGGTAATGCCGGAACGTACATTATTCACCCGCGATCAAGCCGATACCAAAGCTTCAATCATGGTCGAATCGGCTAATAAACTTGATGCCCGTACCGTGCGCGCTATCATCAATCTTGCCGCTTCCGCCGTACCGGAATTAAATGCTGAAAACATTACTATTCTTGACGCCAATGGAAATTTACTAGCATCAGCACAAGGCAAAACCGATGATGCTATGGCGGAAGAGCTCTCAAACGATCGAATGCTCGCAGCCCAAACCCGGTTACAGCAAAAAATAGTCAATCTGGTTGGCTCCATCGTCGGGTCGGAAAATGTGCGCGCACAAGTCACCGGTGAGTTCGATATTAGTCGCTTTACGGAAACGGCCGAGATTGTTGATCCCGACAGCCAAGTGGTTTTGTCTTCTACCTTAGTTGAAGAAAGCTCAAATGATCAAAACCCGTCCGCTAATCGCGGTGTGAGTGTCGGCAACGCTTTACCGGGTGAGCAATCCGCCTCAACCAATAACGCTGCTGCCACATCAAGCAATCGGCGCACTGAGGAAATTACTAATTATGAAATTACAAAAACCATAAGAAACGCCATTCGCGATGAAGGCCTTGTGGTTAAACGCTTATCGGTTGCGGTTGCCATTAATGCCAATGATAGCAATGGCGATCCCATCAATCGTTCCCCTGAAGAGCTTGCCCGCCTTGATAGCTTGATTAAATCAGCCGTTGGCTTCAATCCTTCTCGCGGTGATCAGGTGGAAATTATTGATATCGCCTTTACCCCTATTATTCCTGCAACCACCCCTTTTACAGCCGCGCCATCTGGAAAATCTATTTTCGACAATGTCAATATTTCCCGTATTGCGGAATTAGCCGCGCTGTTTCTCATCGCTATAGCACTGGTTATCTTTGTCCTTAAACCCATGATAAGCCGTGCCCCCCATCCTGATATGATCCCGGATATGGCTAATACAGGGCTACAATCAAATGGGGCGCATCAAACCTCCTCAACAATAGCCCTAACACCTACGGGCACTTCGCTGGAAACAGCCACAGATGCCAATGCAAACCTGGCCAATGCAAACCTGATTGAACAACGCATTAATATAGCCCAAGTGGAGGGGCAGGTCAGAGCCGCTTCAATCAACCAGATTCAAGAAATTGTTAAGGGGCATTCTGATGAATCGGCCCTTGTTCTTAAACGATGGATTAGACAAGCCCTATGAGCGAAAGCACGACCATCAGCGTAGAAAAACTGGCCGGCCCTGAACGTGCAGCCGTGATTATGCTCGCGCTTGGCGAAGAAGCCAGCCGCCCACTATGGGAAAGTTTTGATGATGAAGAATTGCGTGAAATCACTCTCGCCATCTCGAAACTTGGCTCCATTACGGCTGAAATTGTCGAAGGGCTATTGATGGAGTTTGTTGATAATTTCTCACAAACCGGCCCCATAACAGGCAGCGCAGAGTCAGCACGCAAACTATTATCCAATGTATTACCTCAAGACAGGGTTGATACAATATTGGAAGATATTAAAGGCCCAGCGGGTAAAACCATGTGGGACAAGTTAGGCAATGTAAACCCCGAAACCCTTGCTCGTTATTTGAGCAAAGAACACCCGCAAACGGTGGCTGTTATTTTATCAAAAACAAAGCCAGAGCATAGCGCGCAGGTGATGGCGTGCATGCCCGCCCTAGTGGTGGAAGAAGTTATAAACCGGATGCTAACCCTTGGCCCGGTTCAAAAAGAAGTGCTTGAAGAAATTGAACGCACCTTGCGTACAGAATTTATAACCACATTATCGCACACAAATGGTCATGATACGCACGAAATAATGGCGGAAATATTCAACAATTTTGACCGCTCGACCGAGCGAAAATTAATGGAAACCCTTGAGAACAAAAACCCTGACTCTGCCCATAAAATAAAATCACTCATGTTTGTTTTTGATAATCTTATTCAACTTGACGGGCATGATATTCAAATCCTATTACGTCATGTGGATAAATCAGTCCTTGCGGCCGCTCTTAAAGGCGCTTCATCAGAATTAAGCCATTTATTTTTCTCGAATATGTCTGAACGCGCCGCAAAAATTCTGCGTGATGATATCGATATTATGCGCCCACTAAGGGTACGGGAAGTGGATACAGCGCAACAAAAAATTGTCGAGATCGCAAAGAAACTTAATGATGAAGGGACGATTTACCTTTCCAAAAAAGATGATGACGAGGTAATTTATTGATGCCCCATATTCAAAAACTCACCCTTTCTTCTTTTGCCGATTTTTCAGCCCAAGTCCCCGCTTTAGTTGATAAGTCAACGCCAACAATACCTGAAAAGAAAGCCCCGCCAGCCTTTACCCAAAAAGACATTGACGCCGCTTTTGCGCGCGGCGAACAGGCCGGCCATCTTCAGGCAAAAGCGCAAATCCAACAAGAACAAGATGGGCATTTAATAAATTTACTTGAAAACATTACAACTACGCTTGAAACCGCGTACGCGCCTATCAATCAGGAATTTTATACTTATAAAAAAGAGATCGAGACAGCGACAAAAGATTTTTTGCATACATTCATCAAGACAACATCTCATCATTTAACCGTTGATGTGGTTGAAGCCCTAACGCGAACGATCATTGATAAAATATCTTTGGATCAAATCGGCATTGCTTGTCTGACACTCAACTTAAACCCTGATGATCTGGAAAAATACCAAACTAGAATTGACAAATCCCTCACCGTAAAATCTGATACGGTCAAAGTAAAAATCAAACCAGACAATAATTTATCAGTAGGGGAATGTTATATTGAATGGGAAGATGGCGCAATCATGCATCACTATAAAGAATTAGAGCAAGACGCTAAATCAATGATTGAAAGCATTTTCACTGCGCATCAATTAAAGCATTGTAAAGGTAGAGAATAAATATGGAAAAATCCGCACAAAATTCAATAGAAAATATTGATCAGGTTGAAAGTATAAATCAAAGTGAAATAGGCACAAACATAACACATGCGCCCACAACGCAGGTCACAACAGGTGTTACCGCTGAGCAATTTTCAAATATTCCAGTGCTTCACAATCAAAATACAGACGTTTTAAAAAGTGATCACGAGGAAACATCAAAAGCCGTTTCCATTGATAATATCAACAATATTCCCATTACGTTATCGGCAGTTTTAGGCAAGAAAAAAATTGATATCAGATCCCTTTTGGATTTAGAGCGGGGCTCCATTGTTGATATTGATAAAAAAATTGGTGATTCTATCGACCTTTATATTAATGACCATCTCGTCGCACGCGGTGAATTGATCATGATTGACGGTGGCTTGGGAGTTTCCATGACCGAGATCGTCCAAACCGAACCCCCCTCTTTAACCACGAATATTATTAACGGGTAACAAATCATGCGATTACTGATTATAGGTCAACAATCAAGCGAATTGTCTAAAGCGGCGCAGATTGCCGTCAATCACGGGGCTAAAGTTTCTATTGCTGACAGTCTAGACAGTGCCCTTAGTGCCTTGCGCAAAGGCAAGGGCGCAGATTTAGTGATGATTGATATCAGCTTTGATATTGCAAGCTTTATTTCGTCGCTTGATAATGAACGCATTGTTCTCCCTGTGGTGGCGTGCGGCATTGCGGCTGATGCGCAAAATGCGGTTGAGGCCATAAAAGCCGGCGCCAAAGAATTTGTGCCCCTGCCCCCTGATGCCGATTTGATTTGTGCCATTCTAGAAGCTGTGGTGGAAGAAAATAGCAACCTATTGGCGATCGACCCCGCAATGAAAAAAGTTATTGCGTTGGCTGATCAAATCGCTCCTTCCGAAGCATCCGTCATGATTACCGGCCCTTCTGGTGTTGGTAAGGAAGTTATCGCAAAATATCTCCACCAAAAATCTAATCGTGCTGATAAACCGTTTATCTCTATCAATTGCGCTGCTATTCCAGAAAACCTTCTTGAGTCGGAGCTATTTGGTCATGAAAAAGGGGCTTTTACCGGTGCCGTGACCCGTCGCATTGGTAAATTTGAAGAAGCCGAAGGCGGCACACTTTTACTCGACGAGATATCGGAAATGGATGTTCGCCTGCAAGCAAAATTATTGCGGGTTTTACAAGAACGCGTTGTCGATCGTGTTGGCGGTTCAAAATCCATACCGGTGAACATTCGCGTTCTCGCCACCTCCAACCGCAATCTGGAAGAGGCCGTCAACACGGGGACCTTCCGTGAAGATTTATTGTTTCGCCTCAATGTTGTTAATCTCAACATTCCGCCTTTGCACAAACGGCCAATGGACATTTTACATCTGGCCCACCATTTTGCTGACAAATATGCAAAGTTAAACGCCTGTCCGGTGCGCCCCCTTTCAAAACAGGCGCAATCAACCATTGTTTCTTTTTCATGGCCCGGAAATGTAAGAGAATTAGAAAACACCATTCACCGTGCCGTTTTACTTTCAACTGGCGATGTAATTGAAGAAGACGCCATCCGCTTGCCTGATGGTGCCGCATTCAAGCCATCACATGCCGGATCTTACGAGCCATCATCACAGCAAATTGGTGACAGTGAAGAAAGCAGCATTTTTATTGGAAAAACTGTAGCAGCTGTAGAGCGGGATTTAATCATCAATACATTAGACCATTGTTTTGGCAACAGAACCCATGCGGCCAATATTTTAGGCATATCAATTCGAACGTTAAGAAACAAATTAAAACAATATACCGATGACGGATTACATGTACCGCCGCCCGGCGATGTGAGAGCATTTGGATCAGGGGCTTCGTAATGACTTATAAAATATATAAAGAAAACAAATTTTCATTCATAGAACTGGATGAGCTAAAAGACGCGATCAGAAAACGGATCAATAGCTATAAAAACCGCAAAGAAAAGGTTTATTACGATAATGACCATTTGTGGTTCTGGCACGATAATGTGCGCAAACGCATTGCTTTACTTGACATAAAGAAAACCCAAAAAGCAGGCCTTCACGGGTTCGGCTCTATGATTAACATCATCTATAAATCTGGGAAAGGCTTTGTAGAAAATGGTAAAAAGGTCGAACTCCATTTAGTCAATGTGGAAGGATTAAAACAAACACCCAGTGACCTGACCAAAGCCATCAACGCAAAAATCGAAGAGTGCAATAAACGCTATCATCAAGGCAGGAAAATTCATAAATTTACCGGTGAAAGCGCACAAAATGACACTTAACTCTGCTCTTTCCTGGGTTGTAAAAAACCGCAAAAGTGCACTGAGTTATGGTGATGTTTTCTTTGCCGGCGCTATTTTGGGCATACTTGCACTTTTGATATTGCCAGCACCTAGCTGGGTGTTGGATATTTTATTAGCATTATCCATCACTTTCTCGGTCATGGTTTTAATGACGGCAATTTTCACCCGTAAAGCGTTAGAATTTTCAACCTTCCCTGCGGTATTATTAATCGCGACTATGCTCCGTCTAGGGCTGAATATTGCCTCGACCCGACTTATTCTTTCCCGAGGGAGCGAAAGTCCGGACGCTGCCGGACATATTATCGAAGCTTTTGGCAGTATTGTTATGCAAGGCAATACTATTATCGGGATGATTGTTTTTGCAATTCTAGTGATCGTTAATTTTGTTGTTATCACTAAAGGCTCTGGCCGTATCGCCGAGGTTGCCGCAAGATTTTCACTCGATGCAATGCCCGGCAAGCAGATGGCCATTGATGCAGATTTATCGGCAGGCCTGATCACGGAGGCCCAAGCCCGTGAGCGACGTAAAACACTGGAAGATGAGTCAAATTTTTTCGGCGCTATGGATGGCGCATCAAAATTCGTCCGCGGCGACGCAGTTGCGGGTCTATTAATTACCCTCATTAATCTCATTGGCGGGATCGTCATCGGGGTCATGCAAATGGGGATGTCGGTTACAGATGCGGGGAGAACATTTTCATTACTAACAATTGGGGATGGTCTGGTTAGCCAAATTCCTGCGTTGATTATCTCCATTGCGGCTGGTTTGTTAGTTTCAAAGGCAGGGGTAAAAGGGTCGGCGAACAAAGCGATTACCACCCAGTTTACCGAATACCCAAGAGCACTAGGAATTGTATCAGCTGTATTATTAATTTTCTCGGTTATTCCGGGCATGCCCTTTTGGGTTTTCTTGCTATTGTCTGTCGGGTTTGCTCTTGGCGCTTTTTTTACAGGGCGTCACAAAAAGCAAACCATCGATCAAGACGAAACGATATCAGCCCCCACTCCCAGCCCGGAAGAAGAAACCGCGCAAATGCTGGCTATGGATGAATTGCGCATCGAGGTTGGTTATGGGCTATTGCCTCTTGTTAACGTAACGGATGGCCCGCGATTAACAGACCAGATCAAAGCTTTAAGGCGTGCTATTGCCCAAGAGTTGGGGTTTATCACGCCGCCAATCCGTATACTGGATAATATGAAACTTGATGCGAACGCTTATGTTATCATCCTTAAAGAACAAAAAATAGCACAAGGATCTTTGCGGCCCGGGCAATTTTTAGTGATGGATCCAAAAGGCAACCCCCTCACTTTGGTGGGTGAGCCCACAAAAGAGCCAGCCTTTGGCCTTGACGCCCTTTGGATTGACGATAATCAACGCGATAGCGCTGCGTTAAGTGGGTTAACCGTTGTTGATCCGGCAACAGTTTTAACCACCCACATAACCGAGACCATAAAATCAGAAGCCCCCCAATTATTATCCTATGCGGAAACTAAAAAACTGGTAGATTCTCTGCCAGAAAAACACCAATCATTGGTAAGTGATTTAATTCCAAGTGTCACAACCCTCACCACCATTCAACGTGTCCTGCAATCTCTTCTTACCGAGCAAGTTTCCATCCGCGACTTGCCAACCATTTTGGAAGCCATTGCCGAAGCTGCACCGCAATCAACCCAAGTCAGCTTTTTAACCGAGCATGTTCGCGCAAGATTAGGGCGACAGATTTGTTCCTACTTAGCTGACCCGGAAGGACAAACCGCCATCATCACCCTATCACCAGCATGGGAAGACGAATTTAAGCAGTCATTAATCGGCGATGAAAATAGCCGCCAACTGGCTATGCCCCCTTCAAAAATTCAAGAGTTTGTCGCCACTTGCTTGCAAAAACTGGAGCAAGCTGCCGCATCTGGGGTAAGTGCCTCCATTGTGACCAGTGCACAAAGCCGCCCTTTTGTACGATCCATCATGGAAAGAGTAAGAAACCAAACATCTATACTTTCACAAAACGAAATTCACCCCCATACTAAACTTAAACATTTAGGACAAATATAGGTTCGATTTAATCCAGCCCCATTTGTTGAGCTCTATAATAATGACTTGGCTTGTATTATATGATAGGAATTAACGGTGATTAAAAAATTTATCGCCACAAATGTCGACCTGGCCCACGCCAAAGCTAAACGAGCCTTTGGCAATGATGTCGTTATGCTAAACATCCGCCAACTCCCCAGCGGCGATGTTGAAGTGACGGCCGGCAATCAAGATGACGCAGCAGCTTATTATCGCGCAAACCCAGACCAACCCCCTTTAGATATAGAAGAGCACCTACAAGCTGCTGCCGATGCTAAAAATTCAAATGCCCCTAATCACGATGATGACGATGACGAAAAATCATCCCGATCTCGCAATTCCTTATTCTCGTTTTTTTCAAAAAAGCCTGCGCCAGAGGCCGAGAAAAAAGCGCCATCTATAAATCAGATTAATGAGACACAAGATCAGCAGTTTGATGAACATAATAATGGTGCTTCACAAAATTCTATTGAGCAACAAACAAACCCCGAAGAAAAAACACAATCCAATCTTGAACCCTCTCCCACCCTTGACACAGTAGAAACTTCAAAACCTTTAGTTACACCCGTGCACTCTTCCGCAAATCAATTTCCTCTCAATCATCCTGACAATCAAAACCCAACCTCTCAAGGGTCGCGCTTGAATGAACCGTTAGAAAAGAAATTTTCCGAAAACGCATTGTCGCACCTACGGGAACGCTTAACAGGGCAACAAAAACCTCATGAAAATTTTCATGATGACCCAACAACCCAATCTTTGGTTAATCTACTGCGCCCTCATGGTATTAGCGATCGACTTCTAACAATGATCTTAAATGGCGCGCGCACAGCGCAAGTTGATGATGATTTGTACCGTATGGGGATTGGTTTATCCGAAAGTTTTAATTTTTCGCCATTACGGTCCTCGCCATCGGTTCCGATTATGCTGGTTGGCCCCACTGGCGCTGGCAAAACATCTTGCGCGGCTAAATTGGCGGCTCTTGCTCTTAGTCAAGGGGAAGGTGCCATGATGATCACCACTGATGTTGGACGCGCGGGCGCATTAGAGCAATTTGCAACCTA
Source organism: uncultured Parvularculaceae bacterium (assembly GCA_938015425.1). GTDB lineage: Bacteria > Pseudomonadota > Alphaproteobacteria > Caulobacterales > Parvularculaceae > CALLPQ01. The sequence continues at coordinate 6,708 of CALLPQ010000150.1, read as the reverse complement.
TAGCGAGAAACTAGCGATTGAATGTTACGCCGCTGAAACACCAGAAGAAATTGTCACGATCATGCGGGAGGTTAACCCGACCGGCGCTGTTATTCTAGATACTCCGGGCATAAGCCCTTATGATGCTGGTGATTTGGCTGCCCTAAAATCTTTCCAGACGGCCATTAGCGCCGAGCCAATTCTGGTCCTACCCGCAAGCGGTGATGTGGGAGAATATACAGATTGGGCCCATGCGTTTCGCGCCTTTGGCGTTCGCTCTTGTATCATAACCAAGTTTGATGCAACGCGCCGCGTAGGCGCCGGTTTAAGCGCAGCGTTTGAGGGAGATATGACCCTCACCTATTTTTCTGAAACACCTTTTATTTCTGAAGGATTACTTCCTGCCAGTCCGGAGTTTCTAGCCTATCGTTTAATGGCTAACTATCCCGGGCGCATTGTTCAAAAGTAGAATCTCAAAAATAGAAGATCAGAAATAGAAGTTCAAAAATAGAAGTCCAAAAATAAAACAGGTCCACTTAAACTGCCCCACTTAAACTGCTCAGTACAAAGTGTTTATTTTACCGTGGAATACTCGCCCGTTTTTATGCAAGGTCTGCCATTTTTAAGCAAGACCAGCACGGCCCATATTTAAAAATTTGTCACGGCGTGCTTTTCTGACCTCTTCAGGCGACATATTATCAAATTCATGAATAGCCGCTTCAATAGCATCCCCCAACCGCTCAACAGTTAAAGCAAGATCGCGGTGCGCACCGCCAACGGGTTCCTCGATAATATTATCAATAACACCCAATTCCTTTAAGTCTTGAGCCGAAATACGCATGGCCTCAGCCGCGTCTGCCACCTTACTGACCCCTTTATCGTCTGTGTTATTCCACAAGATAGACGCACACCCTTCCGGAGATATGACCGAGTATACTGAATGTTCAAGCATAAGAATTTTGTTGGCGCTGGCCAAAGCCACAGCACCGCCAGACCCGCCCTCGCCGACAATTGCAGAAATAATCGGGGAGCCCACGGTTAAACATTTCTGCGTACACGTCGCAATAGCTTCGGCTTGTCCCCGCTCTTCAGCGCCGCGGCCGGGATAAGCCCCTTGCGTATCAACCAGTGTGATGATCGGCAAGCCAAACCGATCAGCCATATCCATCAACCGGATCGCTTTGCGATAGCCTTCCGGATTGGCCGAGCCAAAATTATGTTCAATACGCGATTTTGTATCCGAGCCTTTTTCATGGCCCATAATCATAACCGACCGCCCTCGAAACATGGCAGGCCCGCCAATAATGGCTTTATCTTCGCCATATCGTCTGTCCCCCGCCAATGGCGTATAATCTTCCACCATTAATTTCATATAATCGGAAAAGTGCGGGCGGGAGGCATGGCGCGCCACTTGGGATTTTTGCCACCGTGTCAATTTGCTGTAGGTATCAATCAGCAATTGGTTGGCTTTTGACTGCAAGCGGGTGATTTCTTCACTGACATCCACTTCGCCGCTACTATCAACAGCGCGTAACTCGGCAATCTTGCCTTCAATGTCGGCGACAGCTTGTTCAAAATCGAGATAAGTACGCATATGGCCCCTACTACACTATAAATCTGTTAACTTATAAATTCAAAAAATCTCTTTTAGAACCTATATCAAAAATCGTAAAGTCCCTTCAAGAGGTCGTAAATCAGACATGTCGTAAATCAGACATATGGTTCAATATAGTCATACGGCTTCAGTTCCACACCATAAAGCTAAGAGCCTGAGACGTTTAAACCTGAGATGCTTAGACCTGAGATGAAGCGGTTATCTTTCATGATTAAACTCGCTTTTTCGTTTAGGCACTTAGGCAAATCACAATAGAATAGATAAATGCTACTTTATTCAAGCATTCAGACCCCAATTAGAATCCTATTTTAACAAATCAACGTTTACCGGCCAATACTTACGGGCCAATATTTACGGGCCAGTGCTCCGTGGCTTTAAACTCGGGGTAAATCCGTCATCATTTTCAACTGGGGCTTGTTGTGTTATTCGGGGCACCGCCTGTTTCGACTGGTTCTTGATTATTTTCCATGCTGATTGAAAAGAGATAGCGTGGCTTACATCACCCAACCCTGCAATTTGAAACGCCTGATTTGTCACCGCATTGTGCAAAGGTGCCACCTCTGCGGAGGTTAACTGACTTAAAGTTATATCTGAAAGGGCAATAGCCGCTAAAGCCGCTTGCCCTTGCTTTTTACGAGCCGGTGGATTTTTACCGACCTTTGAATTGCTAAAACCCATTGCTGCATCAAAAACGGTTTCAACAAGATCAGCAGATAAGAGCTCTTGCGACAATTCAAATTGTTTCGTTTGGGTTACGCGCCCCTCAAACAAATCCGGCACCGCAATATTCGCGCTTTGGGCAACGCCCGCAGCAGCTTCCGGATCAAGCAGGTTTAACAACCCCGTAAGCTCCATAAAGGAACGCCCAATGCTTTCACCTAGGGCAGTAATGGGCTCCTCACCCTTCATATTCAAAAGCCAGCGGGCCGCCCCGTCACTATCCCCAACAACCAAACGTGATTGCGCATAAAGCCCCGCATGAAGCGGAGGCACAATCGCACCCTGTAGATTTTGCACATCATTCGCATAAAGACTATTTAAGGCAAAGGCATGTTCAAACCCGTTGGCGCTTTGCAAATGATCGGCAATCAAATTGGCTTTATCTTTTAAAAATGCGGGCGCGTTCATAGACCTTACCGCTTGATAGACAATCGCATCTATCATCGCTTGATTTGGATTTTGCGCTAAAAGCGTAGCCGCCTGATTAATAGCCTCTAGTTCCACAGGAACAGAAAGCAGCAAATTCGAATAATCCACCGTCCCCATATTGCCCATAGCCAAAGCAAATTTGGCTGCTTCCAAGCGGACCGACAAATCCAGACTATTATCCAAGGCAACCGACTTTAAAACGGCGCCATCAGCTTGTTTAACCCATGATGCAACAATTGGTATTTCTAAGTGACGCACGACTGCCAATTGTAACGCTGTCTTTGGATGTAGCGGTTTTGCAGGCACCGCCCCTGTAATCATGGCAGTTAAAAATTCATCGTCTTGAACCGTCACCGCACCTTGGTCACGCAAAATACTCATTGTTAAATCAGCCGCATCACGCTCACCCGCAACCACATAACAAAAAGCGCGCAGTTTTAACCAAAAAGGATCCCCACCCTGTTCAGTGATGGCCGCCCCCCGTTGGCAGGCTTGAGTCTCGTTTCGATTTAACAAGTCCGCGAGGGCCAAAGCCTTCCCCACAAACGGGTCGCCTTGCGGTGCATCTGATAATGAGGCAATGGTCTGTACTTCACCAATAAAGCCAGCATTGACCAAGGCCAGTAGTTTTTTCCCACCAAGGTTTTGCAACGCAGAATTTGATTGCGATACAGCGTTTCCTAATGGCGGTAGTGAAGTTAGATTATCCGTAGGGGAAACGCCGCTAAGGGCAGCTAGTTCCTGGTTAGCTCCGAGGCCATTACCGCTTCCATTATTACTGGCCCTGTTACCTTCATCATTAGACGACGAGCTTAATAATGTGCGCCGTAATGCCTCTCCGATTGCGGGCAAGGCGGGGCGTGACGGGCTATGATCCAATAAAAATTCAAGGGTTTCCTGATCACTACCTCGCCACAGGCTTGGAGGCAAAGCCCCTTGCGCCGGCGTTAATGTGCCCGTGGAAAAAGCATCAGCCTGTAATGAATTCCGTTCGACGCTTTCCGGCAGTGATAATTGCGCCATTCCATTGCCCGCATGAAGAGATGCCGCCACTAACCCCAGTGACCATAAGAATGAGCGGGGTAATAAAGCTTTGCGCCAAATCCGTTTTTGCCCAGCTTGTTTACGTCTAATCGAACTTAGATTGTGAAGTACCATTTTTCTATGCATCATTTTCATTGGTTTCCACTTCCGTCTCTATGCGCTTGACATCCGGCTCCAGCATCTGACCATAAACCAATAAGCCCAACAGAGCGATGATCATTAACAAAAAGATGCCCAATATAAACCGCACGTTTAAATTCTCCAAAACAAGTTTGACTTTATGACTATAGCATCAAGCAGGATAGTATACCAATAGAGAGGAACATCCATTGGTAGCGAAATGGGGGATTAAAAATCCTCATTATAAATAGGTAATCCTAAAGACCACAAAAACAGGGTTTTTTTATGACATTTTTGTCATAGTAAAATCATTCTGCGCAAAATCATTCTGCTCATTCAAATTATCAATAATTGCAGCTTTATCAAAGGCATTTAAATTCAACTAATTTTTGAAAGGGGTGTCCATAATCGTGGATTTCCTTAACCTCAAATCCGGTTTCGTAATTCTGTAAATTTTTAATACTATTTTTCGAATAATGAAATGGGTCTTTAATCGCAGATGAAACAGCTTTTATTCCGGGGATGTAACTCCAATCATATTCTAGGGTTTCTCGATTATCAGGAAGCACGATCATTGAACTAAAATAACTCGTTCCGGTTTTCATTTTTGGTCTCAGATTTCTCAAACAAAGCAGGATAGAATTAATACTGAGATGGGAAAAAAGCGAATTTGAAAACGCAGCATCTACTTCTGCAGGTTCAATCTGATCAAAATTAAAATCATCAGAAACCAGCGCATGAAAGATGCTGGTATCTATTCCTGCTGATGCAATCCTCTGCAAACCTGTTTCAAGTGACGGCTTACTTAAATCTTGAACATAAAATTTTTCGGGAATGCCTATTTGGTCTAGATTTTCGCCTAATATGATATCACCTGCGCCAATATCCAAAAATACTTTTCCCGTTATGTCACCAATATGTTTATTAATGGCTGGCACCTGCCAAGATGTTAAAGCCTGTCTGTATACGTCATTTGTTATACGAGCAACTTTACCATAATTATTTTCACTATATTTTGGAAAATCTGTCTTAACCATTTATTCTACTCTCGCTTCCGGGCCAGGCTTTAGTCCCCTAAAAATTAAATATCATTTTTTATTTTACAAATCCAATAATGCATTATGGCTTTAAAAATAACAGCATAAAACGCAAAACGCCCCGGCCAATTAAGGTCGGGGCGTTTTAATAATTAAGGGTTGTAACATCGTTTTAGCAGGACCGGCGGCGACTTACTCTCCCACGCCTTAAGACGTAGTACCATCAGCGCTGGGGACTTTAACGACCGAGTTCGAGATGGGATCGGGTGGATGCTCCCCGCCATAACCACCGGACCGGCAAAAACGATGTTACTGAATGCGAGATTTGTATGAAACCATAATAAATTCTCAAGCATTATTATGGTTTTTACAATGTCAAATAATCTAATTTAATGGTTATAATCCGAATACGGATCGTTCGCCACGCATGAGTTAAAACTGTTCATACTCTATAATGTAACAAGCTACATATATAGGCATGAGTACGATCAAGACAATTGAGCAATTAGTATCAGTTAGCTTCACACATCGCTGTGCTTCCACACCTGACCTATCAACGTGGTGGTCTTCCACGACTCTCAAGGGAATACTTGTTTCGAGGGGGGCTTCCCGCTTAGATGCTTTCAGCGGTTATCCTGTCAATACATAGCTACCCAGCTGTGCCACTGGCGTGACAACTGGTCCACCAGAGGTATGTCCACCCCGGTCCCTGTATTACTTGGGTCGTAGCTTCCGATAAATCCGAAGTTACTTGAATTAGAAGCCGCAAATGTTGCTGCTCCTGTATACTCCCATACGTGGAATACTGGATTGCTTGAGTAGTAAGTCCAAGCAGCGTTTTCTACACCGATTCCTCCAACTACTGTTGCAGCTGATTCATAAGTGAAGTTGAAACGAGTTACATCCTTAGGTATGAATACATAGATAGGTGAACAAGATGGGTCACCAGCTATCTCAGAGATATTCACAATCACACGAACGTTAGACTGACCAGTAATAGCACTTGGAGCAATCGTAATTGTTGGTGTGTAGTCAGGAATACGTGTATCGATAACTATTGAACTTGTGATTGTACATCCGTTCGCTGTTGTTACACTGTAGTCATATGTTCCAGCGTCTACGGCTGTAGCATCAGCTACCGCTGCTGCACCTTCAGTCCATACACCACCAGTTAAACCAGCAGGCTCAACACTTGTCAAGTCAAATACATCGCCAGTACAAACTGCATCGTCTGTAAAAGTGATTGACTCACAGAATGGTAATTCTACCATACCAGTACAAGATGAAGTCGCATCGCCATTATCTGTAACACTGTAAGGAATTCCTACTGTTACTGAACCGTCGATTGGATTCACACTGATTGCTTGAGTTGGCTCACCAGCTGCATTTGTTGGAATTGTAACTCCAGCGGCAGGCCAGTTAGCACTTGTGTATGTTGTTCCGTTTATTGTGATGCTCTCAGCATTTGATGGGAAAGCACAGATGTGCAATTCATCAATCTGACCACCAGTACTTGGATCAGTTCCTCCAAAGTCTGTAGGATCTACAGGCACTGAAGTCATTCCACCAGGATTTGGTTGTGTTGGCTCTACAAATGTATCAGGTGTTGGTGGCTGTTGGATACTGAAGTCATTATCAGGAACATCATTTGTTCCAACAACAACTGTTTGTGATCCATCAGGTGTACCATCATCTCCAGGAGCACCCATTGGGCTCTCCCCTACATTGTAGTAATCACAAGGCATAAGTACTACTGGAGCAGAA
>CALLPQ010000149.1 GCA_938015425.1 uncultured Parvularculaceae bacterium | reverse complement strand
ATAAAAGTGGTTTTTCCGGCTCCATTGGACCCTAATATGGCGTGTACCCCCGGCTGATTAATCTGCAAGTCCACACCATCAAGCGCTGTTGAAGCGCCATATTTTTTCGTCACCTGATTGGCTTGTAGTACAATCGGTTCGGAGGCAGACATTGTCATCATTTATTCCCTTCAGAGCCTGGTACAAAAATCGTTAAACACCTTCAACAGGTTGTAAATCAGACATTCATTTCAACAACTTCACACGATTACGGCTCTAATTCTTTAAAGTGAGAGCCTGAGGGGTAACGAGGTGGGGCAAACTGACGTCTGATCCACAGCTTTTTATATCTTATCTCGCTTTCCCTTTAGGCTCTGATTCTTTAAAGTGAGAGCCTGAGATGTAACGAGGTGGGGCAAACTGACGTCTGATCCACAGCTTTTTATATCTTATCTCGCTTTTCCCTTTAGGCTCTCAAACAATTACCGGACAAGATGGGGGAATAATGGCAAAACTTTATTGCTTTGATAATTGACAAATCTCATACCCAAAAGGTGACATTTGTCATGTATCAAAAATCAGATGGCTATAGCCGGCCATGCAGGATTAAAATATCGATTGCCTTCAAATATTTTATGATGATTTTTCAAACAATACCGCCAGATTGTTTGCTGGCATCGGGATAATCTGTTTAATGACTAAATTATCTTTTTTTGCAAGCGGCTCTATATCAATCTCCAGATCACGCACCCCCCATTGCGCATCACGCAATTTCAAACTTTCATCAAAACTTTGATTGGAAGTTGCTGTATGTTCGCCATTGCGTTTAAACGGTCCGTATAGAAATAATAATCCCTCAGATTTTAATAACCGTCCTGCACCAGCAAATAACCCTATGCATGCTTCAAAAGGGGTTATATGAATCATATTCGCGGACATCATGCCATCAAATTGCATATTCTCAACTTCACCCCAATGGGATTTGCGGACATCGATGGAATGAGGTTTATGCATATTTTTCAACCCCAAATGCTGCGTCCAAGCCGCTAAAGATTTTTGCGAAGCCTCATCAGGGTCGCCCCCATGCCAATAAATATCGGGCAAGCTTGACGCAATATGCACACCGTGTTCACCACTTCCAGATGCAATCTCTAAAATTGTTCCTTGGGAAGGCATGGTTTTATGAAAACACTCACGAATAATATCGCGGTTTCGCTGCGCAGAGGGCGATAATAACCTATCTTCCTCAACACTCTTTCTTTCTAGAGCGATATCCTTTTTTCCGTGTTCCCCATAAACCTTATAAGTCATTAGCGATTAGTTTCCGCCACCACCTGATCGGCGCGTGCGCGCTGGGGAACCAATCGGGGCACCATAAACCGCATCATCATCATAGCGTTGTGCTGGGGGAGAAATTGATCCCTCACGTCTTAATGGCGCAGGTTGCCTCCCCTGACCGGAAGCCGTGCCTTGAACAGGAACACCAGTTTCCACATTAATACCCGCATTGGTTCTCACATTTGTTCTGGCGCCTGATTGCGATTGCAAAGCCCCCTCTCTTAAACTCTGGCTTTTATTGGCGAGCGCGAAAGCCGCGCGGCGCAAAGGCAGGGAAGCGGGTCGGTCTTCTATTCCACGATAAACAATATCCACCGCAGAGACATTTTTGCCGTAATAGGCCTTGTTCCAGTTTTTACGCGTTTTTAAAACGCTTCCTTCCAGACTAATCCCGCCATAAAGACCGCGCGAGCGGCTGAAGGCTAGAATATCTGTGGTTTTTGCTTTGGCACCAACCCCCACAGGTCCGGCCGCAATCGATACATCGCCGCCCAATTTCACACTCGATGATAAAAGCTTTTCTTTTCCGCGATTGGTCATGGCAAGCAAGACCAATTCAGATATCTCTCCGCCTGCTTGAAACCCGAAAGAAATAGACCCAAGGGCAATAAATGTCGGTCCAGACCACGAACCATCATCATTGCGTGCGACCATCACAGCCCTGCCACCAGACCCACCCACAATAAAACCGGCACGATAGGAATCAGGCACAATAATAATGGCCTTGGCATCATCAGCGGTGTCCCATAATCCGGTTAAGCTCGATTCATTGGCAAAATAGTTTAAGGTTTTGGCAGCATCGGCGACTAACCGCTCCGCTTTTTCCCTTTTCCCGAAAGCATGTGCATTAGGGGCATCAATGGCAAAAACGGCAAAAACACTCACCAGATATGTAAACCCTAAAAACAATCTCATACCGAAAATCCTCATGAAAATCCTCATCCCAGAAACTATGGCCCTTAAACTGTATTGGCGACCCATATCTCAACGTTACTATTCAAATTTTTGTAGCCTAATTTTTGTTACCCAAATCTGTAGGTTAAATTTTAAGTTAGACGCATCTATTAAGAGCAATTATGGCTTTTTTAAAAGCATCAAAAATAAAAACCCTATTTGAAAATCCGTATCACATAATTTGTTCTATAAAATCCGATTCTGTAAAAATTCAGAATATATTTTAAGCCAACACAATTTTCCTGCCGGCGCTTTTATCGGTTATAAAAGAATCACTTTTACACACTCAAAATTGCAACGAACCCTATTAAACAAATCTACAATTTGGGTATTTTTCAATTCACACCAATTCATGCTAGTCTTTTGAACTTATTTAAATATTTTAACACATTCATGCATTTTTTAGCATATAACTCTAAATTCGTTGTAATTTTATCACATTTCCTACTTCTTGTATATAAGAGTCAGTTCATATTATTGCAATCTAGGCGCTATTAATAAACTGTAAGGATAAATGTTTAAGCTAGTGATTAGACTGGTTTCATAGGTCCCAACCCGAAAACAAACGGGTAGACCCCAATATCGGGTTGCCCAATATCGGGTTGAACGAGCTAATAGTGGCATAAACAAAGAAGTAACGACTGTCTATTAAGACAATTCAGTTAAACAGGAGATAGATAAACCCTTCTAAAATATTATTCCTCAAAGTATAAAAGCGTATAAATATAAAAATCATTCATGATAAAATGATCAAATATCAACCACATAGGGAAGAAAAATGTCAGCCAATAAAAATACTGTGAACCGCTTCACAAAATACATCATGTCAGGTGCGGCTCTATCCGTTCTGGCCACAACCACCGCTTATGCGCAAAGCACAAATCAAGATGAGATCATCGTTAGTGCCACCAAACGGGAACAAACCCTTCAAGAGGTGCCCATTGCGGTTAGTGTTGTTGATGGTGATGTTATTGAAAAAGCGCAAATTATCGACATCATCGATTTGCAGACAACAGTTCCCTCCCTTCGGGTGACGCAATTACAAAACTCATCCCAAACAAACTTTCTAATTCGTGGCTTCGGTAACGGGGCTAACAATCCAGGTATTGAAAGTGCTGTTGGTGTTTTTGTGGACGGCGTATTCCGCTCTCGCTCCGCATCTTCCATTCTTGATCTACCGACACTTGAACGTGCTGAGGTTCTTCGTGGTCCGCAATCAACCCTATTTGGTAAAAACGTGTCTGTGGGCGCAATCAACCTTACCACTAAAAAGCCAACCTTTGATTGG
>CALLPQ010000148.1 GCA_938015425.1 uncultured Parvularculaceae bacterium | reverse complement strand
ACAGCGCGGAAACCATCAGATCAGAAACAAAATCACCAAACACAAGAGCCTCCAAAAGCTTCGAAACCCAAAAAACCTGTAGATAAAACGACGACAAATACAAAAGCCAAATCCGCAGGCAGTGGAGGCAAAAAAGAAACTGTTTCAAATGAAAAGCGGGAAATGTTTGACCATTCCGTTTTAAACCAGATTCTGGAAATGCAATCAGAAAATTCAAACCTCATTGATCGCATGCTCGACCTATTTGAATCCCACGGCACAGAAGCCATGCTAGGGCTTATTAAAACATTCAATGACGGGGATCATAACGCCCTCAAAAAGGCCGCCCATGCTTTAAAATCAATGAGCTTAAATATTGGCGCTAGTGAACTGGCCGGTATTTGCACATTGATCGAAACGAAAGCCCATGAGAATGTTGACCTCGGAGAGATTGAAGATCTTAAAACACCACTCCAGCAAGCCTTTAAAGCGACCCGCAAGGAAATACCGGAAATCCGCAAGCTGTATAAAAAGGCGGCCTAAGCGCTTAATCCAGAAAGCGATTTTTGACATAGGCTCTTAGTCTTTAAAAAGCAGAGCCACAGCCGTATGAATATGGGGGAACAAACGTCTGATTAACAACCTATCATAGCTCTCTTAGGTTTTTAATTCAGGCTCTGAAGTATCACAACAAATTACCTGACATAGCTTGCGCCATTAATATCAAAAGTCGACCCCACAGACGAGCTTGCTTTGCCGCCCAGAAGAAAACCAATAAGTTCCGCCACCTCTTCGGGCTGTGCAACACGGCCAAGGGGGATTTCATCAACTGCTTTTTTTCGGGCTTCGATATCCTGCGGCGCCATGCGAGTTTCAACCCACCCCGGCGCAATTGCATAAAAATAAATATTTTCTCCAGACAAACCCCGCGCCCAACTTTTTGTCATCGCCAAAACCGCCCCTTTTGATGCGGCATAAGCAGCGTGGTCGGGTCCGTCGCCCCGATGTGCCGCCCGCGATGCTATATTGATGACACTGCCCCCTTGGTCCGGTTTACTCCATTGTTCTTTTTTTGCCCGTTGCCTAAAATGGACGACCGCCTCGCGGCAAATATCAGCAGGCGCTTGCACATTAACCGCCATGGTCTTTGCCCAATTTGATTCCCAATCATCTTCTATGGTGGCGGCAGTATCCTTTTGATCCAACCAGGTTGGCAAATAAATTCCTGCATTATTGACCACCCCGTCAATGACACCGTCACTTACGGATAAAGCTTTTTGAAACAAACGTTGCCCAGCCCCTGCCTTTTGTAGGTCTTCAAAAACAAATCTGTCCCCCCCCAATGTCTGGGTTAAATCCTGCGTTTGCTCGCTGGCCTGACTAGCATGCAGAACTAGCTTTGCCCCCCGTTCGTGACACAATAAAGCTGTTGCCGCGCCAATTCCCCTTGATGCACCAGTGATTAAAATGGTCTTTCCAGATAAATCAGTCATAATATTCTCACATTCATTTTTTCTAGCCCTTGATATGCCTATACTGCTTGGGGTAAATGCCATAGAAAAATCTGTCAAAGGCAACACCGTCACACAAATATATAGCGAGAATTACATATGGCTGGCCACTCCAAATGGGCAAATATTCAACACCGAAAAGGGCGTCAGGACGCAAAACGCTCGAAAATGTTTTCAAAACTCTCTAAAGAAATCACCGTGGCCGCAAAAATGGGCGCGCCTGATCCCGAGTTTAACCCAAGACTGCGTCTCGCCATTGCCGCTGCCAAGGCGCAATCCATGCCGAAAGATAATATTGACCGAGCCGTCAAAAAGTCCACCGCCGCCGACGCCGCTATATTAGAAGATATTCGCTATGAAGGGTTTGGACCGGGCGGCATTGGCATTATCGTCGAAGCCCTTACCGATAATCGCAATCGCGCTGCCAGTGAAGTGCGCTCTACCTTTACCAAGCGAGGCGGCAATCTGGGCGAAACCGGCTCCGTTTCTTTTATGTTCGATCAAGTAGGATCTATTGAATATAATGGGGACATCGCTGATGAAGAAGCCGTATTTGAAGCTGCCACTGAAGCGGGGGCGGAAGATGTAGAATCCGCACCAGACCTTCACGTCATCTATTGCGCTGCCGATCAACTCGCCCAAGTCGCGGCTGAACTGGAAAAAACCTATGGCCAACCCAATTCAGCACGCCTCATATGGAAGCCACAAAACCTGATAGAGGTTGAAGGCGATAAAGCCGAAAGCGTGATGAAACTAATGGACACATTAGACGATCTTGATGATGTGCAATATGTCTATGCCAATTTCGATATTTCCGACGAAGATATGGAAAAGCTAGCTTAGTTATCACCACTTATGACGACGCCTTTTTTGCATTGGGAGCGCGGTCTCGGCTCCATTTTGCAATGGCACTTTCAAGTTTTTGCTTTTGAACCGGCTTAGACAAATAATCATTCATGCCGGCGTTACGACTTTGCTGGATATCACTATCCATCACATGGGCTGTTAAACAAACAATAGAGATCGCTTCAAGATCGTTTTCATTTTCAAATTTACGAATGAGATCAGTGGCGCTATTTCCGTCTAACACAGGCATAGAGACATCCATCAATATCATATCAAATGTTGCTGGGTCTTTTTTATAGATATCCACGGCCACTTGACCATCATTAGCCATCACCAAATCATAACGGTTAGCATCCAGCATGTGCCGCACCACTAACTGATTTACCGGATTATCCTCCGCAAGCAGAATTTTTGTTTTTTCCACTAAATATGGCGTAACTTTTTCTTTTAATGATTGAGGTCGATGATCAGTTTGCGTCGATGCAGCATCTCCATCGTCCTCTTTCTTGTTCAAGATTTCAACAATAGTTTTAAATAACAGTTCAGACCGGACTGGCTTGACCAGATAACCTTGCACACCAATAGTCGTAAATAATTTGGAACATCCGGGTCTATCCACCGAGGTTAACGCCATTAAATGCATATCATCAAACCTTTTATCCTCACGGATAAATCCGGCCAAGGTCTCGCCGTTCATTCTAGGCATTTGATAATCCAATATCCCCAACTCGAAATAGTCTCCCTTTTGGGCCGCATCTTTTAAAATTTTTAGGGCGTGCTCTCCATTTTTTGCTGTGGTGGGGGCAAACCCCCAAGAGCTTAATTGCTCCTCCAAGATTTCACGGTTCACATCATTATCATCAACAATCAAAACCTTGCGCCCCATCACATCAAACTGGATATCCTCTTCGACGATTTGATCGTGACTAATGGGCAAATCAAGTTTTATCCAGAAGGTTGACCCCTCCCCTTTCTGCGCATTCACGCCAATCTTTCCGCCCATCGCCTCAATCAAGGATTGAGAAATAGAAAGTCCCAATCCGGTACCCCCAAATTCCTTCGTGGTCGTCGTATCCGCTTGCTGAAAGGCATCAAAAATATTTTGTATTTTACCTTTTTCAATACCAATTCCAGTATCTTTGACTTCGATACATAAGGCCACCCGCTCGCCCTTCGGCCCATCTTGAAGGGTTTGGCCCTTTACGTTGATTAAAATATGACCTTCACTGGTAAATTTTACCGCATTACTGACCAAATTGGTCATTACTTGGCGAATACGCCCTCCATCACCCACAAACCGGCTCGGTAAATCCGGTTGGAACCGAACCACCATTTCCAACTGTTTCTCTTGCGCTTGTGACGCCATAAGCGCCGCAACATCTTCCACCGAATTGCGCAAATCAAACGGACTATAATCAAGCTCGAGTTTACCGGCTTCAATCTTCGAGAAATCAAGTATATCATTGATGATTGTTAATAGGGAAAGTCCGGATTTATGAATGGTATCTGCAAAAATCCGTTGCCGGTCATCCAATCGGCTTTGGGTTAAAAGCTCCGCCATGCCCAATACACCATTCATAGGTGTACGGATCTCATGACTCATATTAGCAAGAAACATTGACTTCGCATCGGATGCCCGCTCCGCTTTCTCGCGGGCTGATTTAAGATCTGAAATAAATTTTTCGCGCTCACTTTCATGCTTTTTAAGAACATGTTCCACACTAAAACTAAATCGCAATGCATAGATCATCGTCGTAAGACTGACACCAGCACACGCCAAAGCTGCCAATCCGTTTGGCGTATTCATGACATTGGCAAAAATCCAGCAATATGCCAGCATATAAGGTATTGTAACAGCCACCAGATATTTTCTACGTCCCTTATAATGGATCACCACCATGAACAGGCCGCACATCAAATATGTTAAAGCAAACGCCAAAGCATACGCCGAACCAGAATAAAACCCTAAAAGGGCCGCCGCCGATAAGTGTGACCCGCTCAAAACCGCTATAATAAAATAAGCACTGTCATTTTTAATATAAGAAAGAACTTTATTTTGCTTTTTAACAGGGTTTAGCAATGATTTTTCACTGGCGTTTTCTCTTTCTAAACGGGAGCGAAAAATGCCGATAATGACCGAGATTAAGCCCCAAATAATACCGACCTTAAATCCCACAATTGCAATCAGGCCTAATGTGAACGCACCGACAATGAAAAACCGGTTATGTCTGGTAACACCAGCAACAGAGATCGTTGCTTCAGTGGTTAACTTATCTTCTAGAGCTGTCTGCATTCTCACCCAACATTCGCTGCATAATTGATAGGCACTACACTAGGAGATATTAGTTAAAGAGCGCTTGATTAAATGATATTAAACAATATCTAGCACTGGTTTTATGGGTTTTTCTCACCACAAAACCAATATTACGATGCAAAATGGCCTTCATACTAGGGTCTGTATCCAATTAGAATGTGCTTTTGGTCGAGGTCAAATGGCCTGATCACGAGGCGCAAGCCTGCAGGAAGTGTTATTCACTTTCAAAGGCTTGCAACAAAGTGAGCAGGCCATTTGGCCCGATCCGAAGGACATTTAA
>CALLPQ010000147.1 GCA_938015425.1 uncultured Parvularculaceae bacterium | reverse complement strand
ATCAACTCACGTGCACCAAGCCCCGCCAAATCCGCCCGCACGGTTTGCAGATTTGTCTCCCGCACGCAAAATTCACCCGTAGAAACATCCACCCATGCCAAAGCAGCCTCACCCCCCTTATTCATGACAGAAAGAGACGCTAAAAAATTATTACTACGCGCATCCAGCAAACTATCCTCAGTCAAAGTACCAGCGGTCACGATACGGACGATATCACGTTGAACAACTGATTTATGACCTCGTTTTTTTGCTTCCTCGGGGGATTCCATCTGCTCGCAGATAGCAACATTAAATCCTTGGCGGATTAATCGCGCCAGATAGTTTTCATAGGCATGGAAAGGCACACCGCACATGGGAATATCATTACCCTGATTTTTTCCCCGTTTGGTCAGGGTAATATCAAGTGCCGCCGAGGCTTTGACCGCATCATCAAAAAATAACTCATAAAAATCCCCCATCCGATAAAATAAAAGCGCGTCGGGCACGCGCTCTTTAATCGCAAGATATTGCACCATCATCGGGGTTGGTCCGCTCTGGGGTGCTTTATTCTGGGATGTTTTATGTGCGGCTTTCTCAACCGTCGCTTTACCAGCCATTATCTACTATTGCCCATTATGAGATTATATGCCCCTAAATTTAAAGCGCGATTCCAGCTAGAGTAAAGACAGCCCCTATAGAATTGTGGAAAACTCGGGCATCGTTAACCTTGTCAAAGTTCATTAGGGCAAAATATCTATCACGATTATTATAGTCACTTTTATCGCGTAAGAGCCTAAACGGGCGAGAAGACCCAGATAATAAAGTTAAACTTTAAAGCCAAAAAAAGCCGCCAAGGCGCCAAAACACTGATATCATCAGGGGCGCGACCCATTTTAATAGCCTGTTTTACGGCATCCATTATAAGGTTTGTTAACCGCCTATATCTAAATTTCACTTCTAACCTCACTTCTTAATTATGGCATCACCTTCCATTATCGAAACACAGCTTCAGTTAGGCGATCGAATTGTGCCCGTTAATGCACGCATTAACCGTCGCGCCAAACGATTGATATTGCGGGTGGATTCCATCACAGGGATTGTTCATGTGACGGCACCGTCAAAACGCGCCCTGCCGGATGCATTGAAATTCGCCAAGGAACGAAGCCTTTGGATTGAGAAAGAGCTCGGCACGGGGCCCACAGCCCACCCCTTTATAGAAGGTGGCTCATGTTATTATCGCGGCATCCCCCATGAAATTATTCGGGACGGCGGCCCGCGCACCCCCATCCGCTGCACATCATTAATGGGTGCAGACAATCTTGACAGTTCGGGCAATCTTGACAGTTCAGACATTCTTGACAGTTCAGGCAAAGTAACCGGCTCAACCAGCTCAGCAAAAATATATATAGGCGGAGAACAAGAACATCTAAATCGCCGTCTCACCGACTGGCTGAAACATGAAGCAAAACGTATCCTCACCTTAAAATCAGACTATTATGCAGAACGGTTAAATAAAAAAAGAGGAAAAATCCGGATTGGGGACACCCGCACCCGTTGGGGCTCATGCTCACAAGATGGGACCTTATCTTATAGCTGGCGGCTGATTATGGCGCCTGCACATATCCTTGATTATGTGGCCGCCCATGAATGCACCCATTTGGTCCACCTCAATCATTCACCAGCCTATTGGCGGTTATTGGCTGAATTAGACGTTGATGCCAAAACCGCCCGTCAATGGTTTAAAATCCACGGAACTCGCCTATTTTCTTATGGAATTACGCCGCCGCCATAACCACACTGAATTCCATTCTAAATAGTTTTAGGCCATAAAAACACACGCCCACATCACAAATATGTATTGCCACGATAATGCCCACATTTTAGGGTAGTAAAAAGCGAAAGGGCGCTTATTTTATAGTCATAGATAAGCAAAGAGGTTTATAAACTTATGAGTAGCAAGATCGATACAAAACCAGACAACCCGATATCTGAAACAATAGCACCGTCCCCCGCACCTAAAAGACGATTTATAAAATCACCTCTCCCCATCTTATTTTGCGGTGTTGCCATCGGTGCACTTAGCGTATCGGCTCTTGGCACAAAACAATCAGATGCTGTTGCTGCCAGCTATTCTCTATCCAGTGGTTCCACATCAAGCGACAATGCAACCGAGAATGTTTTACCCTTCACCGCAGGGGCAAATATCGCTGCAAAGGCAAGTGCCACCCAACGTATTCCCCAGCTTTTTACGAATGATGCAGGCACTTTATCTTTTGCCAATCTAGTGGAAAAAATAAGCCCGGCTGTTGTTAGTGTTCTGGTAGAGCGCGAGGTGCAAACAAGCCGCCGCCCCCGCAATATACCCCCGGGGTTTGAGCGGTTTTTTAACCTGCCAACACAACCTGACGGCGAACAAGGTTCTGGCGATCCCTTTCAAGACGATGGCGTGCGCAGAGCAGAAGCCCAGGGGTCTGGCTTTTTTATTGATGATAAAGGCCACATTGTTACCAACCATCATGTGATCGCAGATGCGGTTTCCGTTAAAATCAGTCTTGCCGACGGTACAGAAATTGACGCCGAAATTATCGGCAGTGATGAAGTGACGGATTTAGCAGTTCTTAAAATCAAGGATAATGTCAAACAACCCTTTGTTTCTTTCGCTCCAGATTCTAATTTACGGGTGGGGGATTGGGTTGTTGCCGTTGGCAATCCATTTGGGCTTGGCGGCACTGTCACCACGGGCATCGTCTCCGCTATTGGCGGGCGCAACCGCGAGCAACAATATCTAGATCTTATTCAAATTGATGCAGCCATTAATAGCGGAAATTCCGGCGGCCCCACATTTGATCTGAGTGGGAACGTTATTGGTGTAAATGTTGCCATTTACTCACCTAATGGTGGTAGCGTTGGCATCGGCTTGGCCATTCCTGCGGCAACGGCCAAACAAACTGTGGCCCAGCTCATTGAAAAAGGTTCTGTTACCCGTGGTTGGTTGGGCATTGCCCTTGCCCCTGTCTCACAAGATATCGCCGATGCTCTCGATCTAAAAGACACAAATGGTGTCTTGGTAAACGAAGTTATCGCAGGCACACCAGCAGCCAATGGCGGTGTACAAGACAGTGATGTCATCACCCAGGTCGACGGCGTCGAAGTCAAAGGCCCTAATGATTTATCACGCCGGATTGCAAACTATCCCCCCGGCCGCAAAGTAAAACTTAGACTTATCCGCGACGGGGCCACAAAAAACCTAACGGTCACCTTGGGCGAACGTAATGATGATCCGCAAGTGGCGCAAATCACTCCTGAGATAGAAGAAGAAACATCAGCCGAGACTTTGGGCGTGCGGGTTTCCAACTTAACCGCCGAGACACGCGAACGCTTCCGTATACCCCAAGATGCAGAAGGT
Source organism: uncultured Parvularculaceae bacterium (assembly GCA_938015425.1). Taxonomy (GTDB): domain Bacteria; phylum Pseudomonadota; class Alphaproteobacteria; order Caulobacterales; family Parvularculaceae; genus CALLPQ01. The sequence goes on along the minus strand of CALLPQ010000147.1, from coordinate 8,300 downwards.
GTTGTCGTAACCGGCGTCAAGCCAAATAGTCCGGCCCAGCGCGCGGGGTTACAACCGGGTGTGGTTATTCTTGAAGTTGCCAACCAGAAAATTTCATCTCCATCCGAGCTGGAAAAACAACTTGAAAAAGCCAAAAAAGCAAAAAAGTCCACCGCTTTATTACGCTTACAACGCGGTAGTGTGAAACAATATGGGGCACTTCGTTTAGACGACGAATAAGCAAACCTCAAAAATTACCCATCACAAACCCTGCTCGATCTAACTGTGATCAGCAGGGTTATTTGTATCGGGTGTTTGTTTTGCCCCCCCACCATGTCACAACGTCATAATAATCAATTATGACAAGAATGTAATTTTACCTTTGTCAGTACACAGCTTCAAATGACCTTAATTGAGGAGCACTTTGAATTAGCAATAAGGATTAGGTGAAACCATGCGCATATTAGTTGTTGAAGATGATGTTGAAGCGGCGGCGTTTCTCTCAAGGGGGTTACGCGATGCGGGACATACGATTGATCACGCAATCGACGGGTCACAAGGGTTAAATATGGCCGATGCGGGTGATTATGACGCCTATATTATCGATCGCATGTTACCCAAAATGGATGGACTATCCCTGCTTAGTGTCAGACGAACCAATGGCGATGAAACACCCGCTTTATTTTTGTCTGCTCTGGGGGAGGTGGATGACCGTGTTGCCGGCCTTAAAGCGGGCGGCGATGATTATCTCATTAAGCCCTACGCGTTTCAAGAATTGCTGGCTCGGGTCGAAGCCCTTGGACGACGACGTGCACCCACAAATGTCACCACAGCCTATCAAGTGGGCGATCTTGAAATTGATGTTTTAACCCGCACCGTACGCCGTAATGAAACCAAAATCGAACTTCAGCCGCGTGAATTCAGATTATTGGAATATTTGATGCGTCACGCAGGACAAGTGGTCACCCGCACTATGTTGCTGGAAAATGTTTGGGAATACCACTTTGATCCCCAAACAAATGTGATAGATGTACATATATCGCGATTACGGGCCAAGATTGACAAAGGTTTTGACAAACCTCTTTTGAAAACTATTCGCGGAGCTGGATATATAATTTCGGAAGTGGATTAATATTTTGCGGATATTCCGCACTACTCTCTTTAGATTCACCGTTATTTACGGGGTGCTTTTCTCGGCGGCTGTTGCCCTTTTGGGGATAGCTGGATATCGGGCGATCTTTGATGTGTCCGATGCCCAAACCGAGCGCATTATTGACGAAGAGATTGTCTTACTCGCCAGCGTCTATGCAGAACGGTCAGCTTCCGGCTTTCGCGAAGTTATCCGCCAACGTGTCGCGTGGCAAGACGATAGTATTTATATGCTGTTTGTGGCGTCAACCGGCGTTCGTCTGGAAGGGGATTTAAATTCACTCCCCCCCCAAGCTTTAGCCGCCGGAGATGATTTGTTCGAATTTACTTATGATGGACGTCGTCTGAATGCGGACGATGTTGTAACCGGTGTGGCAAGTCGCACTGCAGTGGCAAAGGTTCGCCAATTCCGCCCTTCTGAAGATGCAGACCCTGCCTTTATTATTTTTGTCGGGCGCGATGTAACGGGCCGCGAAGATTTAAGAAGTTCATTATCAAGAGTGATCACCCGTATTGCTTTTGCGACAATCTTCATGGGCTTTGTCATTGGGCTTATCTTCAGTTTTTCACTCATGCGAAAAGTTGATGCCATGAACAAAACCGCCAAGGCCATTCGCGCAGGTGACTTGGCCCAACGCATTCCCCTCACGGGCGCCGGTGATGAAATGGAACAACTAGCCTCGAACCTGAACGCGATGTTGGACCAGATCGAACGGCTGATGACAGGTATGAAAGAGGTCAGTGATAATATTGCCCATGATTTACGCTCCCCCCTTACGCGCATGCGCAACCGCCTAACCAGCGCGATTGAAGGCGATAACCAACAAAAAGATCAAGCCCTGCAAGCCACATTGCACGAGGCAGAAAATATGATCACCACCTTTAACGAATTACTCTCTATTGCCCGTATTGAATCCGGCGAGGTCACCGGCACCAGAGAACCCGTTAATGTGGCGGAAATCGCAACAGAAATGGTAGAGCTTTACGAGCCAGCGGCCCTGGAAGCCGGCTTCGAGCTTGATCTAGAAACCTCGCCGGTCCCCCAAGTCAACGGCTCACGCGCCCTTATATCCCAAGCCATTGCCAATCTATTGGACAATGCAATTAAATATGCCGATGGGGGTAAAAAAATCGAGATCAATGTTAGGGTCGATAAAAAGAGCAATGTCTATCTTGGCATTTCAGATGACGGTCCGGGCATCCCCGAAGACAAGAGAGGGCATGTTTTAGCGCGTTATGCACGCCTTGAAGAAAGCCGGACCACTCCTGGAAGTGGCCTTGGATTAAGCCTCGTATCAGCCATTGTAAGGGCCCATAACGGCACTTTAACACTGGATTCAGCCTTTCCCGAACACACACCAACAGGCTTAAAAGTGATGATTCGCTTCCCCCGGATCGATTGATTTAAAAAAAATGCATAAAACCCTGCTAAAAACAGGTATTTTTGCAATTTACCCTCTTGCAGTTTGGCATAAATCAGCCCTTTGTCATGAATATAGTGAATAACTGATTTAAAAGTGGGTTAACCCCCGCATTCAATTTGAGGAAGAAAAAATGAGTAAAGCTGAATTTATTGAAAATGTTGCAAAAGCTGGTGACCTAAGCAATGCCGAAGCCAAGCGTGTTGTTGAGCTTGTTTTTGGACAAATCGAAGCTGGCTTGAAAAAAAGCAAAAAAGAAATGAAGTACACTATTGGTACTTTTGGCACGTTCACAATTACAAAACGTGCAGCCCGAAAAGGTCGCAATCCCCGCACTGGCGAAGAGATTAAAATCAAAGCGTCAAAAAGCCTACGCTTCAAGCCTTCATCTGCGCTTAAAGAAGCAGCTGGCTGCTAATCATTTTAAACATATTTATGTTTGACGATAAAAACGCTATCCTGACGGGTAGCGTTTTTATTTTGGGATATTAATCGAATGCTTTATCCATAAGATATCATCATTAACCCCCACATTAACGGGCGACCCTAATGTCAGACACCCCCACGCCTCCCCATTATCTGCATCGCCCCCCTCTATGTCATGACCGTGAGGCCGGTGAACATCTTTTAGAGCAGTTTCAAAACACTATAAGCACCATAAATTCTACAACTATCAAAGCGGATATATTATCCCACGAGGAAGCAGATTTAATTTTAAAAATTGGCTCTTGCTCCCCTTATCTAACCCGATTGATTAACCGCCACCCCTCTTGGGTTTATGATATCTTAAAAACATCACCCTTCGATAGTCACAAAAAATCATGTGCCCTAGCCGCCAATATTCTTTTAGACGAAGCGTCGCTTTTAGACCCTCATTACAAAGAACAAAAGAAACACCTACGTCATGCCAAGGATCATGCGGCTCTTAATATCGCGATTAACGATTTACGCGGCACCTATGACGTGATGGATGCCGTAAAAGCCCTTAGCGAATTTGCAGATCAATGCGTTAACACTGCCTTTACCATCGCCCACAATGCCAGCATAAAACGGGGGCATTTATCCAAAGCCTCTGCGGCGCAATCCGCCATTTGCATTATCGCCATGGGCAAACATGGCGCTGGTGAACTAAACTATTCTAGCGATATCGATTTAGTGGCTATCTACGACCGCGACGCAATTAAAGTTGCACCCGAGCAAGATGCGGGAAAAGTCTCCTCACAGATTATTCGTGATATGGTGGCTTTATTAAGCGATCAAACCGTAGATGGATATGTCTTCAGAACAGACTTGCGGTTACGCCCTGATCCGGGTGTTTCCGCCATATGTATTTCTATGAGTGCAGCTGAGAACTATTATGAGATGCACGGACAAAACTGGGAACGCGCCGCCTTTATTAAGGCCCGCCCTATAGCGGGGAATTTGCAAATCGGTCAAACTTTCTTAAATCGCTTACGCCCTTTTATCTGGCGCAAATATCTTGATTATGCGGCAATTGCCGACATTCGCTCTATCCAGAACCGGATCACGAACACACTTGAAAAAACCAAATTAATCGAAGGGTTTGATTTAAAACTGGGTCAAGGGGGAATTAGGCAGATTGAATTTATCACCCAAATCCATCAACTCATCTCCGGTGGGAAAAACAATCAATTGCGCACCCCTAAAACTGTTGAAGCTCTAAAAATATTGGCGACTGTAAACATCATCCCCCTCCAAGAAGAAAAAGAACTCATCCACGCCTATAAAAACTTACGCCATCTTGAACATCGCATACAGATGATGAATGACGAGCAAACCCATCAAGTGCCAAAAGATCAACACAGGCTTGAGCAATTTGCTTCTTTTTCAGGATTTCCGTCCGTTTCACATCTTAAAGAATTCATTGAACAGACAACCAATCAAGTTCGCACCATTCAACAACGGCAATTTGGCGTTACCAAAACCGCAGACAATGAATATGTTTTTTCTTTCACCGGAGTTGAAGATGATCCCCAAACCCTTTCTTCTCTTCAGGCTTTGGGATTTGAGCGCCCCTCAAAAGTCAGCGAATTGATAAGGCGTTGGTATAGTGGCACTTATCGCGCAACGCGCAGTGACCGCAGTCATTCACTTATGAATCAATTTATTCCGGTTTTGTTACGCGCCCTTGCAAAATCAAGTAATCCTGATGTGTCATTCTTCGCATTTGATAGTTTTTTATCGCGCCTTCCTTCCGGCGTGCAGGTTTTCTCGCTTTTTGTGTCCCGCCCTGAAATTTTTGACAGGCTATGCGATATTTTAACCATATCACCAAAACTTGCTAACACGATGGCCAAACATCATCGTCTTTTAGAGGCATTAATTGAAGATGGTTGGCTTTCTCATAGCAATAACCATACCCATGAAAATAATCATTATCATGAGCATCAATCATCATTAGGGCAAAAAATAATCGACCATTATCAGGTCATAAAAACAGAACATCAAACAGCCGAACTTGATTTTGAAACCACCCTCAACATTATACGCCGCCTAAGTGGAGAAGCCCGCTTTATGGAAGCATCGCGCCTCGCCAATGAAAAAATAAATCCTATCATTGTTTCGCAAAACCTAACCAGAATTGCCGACGATACAATCAAGGCTGTGGTGCCCGCGGCGCAAGCGGCTATGCACCAGCAATATGGTGACATAGAAGGGGCATTATGCGTGATTGGTTTTGGCCGCCTTGGCAACCAATGCATGACCTATGCTTCCGATGTGGATTTGGTGATCATCTATGATATCGATCCGGACACCCATTCAACGGGTAATAAACCTATTGACGCGGTGACTTGGTATACACGTATGGTCCGCCGCTTAATCACCGCCCTTTCTATCAATACAGAAGAGGGGAAATTATACGAAGTGGACATGCAATTGCGTCCTTCAGGCGGCGCCGGCCCCACCGCGGTCAAGTTTTCAGCGTTTAAACAATATTACGAAAACGATGCATGGATTTGGGAAATGATGGCCTTAACCAAAGCCCGTATCATTTATGGGGACGCCGCACTTTGCGCCCAAGTACAATCAGAAATAGAAAACAGCCTAAAACGCCAAAGAAACAAAACCGACATTAGCAAAGCCGTCAAACAGATGCGGCAAAAATTATTGGAAAATAAACCCTCACGTTCCATCTGGGACCGGAAACGCATTTTGGGCGGGCTTACTGAAATAGAGTTTATTGTACAGTTTTTAACGCTTATCACCGCAGCCAAAATCGGTCTTCCCCATGATGATATAAAAGCTTCCAGCATTATCATTTGTAGGCTGAATTATTTTCATCATCATGGTTACATCACCGATAAAAACCATAAAATATTGACGCAAAGCTATCTATTAAACGAAAACATAATACAGCTTTCAAGGCTTTCCGATCATAAAGTTTTCGATCCTGAAAAAGATAGTATTGTATTGACCAACAAAATTTTAAATATTTGTGCGTGTGAAACCCTTGAACAAGCCATAAAACGATTAGAACAAAACCAAAAAGAGGTCTCACAAATATTCAATGAAATTGTGTCATAATATTTAAACTAGAACAACGAAGCCCCAGCAAAATTGTCTTTTTAATAATGCTCCTGGGTTGGAAATTTTTGATCCGAGACTTGTATAACGGGTCGGGCTTTTTCCAAACGCCTCGCCGCCTCAAAAGCTTGCTCACCATTATTTTCAATACCATTATTGACACTATTATTGTTGGGCCAAGATTGTTGCTGTTGAACAATCTCGGCAATATTGGACATGACATAACCCCAGATTTTAGCAGGAGCACGCCCCCCCGTAATATCGCCGCCATTAATGTTTTTCATGGGTCTATTATCATCATAGCCAACCCACACCACACAAATCAAAGACGCCATATGACCCGCAAACCATGCATCACGATTATTCTGGGTCGTGCCGGTTTTACCAAAGACTCTAAAACCTGTAACCCTTGCATTTCGCCCCGTACCATTTTCAGTCACGCTATGCAGCATCTCATTCAGGTTCGAAATAGCATGGGGACTTGCCCCAACGCCTTGCACGCGTTCCTTATTCTCATACAGTCTTATTCCCTCGACTGTATCAATCGTTTCAATGATCTCGGACTTCACTCTTAGCCCGCCATTGACGAGCGGCACATAAGATTGCGCCAATTGCAAGGGCGAGACCGCATCCACCCCAAGGCCAAGGGCGGCATCGGGGTTTAAAGGACCTTCAAAGCCCATTGCTTTCGCTGTTCTCTGCACGCGATCACGCCCGACCCATTCTTGCAAACGAATGGTCGCACTATTCAGCGAGCGCGACAAAGCCTCCCGCAAGGTGACTTCACCATAAAATTTACTCTTATAATTATCAGGTGACCATTGTTTAATTTTTATGGGAGCGTCCATAATAAAATGATCGGGCAATGCCCCCGCTTCTAAAGCCGCGAGGTAAACAAAGGGCTTAAACGCCGATCCGGGTTGACGTTTGGCTTGCACTGCCCGATTAAACTGGCTTTTCTTATAATCGCGCCCTCCAATCATCGCCAAAACATTTCCTTCCCGATTGGCAATGACAATGGCCGCTTCAATCGGCTTTTCACCCTCAAAAGCTGGAGGCAGAATTTCCTCATCCAAAGCCCGGCGCAACCCTTGTTCTGCAGCATACTGAATTTTTTGATCAAAACTGGTTTTAATAATCAAGTCCGCATCATTATCGGGTGCAATTTTTTTCACCTGACTTAAAACATAGTCAATAAAATAGGGAGAAGCCGAAAACGTTGATGGCTTTAAATATATCGGTGTGTTGATAGCGTCTTGCGCTTGGGTCTTGCTTAAAAACCCCGCTGCCACCATATTCTCAAGCACTAACTGGGCCCGCTCTCCTGCATCTTGCGGGTTGTGGGTGGGGTTATAGCGTGAGGGGGCTTTTAACAATCCGGCAATCAACGCCCCTTCCGTAAGAGAGAGACGCGTTGCCGGTTTACCAAAATAACGATGGCTCGCCGCATCAATGCCATAAGCCCCCGCCCCTAGATAAACCCGGTTTAAATATAGAGTAAGAATCTCGTTTTTAGTAAATCGCCTTTCCAGCCAAAGCGCCAATAATAATTCCTGAACCTTACGCTTAAAAGTCTTATCCGCAGACAAGAATAAATTTTTAGCCAGTTGCTGGGTAATCGTTGATCCGCCCTGCACCACGCCGCCATTACTGGTATTGACCAGAACAGCGCGTCCCACTGATAAAGGGTTAACACCCACATGGTGGTGAAAATTTCTATCTTCCACCGCCAATACGGCCTCAATCACATGGGGGGGTAATTGCGATAAACTGACCGGAGCTCCATAATGTGCGCCCTGTACGGATAAAGGTGATCCATCAGCCGCGAGAATGGTATAGCGCGGGGCGCGATCCGGTCTCCACAAACTATCTGTAGAGGGAAGATCAGCGGCATAATAGGCAAACAATGCCACAACCCCCAAAGCGGCCGTCATGCACATCATGCCAACTTCTATAGACAACCATCCGATAAAGGCCACAAGGCCGGTTTTTTGTTTTGGGGTTTTGTGTTTTTTTGACAGATGTTTTTTTGGCGGACGCTTTTTTGACGGGCATTTTTTTAGCGGGCGTTTTTTTGATAAGCGGTTTTGTGTTGAGCGGGATTTATTTGATTTTCCAGACGACACACCATCACTACGCCCTTCAGCGAAAGCACGTTTTGGGGCCCGCAAAATAGACCCATCAGATTTGGAAACCCGATATGAG
>CALLPQ010000146.1 GCA_938015425.1 uncultured Parvularculaceae bacterium | reverse complement strand
TTTTCTAAATCCTGTAAGCGCTGTTTGGACCCTTCATCATTTTCTTTTTTCAACGCTTCGCGTTCAATTTTCAATTGAATGACACGGCGGTCTAATTCATCAAGCGCTTCAGGTTTCGAATCGACACTCATCCGCAAGCGTGATGCCGCTTCATCGACAAGGTCGATGGCTTTATCAGGCAAAAACCGGTCTGTGATATAACGGTTAGATAAAGTTGCCGCCGCAACAATGGCGCTATCGGAAACCCGCACTCCGTGATGTAACTCATATTTTTCTTTTAAGCCCCGTAAGATCGAAATCGTGTCTTCCACCGTAGGCTCACTTACAAACACAGATTGAAACCGCCGCGCTAGCGCCGCATCTTTTTCAACATATTGGCGATATTCATCCAATGTGGTGGCCCCTATACAATGCAGCTCTCCCCGCGCCAAAGCAGGTTTTAACAAATTAGATGCATCCATCGCGCCGTCACTTTTACCAGCGCCCACAATCGTATGCATCTCGTCAATAAACAGAATAATTTGCCCTTGGGCGCCGCTTACTTCTTGCAATACTGCTTTCAACCGTTCTTCAAATTCACCGCGATATTTAGCGCCGGCAATCAACGCCCCCATATCAAGGGAGAGCAAGCTTTTTTTGCGTAAGCTTTCGGGTACATCTCCATTGACGATGCGCAAAGCCATGCCTTCGGCAATGGCGGTTTTTCCCACGCCCGGCTCCCCGATTAAAACCGGATTATTCTTTGTACGCCGCGATAAAACCTGCATCGTGCGCCGGATTTCCTCATCACGGCCAATCACCGGATCTAACCGGCCTTCACGGGCATCTTCGGTTAAATCGCGTGCATACCGATTGAGAGCATCATAATTTTGTTCCGCATCGGCATTATCAGCGGTTCGCCCTTTACGGATATCGTTGATTGCCTGATTAAGATTATTGGCGGTCAGTCCTGCATCTTTCAATACTTTATGCGCTTGCGTGCGAGGCTCGATCGTCAAGGCCAACAATAAACGTTCTGTGGTGATGAATTTATCTTTGGCTTTTTTAGCCAGATCTTCGGCAGTTACAAAAACCTTTCCCAAAGGCGCACTCATATAAAGTTGCCCATTGCCCCCTTGAACCTGTGCGATTTTACTGAGGGCCACATCAATATTTTGCAAAGCCTCATCAGGTCGCGCGCCCGCAGCCTGCATCAAATTTGCGGCCAAGCCTTCGCTATCATCCAACAAGGCCTTCAACAAATGTTCGGTGGTAAATTGCTGGTGATTTTCACGCAGAGCAATGGTTTGCGCTGCTTGCATGACCCCGCGGGCTCGTTCTGTATAATTTTCAAATTGCATAGCTGGACCTCGATTGAGCATCTTGATGTCAAGAACGTCCCATTATGGCAACGCCCCCGTTCAACCCGCCTCATAACACCTTCATTGTGATAGGCTTACAAAACAGTTATTTTTAAAATGGGGGATATTTTATAGGTTTCAAGGCCTGTATTTTAGGCATTGTCTTAACATGTTACATTGAAGCTATGATTTGATTTCATCCTAAATATCACACATGATTGATATGCCATAACCAGATCTCATATAAACCATAAAGTATCGCTAAGCTGTATTTTACAAACGAACGCCAATATTCATGAATACTCAATTACTCAACATCACTTTTAAAGCCTCACTTCAGGCAATCAACAAAAGTATAAAAAGATCGCCCCTTAAAAGCCGGTTAAGTCTATTTTTGCTATTTTGCTTGATGAACACCGCATGCGTTAGAACCATCACCGAGCGTGATATTTTTTCACCAGAAGATGCCCCCAACACAACAATTTCCATTACAATCGAAGACCGTGAAATCTTCACAGATAACAAAGCAAATCCCACTATTTGGGCTGATTATGGCGCACAATTATCGAACAACACCATAGATAGCCCCATCGGAAAGATAAGTTACAAATTAGCCCGTAATCAAAAACTGACAACAAACAATGAAACACCCCCACTTATAATCCATTGTGGCGGCAATAGTTTTGATGTGCCAAATCATGGTGACTTAGCCATTTGGAAGATATTACCCCATGGGGACGCCTTGGTATGGGATTATCCTGGCTATGGCCTTAGCGAAGGAGAGGCTTCCGTTGATAATATTCGTATAGCAACAAAGTCTTTCGCTGAAAATATTAGCCAAATTCAGCGCGACCCGAGCCAAGACATTATTTTATGGGGCTATTCTCTTGGTGGGTTTGTTTGCCCGCAATTGGCTGTCGATTTAAAAGAGGTCAAAGCCTTGATTTTTGAAAACGCTGCCCCCTCCGCTATTGCTGCTAAACCTTTCTTGCTGCCATGGTTTGCCAAACCTTTCTTGCGCACTCGACTATCGCCAATATTAGAAAGTTTCAACACCATAGAGGTTTTGCAAAATCAAAAATTATATATTCTAATTCTCGCTGCTCGCAAGGATAGGGTTTTACCCATTACGTTAAGTGAGCTGTTAAGGGACCAATTATCGGCCAGCGGTCATTATATAACGTATCATGAGTTTCCAAATGCCAACCATTTCTCTATTGGCATTGATGAAAATTTAGAAAAAACGGTTAGTGGTTTTTTAAAATCCCTTACGGTTCAATAAATTACCTGATGAATCTAGCGATTTTTACTAAATTGCATCATCACCCAACCTCAAAGGGTCGTGACAAAATACCCTATCAAAACAAAAACACGCCATTCGAAAGCGAGAGCCCCAATCCAAGCAATATTACCAATAATAAAAGCCAGACCACCATATTAATGCGTTGATATTTTTTGGCGGTTTCTTGTTGTCGCCCGCGCCGTGGACGAACATTCTTCCAGATAAAGACAATCTGTGTGGAAAGTATAACGCAAACGATATTCAACAAAACCAAGATCGCTGCCGCCATAGCATTTTGATATTGCCCTGCCCCCAAATATATTGCCGCTGCTGCCGACGGGGGCAACAATGCAACGGCAACCATCACACCCACTAGCGCAGACGATACGCCGCCCGTCATGGACAAAGCCGCCGCCGCACCTGAGGCCAATGCCAACCCCACTGCAGAAAAATTAATATTGGTTCTGGAAATTAATTCCTGACTTTCGAGGTTTACCGGAAAAATCAACGCAAAAAGGTAAGCCGTAGAAAAACCCACCACCAGCCCAACAATTGCGGTGCGCCCCCCCTTCACCATTAAAGATATCGAGCCTAAAGCCGCCCCAAGACTTAACCCCAATACAGGGCCCAATAAAGGCGCAATCACCATTGCGGCAATCACCACCGCCACATTATCTTCATTCAATCCAATGGCCGCAACAATCGCGGATAAAACCGTCAACACAATAAAATCTATGTTGAGGCGGCTATTATTGGATGCTGTCTCCACTAGGGCTTCGCGCATTGCCAATTTGGGGTTTTGCTTTGCATCCGGTTTGGCAGATTTGTCATCTTGATCAGTACCTGCTTTATTTAACCGCGGTAATGTCGCTTCCACATCCAATAATACAAGGCGCCATTTATCACTATCGCTAAAGATACCTTGAACATAATCCATCAAGACCTGTCCTTCGCCATCTTCCAATAAAACCTGAACGGTCTCACGCGATCCATCAGGCTCAACCTCTCGGGACCAATCGACGGGATCAATTTTTTCAACCGCATTTTCCACAAAATCACGGTAAGAAACCGGATACGCCAATTGAATAATTTTCATGAAACCCTCACAGTTTGTAACAAGTTCAACCGCAACATTAAGCTTAGCAGTAAGCGTATCAGTAACACCATATCACGCTTTAATACCGCCCCTCAATTCAAGTCTCTATACTCGTTAACCCCTATCGCGCAATAATCTTTGTTTTTGACGGCCCCAATCACGCGATTTCGAGGTATCGCGTTTATCATGGTTTTTCTTACCTTGGCCAATACCCACATCAAGCTTTGCAATACCGCGATCATTAAAAAACAATCGCATGGGAACAAGCGTAAACCCCTTACGTTCCACCGCTTGAATCATTTTGGCAATTTCGCGTTTATGCAGCAATAATTTTCGGGCTCTCTTCGGGGGATGATTTAGCCTATTGCCATGGGCATATTCAGGGATATTCGCATTAATCAGCCAAATGCCATCTTCATCAGGGGCGGCATAACTCTCGGCAATATTGGCTTTGCCTGCACGCAATGATTTAACTTCCGTACCGGTCAGAATAAGCCCTGCCTCAATCACATCCTCAATATAATAATCAAACCGTGCCCGGCGATTATGGGCAATGACATTGCGCGTTTTATCATCTTTCTTCGGGGCCATTAGTCGATCAGTTCAAGTCCTTTAAGGGCACTTCGAACAAGTGTCCTTGCGTGTTCGTTGCAAGGCACCAGCGGCAACCGCAAATCTTCCTTACACAAACCCATTAATGATAATGCATATTTTGCCGGCCCGGGGCTGACATCACTAAACAAGGCATCGGCCAGAGGCGCCAGCCGATCTTGATGCTTGCGAGCGGTTTCATAATCACCTGCCAAACAGGCATTTTGTAAGGCCGCACACAATTCAGGGGCCACATTGGACGCCACGGAAATACACCCCGTGCCCCCCATGGCATTAAATCCGGCAGCGGTGATATCCTCCCCCGAGATCTGGATAAAATCATCGTTGCCATTCCTATGTCGGGAGGCAATACGCTGGGAGGCAACCCGCGCAAGATCACCCGTGGCATCTTTAATGCCGATAATGCGCGGTAATTCTCCCAAAGTCGCAACAGTTTCAACCGACATATTTGCGATTGTCCGCCCCGGCACATTATAGAGGATGATCGGCAGACTGGTTTCATTATGCAATTTTGTGAAGTGCGCAATCAACCCTTCCTGACTTGGCTTATTATAATATCCCGTCACAGCCAAAATGGCATCCACGCCGATCTCTTCAGCAAAATGGGCAAGGCCTATTGCCTCGCGCGTTGAATTGGACCCAGCGCCAGCAATAACCGGTATATTGCCTCCAGCGCTTTCCTTACAAAGCCTCACAACACGGCGATGCTCATCATGGCTTAATGTTGCTGATTCACCCGTGGTCCCAACAGGCACAAGGCCGTGGGTTCCTGCCTTCACCTGACGTTGCACCAATTTAACAAACGCATCTTCATCGACCTCGCCATTTAAAAAAGGGGTGATGAGAGCGGTTATGGATCCAAAAATTTTCATAAATTACTATCTATCAGGCTGGGGCTTCTATCAGACTTCTAATGTGGGTGGTATGTAATTTGGCACAATCACGATTAAAAACAGATCAAATGGCTTTATTCGATAGCCTTGCCTTACAAACTTCGCAAGCACAAGACCATCATTATGGGTGAAATAGTCATATATGCCCTATGCTTTATCTGGATTAGCCTGTTAAAATTAAGCGATAAAGCCACAACGTCACATAATTTGCACAATTTTATACTTAATTATATTAGAATTTACGAAAACAACGCTATTATGCTCAAAAGTATCAGATGAAAATATCAAATTCTATCGATATTAGATTAAAAGGTTTTACGGGATAAAATGCGCTATATCATTCAAATGCCTAAAGCGAAAATGGAGCATCCGGACATATCTCCCTCACCCATAAGTTCCCCTTCACCCATAAGTTCCCCCTTACCCATAAGTCAAACTAAAGGCTCTATTTTGCCACGGAAAAACGTCTCTTTATCCCTAAAGCACAAACTCGGTGCTGCCCTTGGTTTGATTGCGATTGCATTCGCTTTTTCATTGTTTCCACCAGCACACGCATTCGCCAAATCCTCTTACCGCCTTGGATCTAATATCCAAAGCGCCCCTAATTTTTTTACCGCAGCCCCGCGCATAAAACCCAAAGCACCAAACCCGAACTATTTAAACACAAATGATTATAACGCCCTGAAAGCCATAACAGATGGCGTCAGCCGAAAATCATGGCGCAGCGTCAAAAGCCATCTGGCTAAGTTACAAGACCCGAATGCTAAAAGCCTTGGCATGTGGTATTATCTTGATGCTCGCGATCCCAACGTTTCTTTAATTGATGGCATCGCATTTTTAGATGCCCATCCCACATGGCCATCCATCGGGCGCATTCAACGCCACTTGGAAAACCAGCTCTCTTCAAGAAGCTCGGCAGAAACTGTTTATAATCTGTTTAAAAAACGCGACCCCATTACCGGTGATGGCAAGATAGAATTTATCCGCGCCCTTTTTGCTAGGGGGGATAATGAAGCGGCAAAAATCTACCTTCGCGATAGTTGGGCCACTCACCGGTTTTCCAGCACACAAGAGCGGTTGATTTTATCCCGATACGCAGAACATTTAAACGAACGGGATCATATAGCGCGGGTTGACAATTTGTTATGGGGACGACAGGTCACAAATGCACGTCGCACCATCCCGCGATTGTCCGTCAAAGAACGTCGCAAAGCAGAAAGTCGGGCCGCTTTTTACGTCAGAGCCAGAAACGCCACACGCCTGTTTAATGCCTTACCCAAAGCGGACCAAGACGATCCGGGTGTTTTACATGCGGCTATCCGTTATTATCGCCGCAGTGATAATGAAGATAAAGCAATCGCCCTTGTTAAAAAATTACCTGACGACCCTACCCTATTAAGGAATCCGGCACGGTTTTGGAATGAACGTAACCTATTAATGCGTTGGGCCCTTAAAAATGGCCGCTTTAGTGATGCATATGATATGACGCACAGGCACGGACTTGAAGATGGCTTAGAATTGGCTGATGCAGAATTCAATGCAGGGTGGATTGCCTTACGGTTTTTAAATGAACCAACCCGCGCCGAAGATCATTTCCTTGCGCTTGCAAGCTGGGCGACCTCCCCCATTTCGACAGCCAGAGCTTATTATTGGTTAGGCCGCGCAGCAAAACAAAAAAACCAGTCAGACCTTGCCGCTGCACGGTTTCGTATTGCCGCGCAGTATATTTATACCTATTACGGACAATTAGCAGCCGAAGAAGTAGGCGGCGTCTGGGCAGAACAAAAATTCGTTGCCACAAATACAAGCACACAGCAAGACGAGGCAAAATTTAACGCCCACCCTTCTGCACAAGCTTTTAAAATGATCACCGATCTAAATCATGCCAGATCGCTGAGAATTTTTTCCTATAATCTGGATGACCAGTTAGAAACTGCGGGGGAGTATCTTATCTTAAGTGAACTCACCCAATCGGAGCGGGCCCCGAATTTAACCATTCGTGCGGGCAAGACAGCCGTGCGTCGACAAACGTTCATTCCGCAAATGTCTTATCCGCTGTTAAATATTCCTAACACCGCGGAGAAGTTTATTCCCGCCGAATTGATTATGGGATTGTCCCGCCAAGAAAGTGAGTTTAACCCCACGGCTTTCTCCAGCGCCGGAGCACGGGGTATTATGCAATTATTACCGGCAACAGCGCAATTAACAGCCCGCAAGGAAAATTTAAGATATTCACGGGATTCTCTTCTTTCCGATCCAGACTATAATATCACCATCGGATCGGCCCACTTATCGCATCTGATTGATCGGTTTAAAGGCTCTTATATTATGACCTTCGTGGGTTATAATGCCGGACCACACAGGGCAACGCGATGGGTAGAAGAGTATGGTGATCCGCGCTCGGATAATGTTGATCCTATTGACTGGGTAGAACTTATTCCCTTCTCGGAAACCCGTAATTATGTGCAGCGCGTTCTTGAAAATACGCAAATCTATCGCAGCCGTCTCTCGGACAGGGCGATTGCCGGACGCCTATCGTCCAATTTGGATAAAGGCGGGAAACGCAATCGCGCGGGCCGTATTAATCCCCCATCAACAACATTAATGAAGTTAAGACCCGCATCGGATAAACGCCCATTGCCCCCTCTATCCTTGCGCACGTTTGAACGTCTTAAATCTGCCTCAGTCAATAAACCAGCAGCACGGCCCCAAGCCGATCACTTAACCCCGACAAATAACACAACAAATAACAATGCCGTGCCTAACTCAACCGGCTTAACGCCCGCGCCAAACCCTAAACCATCACCCCAACCCGCAACACCCTCATCTCGAAGCCTTAAAGAGGGTAAAAGCACGACAGAAAAAACCGGCCCCTTTAACGCTATCATAGCGCCCCGAATAAGCCCGGTAAAAGAGGTAAACCCGATAGGAAAAACCTCATCCAATGATGAAACTTTAATCCAAAGCGAAAGCGACATCACACAAGAGCGCTGTCTTGCCTATCGTAATTTTGTTGCCGAGAACACCGACGACAAAAACAAAAGTGCGAAGGACTTGAACGCTGCAATGCTGGCTGAATTAAACGCACGAGAAGCATGCGAAGCAGAAAACCCGTAAACCGCTATGGTAACAAAGCAAGCAATCTTGGGTTTTGCGCCATTGATAAAACGTGAAACGGGCATTATAGGAATTTTTTAAAACCCTATAAAAACCCGACAATTTCTTTGACTTGCTTCACAATCGGCTCCGCAACACTACGCGCACGTAAGGTGCCTTGATCGAGAACCGACTTTAAATATTTTTCATCCGCAGACAGACGGCCAATTTCTTGTGAAATGGGGCTTAACGTCTCCACCACCAAGTCAGCAAGGGCGGGTTTAAAATCTCCAAACCCCTTACCCTCATAATCGCGCAAAACATCTTTCACTGTTGTGCCCGCCAAAGCCGCATATATGCCCACCAGATTTTGAGCTTCCGGACGACCTTCCAAGCCATCCACGTCACTGGGCAATGCTTCCGGATCGGTTTTGGCTTTGCGAATTTTTTTAGCCATCGTCTCTGCATCATCATTCAAGTTGATGCGGGATAGGTCTGACGGATCGGATTTAGACATTTTCTTGGTTCCATCACGAAGGGACATCACCCGCGCGCCAGGGCCCAAAATATAAGGCTCGGGCTCGGGGAAAAACCCGGCCACATCAAAATCATGATTAAACTTTGCCGCGATATCGCGAGACAATTCCAAATGTTGTTTTTGATCTTCGCCAACGGGCACATGGGTTGCCTTATACGCCAAAATATCTGCGGCCTGCAAAACCGGATATGTATACAGGCCCACAGAGGCACGTTCTTTATCCTTACCCGCCTTATCTTTAAATTGCGTCATCCGGTTTAACCACCCAAGACGGGCCACACAATTTAAAATCCAAGCCAACTCACTATGTTCTCTGACGCTAGATTGATGAAATAGAGTGGCGCGTTGCGGGTCAATACCACAAGCGATTAAGGTTGCCGTCAATTTTAAAGTATTGTCGCGCAATTCTTTTGGATCTTGCGCCACCGTAATCGCATGGAGATCCACAATACAATAAAAAGTCTCGTGACTTTCCTGCATCGCCACCCAATTAACCAAAGCCCCTAGATAATTGCCCAATTGCACGGTGCCTGTTGGTTGTATGCCTGAAAACACCCGATCAGAAGATACGGAGTTAGAATGTGTTTGAGGGGCTGGATTATTTTCAGACTTCATTTTCGACAATACTTTCATCACTAGGCATAGATTTTTGTCCGTAACATTTTCACCCAAAGGTTTTAAGGAACAAACAGTTTTTAAAGACTTGATTTTATATCCTGAATGCGCGCGGCACCTGTCAAGATTGACAATATCCCATAGAGGATTAAACCGGCAAGCGCAATTCCCACTATTACGGGCCATTCACGCCCCCAAACCATTAAAGAATGTTCATCTTTATAAAGATTAATTTGCCAAAGGAAAACTCCCATGATCGAGGTAGCGGCAATGGTTCGCAAAAGCCGCGACCAAAGTCTTATATCAGGGACAAAATAGCCATCGCGGAATAAGCGTTGCGATAATAACAATAATTGCACCCATGCCGCGACAGATGTGGCCAATGCCACCGCAAGAAACCCGAAATGGGGGAATAAAGTAATCGACAACACCGCATTCAAAAATATTGCAAAAATTGCATAATGCATGGGCCGCTTCGTATCTTCCCGCGCAAAAAACGCAGGCGATACTACTTTCAAGAAAACAAATGCCGGCAATCCAACCCCAAACAAAGCTAATGCCGCGCCGGTTTTTGCCACATCCCGCACATCAAAGGCCGACCCGCCGACACCAACCAGCGTTAAAGCATCTCCAGCCAAACCACGATAAAGCGCATCGCAAATTGGTGCCGCCATAATCATAAACGCGCAAGCGGCGGGAAAACATAACCAAGCCGATAACTCTATCGCCCGATTAAGGGCATTGATCGCCCCGCTTTCATTACCCTCTTTCACTTGCCGCGATAAGCTGGGCAATAAAACACTGCCCAGGGCAATGCCGATAACCGCCAAAGGAAGTTGATACAGGGCGTCTGCATTCATCAGCCAGGAAATCGCCCCTGCTTCGCGACTGGCAATATTCGTTCCGATGATTAAATTGACCTGTAACGCACCCGCACTAATAAACCCCGGCGCCCCAAGGGCCAACAGCCGTTTCATATTAGGTGTCAATTTAGGACGAACCAAAGTTAAGGAAAATTTCTGGCGGGAAACACCCCAAAGCAATATAAAAAGCTGAACCACCCCGCCGATAAAAACCGCCCAGGCCGCCGCCATGCCGGTAATGTTCGCGTCAGACTTCGCAAACAATAACACCCCGACAATAAGACATATATTAAGGGCCAAAGGCGCCCCCGCAGAAGCCACAAATTTATCAAATGAATTCAATATGCCGCTAAACAAGCCCACCAATGACATCAACATCAAATAAGGAAACATAATCCGTGTATAGAGCACAGTGAGATTAAATTTCTCCGGATCTTGCTCAAATCCTGATGCTAATAAATAAACAAAAAGGGGAGCCCCCAATTCTACAATCGCGGTTAATAACGTTAAGATAAAAATTAATCCCGCCATCACTTCCTCGGCAAAGCGTTTGGCCTCCTCTCGCGACTCAACCGATTTCGCCTGAAAAAGGGGGATGAAAGCTGCGTGGAACGCACCCTCAGCAAACAACCGCCTAAACATATTCGGTAAACGGAAAGCCGCCCAAAACGCGTCAGCCACCGGATTGCCCCCCGCCCCGATAACACCGGCAATCAGGATTTGCCTTACAAACCCCAAGATGCGGCTTAAAATGGTCATGCCTGAGACCGTGGCAAGGGATTTGATCATCGTTTGGGGCACACTATTTTTCCGGTATTCATTCGATGGGCCGTGTTGAAACGGGCCGATTTTTAAGCCTTACTCTTATTTAAGCTTCACCGCCAGCGTTAAGCACCTGATATAATCGCCGTTCAATAGAAAGCAAACGTCTTTTATTGGTAATCTTATAGCCCGGCGCATCTTGAAGATAGAAACTATCAACCGCGCGCTCTCCATAGGTTCCCACATGGGCTGATCGTATAATAACGCCGATCTCGGTGAGGGCGCGGGTTAAGTGATATAATAATCCCGGACGGTCAAGCCCAATGGCTTCAACAACCAAACAATCTTCCGATGCTTCAAGGTCAAGATGAACCGATGAGGGAACCGAAAAAATTGACCGCCTATCCCCTAGGCGTTTATTGATCTTCGGGGTTTGAACGGGTTTTGAGCGCACCGTTTCAAGCAAAACCTGATGGACACGTTTTTCAAGCGAAATGTCCTGTAAAGGGCTACCATCAATCGATTGCAGCACAAAAATATCAATAATTTTTCCATCAGTGGTCGTTAAGGCGCGTACGGAACGAAGGCTTAACCCCATCATCGCCACTGCCCCCGCCAGATCTGTTAACAATCCATCGCGGTCATCACCAAATGTTATTGCTTCTATATCCCCATCCTCGCGCAAGGCAACAGTCACAGCCCCTGGCAATCCTTGGCGTTCCGCATTCAACATTAAAGGGGCAAACCGCCCCCACAATGCCGGTTCGACAATATGGATAGCCTTACCTTCCAACCGTTCAAACAACCAATCCTTATCCTTTTGGCTCATTGCCCCTAAATGTTCGTCAATTTCTTTTCGGGTGAGGTCTATCTGCTTTTCTTGATGGGCAATCAGGGCTTTCTCCCCCCCCTTCATCCATAGGCTTGCATTCTCATACAAGGTTTGCAGGGATTTCTTTGTGCTATCATCCCACGAATTCAAACCAACAACCCTTAAATGGCACACCGTTAAGACCAATAATAAATCAAGGCACCGCTGCGGCGAGTTCTGGTCAGACAAAGTGTCAGCAGAGCCGGTTTGCCAAGTAGAAAGTTTTTCGCAAAATTGTTCAATGGTTCCACTATCGACAATTAACCGTCGCTCGATTGTATCAATCATAAGCAATTGATGAGCACACACCCACGCCACATCTTTAGCGATGTCGCTCTCTAATCCTAAGCGGACACATTGTTGAGCCACCAATCGTTCGCACTTTTTCTTATCCCCGTCTTCAATGGTGCAAATAAATTCATGAAATAAAATGGCCAGAAAAAAAGGATAATGATCTGTGGTTTGACCTAAAATAGTTGAAGCTATGGGGTGGTCTTTTTTCATAGCACCATTTTGAATATCTTTTAAAACAGACAAAGCCTGATAGGTTTGCTCATCTAAAGTAAAGCGGCGATATAATCCGTATACTATGCGCCCTGTCAATTTACGAAAGGCAGGAATATAGCGCACGAGAAGACCCGTTTCAGCCAATAAGCGCATGGTTTTTAAAATATCTTGCGCATCAACAAGCATATTGCGAAACAAGGCGGTTATATTTTTATCTTCCCTTACTTTCGCATCCACAAGGGGTAGTGCGGTTGAAATAAGCGATAATGCATTAGGGTGAATATCAAACTTATCTTGACGCGAGAAAGCATGCATCAACCGAAACCAGTCTATAGGAGCTTTTCGGGCTTTGGCCGCATTATTAAAATCAAATCTACCCGTGCGTATGCGGATATTCATCTTTGTTTTTATACCGTCATTCAACAATCGTTTTGGCATAATTTTAGGTAGTTTAGGCATTAGCTTATTATTTTGTTCTTCAAGTCGCGCACAAAACACCCGCATCAAGCGTCCCACTTGTGTGGTGGTCACAAAATAATCTTGCATTAATCGTTCAGCCCCCGTCATTCCTTTACGGGATCGATAGCCGAGCCTTTCGGCAATTTCGGGCTGAATATCAAAACTTAAATGATTATCATCTCGCCCCCGCACCATATGAATATGGGCGCGCACCATCATGAAAAATCGATGGGCTTTCTCAAGGGATTTTCTATCTTCCTTCGAAAGGGCGGACGTCCCCTTTATAACAAGGTCGATACGATGGCCGTAAATATAATGATATAACCAACCAATAGAATGAATATCACGTAACCCGCCCTTCCCTTCTTTCACGTCAGGTTCGACCAGAAAACGAGATTGGGCAAAGCGTTGATGCCGGTCTTCTTGCTCATTCAACTTAGCTGTTACAAACTTTCGCCCCGTTGACTTACGCAGTTTTTCATATCTTTTTTGAAAGTCTTCATAAACAATCAAAGACCCCGTTAACAAACGGGATTCTAGATAAGCCGTACGGCCATTAATATCTTCGGTCGCAAATTGTAGAGCGCTTTGCGGCGTGTGAACCGAATGGCCGACTTTAATGCCGCCATCCCAAAGGGGGTATAAAATTTTATCGAGAACCAGTTTTAGCCCCGCATCTTCTTCAGGCTTTTTGGCATTGTGCAAAAACAATAAATCCACATCCGAAAAAGGGGCAAGGGTGCCGCGCCCATAACCACCAATGGCAAGAATGGTAATTTCATCATATGGGGGGAGCTGGGTATGATCTTTATTAATACAATTATAAAGTGTACGGATAATATCATCAAGAACAGAAGACATTTTCCGTGCCATCAAATCACCGCGATTAACCGAATGAACTGTGCTCTCACGCACTTCATCTAAAATCTGGCGGATTAAAGCGCTAACACGTCCATGAGCTTGGCCGGTGATCTGTTGATCGATCGCGCGCTCAATAGCGCCCGCCACATTGCCTGAAACCAGCCAATCGGTTTTGGCGGTCATTTTAGTTTTCGATACCACGCAAAATCTCGCTCGATTGTCAATTCTCCATTCACGATAAGCTATCACCCTTTTTAATTCGTAAATCGATAATTCTCACGCTGCTTAGTTTAAGGGATAGAACCATTTGCAATCAATTCAAAACAATTAGTTTATTTGTGATGGGTTGCTGCATCTGTTCATAGATCATTCAACAAGGTTTTCAATTGATATAAAGCGTCCAGCGCCTCACGCGGGGCCAGATTATCAGGGTCTAACTCTTCTATTGCCGTTTTCAACCGAGTGATTGTTTGTTGGCTCGCGCTTTCTTGCTGGGCCAAATGCGCCCTGTCACTCTTCTCCAAGGCTTTTGATAAAGCCGCATCATGACCCCCATCATCTGCCCCCCCTTTATTAACCGCCGCAAAAAGCGGTAAACTTTCCACCGTACCGCTTTCTTTTTTGTTGCTTTCCAACATTGCCAAAACCTCTTGGGCACGGGCGATCACCTGGGCTGGCAACCCGGCCAAGCGGGCAACCGCCACCCCGTAAGAACGATCGGCCGCGCCCTGCCCCACTTCGTGCAAAAACACCACATCGCCTTTCCATTCTTTCACCTTCATGGATACATTGCGAAGGCGCGCCAAACGGCCATCGAGTGCCGTTAATTCATGATAATGGGTTGCGAACAAGCCCCGACACCGATTGCGATCATGTAAATGTTCGACCGCCGCCCATGCGATAGAAAGGCCATCAAAAGTGGAAGTCCCACGGCCTATCTCATCCAGCACCACCAATGCCCGCTCCCCCGCCTGATTAAGAATTGCCGCCGTTTCCACCATCTCGACCATAAAGG
Source organism: uncultured Parvularculaceae bacterium (assembly GCA_938015425.1). Classification (GTDB taxonomy): domain Bacteria; phylum Pseudomonadota; class Alphaproteobacteria; order Caulobacterales; family Parvularculaceae; genus CALLPQ01. The sequence continues at coordinate 1,748 of CALLPQ010000146.1, read as the reverse complement.
TTGAACGCCCCCGCGCCAGATCATCGGACGCACCAACCCTCGAAAACAACCGATCCGCAACCCCCATATGCGCTGATACAGCAGGGACAAACCCACCCGCTTGGGCGATAATCGCAATCAACGCATTCTGACGCAAGAAGGTAGATTTCCCCGCCATATTGGGCCCCGTCACCAACCAGAGATTGGCATGGCCATGATCACTTAAACAACAATCATTGGCGATAAACCCGTTCGCGCCACCACTCCCGCCCCCACTCGCGCCAACACTGGCAGACGCTTTTACCGCTTGCTCCACCACCGGGTGACGCCCCCCTTTAATGTCGAAGGCGAGACTGTCATCAACGCTTGCACGCACAAAATTGTCTCGATGAGCCAAATGTGCAAACGAAGCCGCAACATCAATCCGTGCGACTGCTTGGGCCGCACGCCTGATATCTTCTGCACGGGTTAAAACATCCGCAATCAAACTATCATAAATTTCCAATTCACGGGCCAAAGCTTCATCACGCGCGCGCGAAATCTTTGCATCCAGTTCTGCCAATTCACTCGTGGTAAAACGCACCGCGCTGGCCAAGGTCTGACGGTGGATAAAACGTTCATTATGATCTTTACCCAACAAAATATCACCATGGCTACTAGCGACCTCAATGAAAAACCCCAATACATTATTCTGCCGGATTTTTAACGTCTTAATATTGCTAGCTTGGCGATAATCCGCTTCAAGGCCAGCAATTACACGGCGGGATTCGTCCCGCAACAAACGCACTTGATCCAGAGCCGGATCAAACCCTTTTTGAATAAACCCGCCATCACGGGCCAAAGCCGGAACCTCTTCCATCAATGCTTTCTTGAGTAAATTCAACAATTGGGAAAACCCGTTTTGATGGCGCGCCTCAAGGTCATCCAAGGCAGTTTTTAATTTTGTTGGTAGGGAAACAATATCTGATTTTGACCCATCAATGAACGCACTTAGCTCCCGCGCTAATAACAATCCTTGCTGCAAAGCCAATAAATCCCGTGGGCCACCGCGATCTAAAGAAAGCCTTGAAATAGCCCGCGCCATATCTGGAATTTCTTTTAACAGATCTCTTATTTTATCACGAAATGCAGTATCAGTTAAAAAATGTTCCACTTCATCATATCGGTTTTGAATACGCACAATGTCCGTCAACGGCGCCCCAAGACGCGCTGACAATAACCGCGCGCCCGGCCCCGTCACCGTATGATCAATCGCACCCACCAAAGACCCTTTGCGGGTACCAGCTTGGGTTTTGTGAATTTCCAAGGACGCCCTTGTCGTCTCATCAATGGCCATCACCTGACCCAGTTCTTCATGATGGGGCTTTTGCAAAGCCGGTAATTGCCCCGCTTGAGTTAACATTATATAAGATAAGATCGCCCCCATAGCCGATATTTCAACCCTGGAAAACTGTCCGAACGCGTCTAGTGAAGCAATCTTATAACTCTCTTTGATCTGACGTTCCGCACGCAATACTGAAAATCCAGTTGCCGGTTGATAGCTTATTCGGGTCTGGTTGATCGCTGTGGTCGATAGTTCATTAAATACATCCAGCCATGGCTTATTTAAATCATCACTATCAGGCACAATCAACTCACGTGCACCAAGCCCCGCCAAATCCGCCCGCACGGTTTGCAGATTTGTCTCCCGCACGCAAAATTCACCCGTAGAAACATCCACCCATGCCAAAGCAGCCTCACCCCCCTTATTCATGACAGAAAGAGACGCT
>CALLPQ010000145.1 GCA_938015425.1 uncultured Parvularculaceae bacterium | reverse complement strand
TTGCCATGAATATTACCGCCAATGCTCATTAATCCATGAAACGGGGCGGGTATGTTTATATATTTTTTTATACCATTTTGCGGGCCATTTCCCGATAACCGCTTCATCGGGGTCTGGATGCCCTGTGAACGCGACAATTTTTGTGTCTTGAGGTAGTTTTGTGTCTTGGAACCAATTTAATGGAAATCGAGGTAACAAGCTATGTTTAAAGCTGACGCACCATTGAGACGGCCAAAAAATCTGCTTACTGATGGTTTTAGAGATATATTGTTGTTCAATACGAAATTGGTTTAAAATGGCGTGCGGGTCGCTGTTAAATTGGTCAAAAATTTTACTATAGCGACCAATAGGTATGCGGAATACAGAGGTATTGCCAATATTCTCCCCCGGCTGGGTCCAGTTGTCTATCACACAAAATTCTCCCGGATGATAATCGAATAAAGGAGCAAGAGGGCCCGTAATCACTAAATCCAGATCAAGCACGACAATATCACCCGTGACCATGTCACCAAGGGGCGTTTGCCAAAGGGAAAGTTTGCGCCATGGGGTGATGCTGACATGATCAGGAATATTAATCGGGGGGAGAGGGTGTGTTTCTACATCATCAATGATATCGGTATTATCATCCGTAAAACAGATAAATCGGAACGGTTTGTCCATATTGCGCTTAACCGCTTTAAAAAGCCGGTTCACAAATACCGGCCCATATCGTGTCCCCCATTTCATGCATACAAATGTAGGTAGAACGGGGGTCTTAGACGAAGATTGCGATGATGGTGAATTCAATATTGTGCTCATAAGATATGTTACTGATTTTTATTTTGATAGGCTAGTACCAACCATCCGGCTATGGGCTTGCCTTGTTCCATTCTAACAGTGATGGGGTCAAAGTGGGTGATGGTCGAAAATCTGTTTTGATGGAGCAGTCTTTTCAAATATTGATCCCCATGGGCAAAGCGTTGATTGGGGGTTATCGTCCAACCTTTTGGGTCAAACTCGTCTTCCGCAAAGTCTTTATCATTAACCATTTCATTCATGGTCTCACAGGAAAAAGCGAAACATCCACCCGCAACAAGATTGTCAGTGATATGGGCAAATAATTCTTCTAGTGCACCGATATAAGGCAATACGTCAGTGGCAACGATAAGATCAAAGCGTAGATAGTCAGGCCCCTCCGCGCGCTTCCATTCTTGCAGGAAATGCACCGCCTCATTAATAAACAATGCGTCATAGACCTGCCGTTCGTCTGATTGGTCAATCATTTTGGGGGATATATCTACGCCGGTGGCATGGTCACAAATGGTTTGCAACGTCATGCCTGAAAGTCCCGTCCCACACCCAAGGTCCAACATACGGTCAAAATGGTGTTCCCCTGAATGGACCAGAATATCCGCCAACTGCAAGGGGACCGCATATTCAAGATCTCCTGTTAAGATGGCGTCAAAACTATCGGCATGTTGATCGAACAAGGTTTCCACATAAGCGTCAGGTGCCTTTAACGGCGGCGGCGCGGCCCCCATCGATGCAAGACGAATAGAGGCACCGCAATGGTCCGCAGGATCAAGGGCTAGACATTGCTGATAAAGAGGGGCGGCTTTCTCAATCTCTCCTTTTTTCTCTAGCGCCAGAGCTTGGTTATAAAGCGCCGATAGCTGGTCATAATCACCCTGTTCAATCATTGGAGGCCATTTCTATGGTGTTTTGTATTTGCGGTATTTTGCTGTGATGTTTTGTGTGTGGTGTTTTCGCAATATAGCGATATGGTGTTTAAAAAAGAGGATCAGTCATGAATAAACCTAACCCTCTATCTGTGCAAGAAGAGCCTCGTGTGCAAGATAGACCTCATGAGAAAAATAAAGCCGGTAATCAGGAAGATACTGACATTTTCAATAATGATCTTTTTGATAACGATCTTTACGATATGGGTTTATCATCTTTAAGATCATCCGGTCTAATTTATATTGGCCGTGGTTTTTTGTTTATGGTGATAATCGGGATCATGCTTGCCCTTTTCCGCGAACGGGAACCCTTGTTTTTTTATTCTTAAAACGGGGGCAATTGGAATGTTGGGTTTATCTCTTGGGGTGTGTTTTTTCTGGGGCTGTGTTTTCTCTGGGATTGTGTTTTTTCTTAACAAAAATAAGTCGTCATTATGAAGAATAATAAAAAAAATTTACATCCTAAAACCTTAAGTGTTCATAGCGTATTGGACCATGAGGAAAACTCGGGTGATGTGGCCCAAGCTATCCATCTATCAACGACTTTTGAACATGGACCCGCTTATGAATTAATCAACGGGTTTTCTTATGGGCGGGATAATAACCCCAATGTTGCCTCGTTCGAGCGTGCACTTGCAACACTTGAGGGGGGATCAGCGGCCATTGCTTTTGCCTCGGGTGTTGCAGCGGGGGCGGCGATTTTGCAAACCTTGCCCAAGGGTGCGCGGGTTTTGTTCCATCATGATACGTATCTTGATTTTAAAAATCTTGTTGCCACATATTTTGAACGCTGGTC
>CALLPQ010000144.1 GCA_938015425.1 uncultured Parvularculaceae bacterium | reverse complement strand
TCAACTCTTCGCGGATCGCCTCCAGCGCAACTTTGGCCTTAAACTCGGGCGAATGGTTCTTTCGTTTCTTCATTCTGGATCGTCACTTTCATCATGCGATCCACCTTAACGACCGGTCCGAAATTCCGCGACCACCTCTTTCTTGCAACACTCAACAGTTTTGGACTGTTCCCTGAATGGCTAAGTTCAGTACTTGGCCAGATATCACAATGGGCGTTGCTGACGGCTATCGCTGCTGTAGGGCTAAGAACCTCATTGCGCCGAGTCCTCGAGATCGGACCTCAAGCCATCGTAATGATAATCTCGGAAACAGCCTTCATTGCCCTCATTATTCTTGGAGGCATCTACTTCCTGCGCCACTGAAGAAATTTGCAAATAGCGTTACTTGCGAAACGGAGACGAGATGACAAACGATCAACGTCTTTTAGCTCTTGATGGAGAACTGAACGAACTGGTTATTGATGGTAAGATGAGCGAAGCTCTGGACCGATTTCTATTGCGATAATGTTTCAATACGCGAAAATGACAAGGCGCCGACGATCAGTAAAGCAGCCAACTTGGCTCGTGAAAAGGCATTTTTCCAGCAGGTCGAACGCTTCAATAACACAGAGGTCTTGGCGAGCGGTGTAGGAGGGCAGACGACCTTCTCCAAATGGTATGTAGACTTCGTTCACAAAGGACTGAGACAGTTGACTTTTACTCAGATCGCGGTCCGGATCTGGATCGGCGAGCGCGTAGCTGAGGAAATTTTCTTTGGGGTTTATCCCCTTGAGGCAAGTTTGACTCGCCTTTCACGTGAAATCTGGATAGAAATCGTTTTTGTGCAAACGATAGAGAATTTCTGGATTTCAGTTGGTTACGCTCAGCGACCTTGTTGCCCCATGGAAGACCTTTTCAGAGCCTGTAACTTGGTTCGAGGAGGGGGAAAATTGGAAAACGGCCCGGGTACGATTGAAAATTAATGAGAGCGATGCCCTCGGCCTGTTTTTGCGCCTGAAAAGTCCCGCACTAAGAAATGGGCATGGGTTCCTACTCCAAACTGAATATCAACCGGATGAGAGCGCTAGGAGCGCGTTCGCGCTGGAGCGCATCGAGTGGAGGGTGGGTCATACGAATTCTGCAATTGGGCCGCAAGAGTATCACTTTTTGGATATACCGAGTTCGCACATCCATAAGTTCGACATCAACTATTTGGAAGGTGAAGATCGCATGAGGCAGCGTAATTTGCCGTTAGCAGTGCCACTTGACCCCGATCCCGGTACGCTTGAAGATTTCCTTGAATGTGCCGAAAAATTGCTTAGAATCAAGGGGGTATCAGGAATTGAGCGCCCCGGCTTCCAGGGGAGGCTAGTGTCTTGATAAGTATGAGGAAACACATGAATGACGGTGCCTTCATAAATGCCGTTGAGCACGTAGCAAGCGGGATGGCGCGGTTTGAGCGCGAGAACGATGGTTACATTTTTACCACGGGAGCCGTGTATCCAAGCGGATCGCCCGTCCGTGTTCGCGTGTCTTTTGACGGTAATACGTGCTTCGTGTCGGATATGGGTGTTGGATCAAATGAAGCTGAGATGGTTGGCGCAACACCACGTCAGTTTGCGCATCATGCCCGCGCAACGGCGAGCCATTTTGGCGTTGGGTTCGACAGCCACAGCTTCTTTGTTCTCCAAATCAGCATTGATCGCATCGCTGGAGCAGTGAAAATGGTGTCAGCCGCATCGCATCGCGCTACCGTCCTGACGGAAGCGACAATTAGCGAGCAATCGGCCAAAAACGAACGCGATATGCTTGTTGACAGGCTGATAGACGTTTACGGAAAATCTCGTGTGGAGCGCGACGTGGAGATGACTGGTATGTCTGGGCATGTCTGGCCCGTTGCAGGTAGAGTGCAAGACGGTGGGACAGCTGCGTTTGATATTGCGACGCCATTTCACTCTTCAGTTTTCAGCGCCCATACCAAATTCAGCGACCTTAAGCTTCTTGGGGATAGTGCGCCGATGGGGGTGGTGGCCGTTGAAAGTCAAGGCGATTTCAAACCGGACTATATTACTCTTCTTGAACAGTCGGCGTCAGTGATTGAAATTTCTGCCGCAAATGATAACTATCGGGCGCTTCTGGGGGTGGCATGACATTATCACTAACGAAAGCCATCAAGACAAACGACTTAGAAAAGTTCATCGCCCAAGAGGAGGCTCGTGGCACGGGTCCAATAAGCGCGGCGGAGTTTGGCGCAACCGCCGCAACCGTGATCAAAACGCCGCCACAAGACGATCAAACATCAGGTTCGCCTCGCCCCGATGATTTGCCCGGAAAGTGAATTCGTCCAGATACCGACGCATGTGCTTTTGGCTGATCGAGACGTGGGTGCCACGGATCGAATGCTTGAAGTGACGCCAGAAGCTTTCCACGTGGTTCGTATGGTGCAGCGTGTCCGTCTCAGCGTCATACACCGCCCACTCTTTCGCGCCGTGCTTAACAGCAACGTGCGAGTAGCCATGCTCTTTCAGTAAGCGATAGCTGTAGAGTTCATCCGTTGAAACCGTAGTGCCAGCCTCAACAGTTTTGAGCGTTTCGGCGCGCAGGGTATTCAGCTTCACGTCAGGGATAATCTCGGTAACAAGACGCCCACCACGTTCCTTGAAGCCCATGACGATGGTTTTGCCAGCAGCCCCACGACCACGCTTGCCGGGGCGCTTACCGCCCACGTATGCCTCGTCAATCTCGACATGGCCTTGCAGCATGGCTTTGAGGTCATGCTTGTCCATTTGCTCACGGATTTTGTGGCCGATCCGCCAAGCGGTTTTATAGGTCACGCCAAGCTGGCGCTGGAGTTCCTTACCAGAAACCCCGTGCCGAGTGGTGACAAACAGGTAGATCGCATAGAACCAAACCTGGAGCGGCGTTCGGGTGTCTTGGAAAATGGTGCCCGCCGTGGGGTAGACATGATCCCCGCAAGCCGCACAGGCCCATGCGCGGCGGTTGCTCATGCGGTGGAAGGTACTTTCAACACCGCAAGCCCGGCACGCATGTTTGTCACCAAACCGGACATTGAAGATATGTTCAAGGCATGCCTCATCATCCGGGAAGCGCTTGAAGAAGTCGCGGACGCTAAAGTCGGGTGATGCTGATTTGCTCTTTTCCATGTGTCATAGATAGCAAATCTCGATACTTGCATCAAGGGGATAAACCCCTTTTCTTTTACGGAATGAAGACAGACTTCATGTCACGCAAGATGGATAGATAGTTCCACATTAGAGGTTATTTAGCCGCAACGATAATACCGCAGCCGAGCAAGCTTCGCATTTACGCGAGCACGCGCTGGCGCATAAACCTTCGGGTCCACCACGTGGTGCAAATGGATTAGGCTCAGGACTCATAACCAGTAAGTAACGATTGCGGCGAGTGCGATTGCTGAGAGGAAGACCTTTGGGCATCTGTCGTATCGCGTTGCCACCCGCCGCCAGTCTTTCAGTCTGCCGAACATGATCTCGATCCGGTTG
>CALLPQ010000143.1 GCA_938015425.1 uncultured Parvularculaceae bacterium | reverse complement strand
AGCGTGTTACCGTCCGGATCGCTATCTAGGCCATTACCATTGTCTGTGAGGACACTGGCATTCAATATTGTGTCTTCATCCGTTGTTGCACTATCGTTTTGGGCAAGTGGCGGATCATTCGGGTCGCGAAAATCAAGATCATTGACCAATGGCGTCGGTGTGCCCATGCTTGCATCACCGCCCGCATCAGCTAATGTACCGTCTAGCGGGCTGATGCCTTCATTGACAACAAATCCGTCATTTACATCACCATCAAGTGAGGTCTCGAAGACATCGAACAGCCCATCACCATCGGCATCATTCGTAGCATTTGAGAGAGTCCCATTAGCAATAAGCGCCTCACCGTGGCCAGCTTCAGTCGCATCATCTATACCGTCATTATCAGAGTCAGTGTCTAGATAATCTGGTGTGGCATCAGGTATATCTGCGCTGCTATCTGAGTTAACAGGATTAATCAAAGCTTCAATAGATGTTGCCCCAGATGAGCTAGCCATTAGGCCTGCCCCCCCATTGACAAGGCTACGGCTATCATAATTATCATCAAGCCCATCCCCATTTATATCTGTAATATCCGTTGCCACGCCGCTTGGCGCAATATAACCGGCGGTTGCCTGTGCTTCAATATTATCGGTGATACCATCATTATCAGAGTCAATATCAAGATGGTTGGCAATACCATCTCCATCAGTATCAAGTTGATTATCAAACTCGAAGCCAAAGGAACCATTATTTGAATTAACGCCGCTTCCGCCTGTGGTTTCATAAACCACTTCAACACCTTCAATTGCTAAATTTGTCCTAATATCAAATTCTGCAAATGCAATTGATTGAGGTTCAGAACCTGAAATAGTAACCGATGTTCCGTTATTTGTAACTATTGCATTAGAAAATGATTCAACAATGAAAGTAAAACCAGCTGGTGGATTAATTGCAGTGAATGTAAAACTGTCAACATTTGAAATCCTTGATTGTGAGGCCGCATCCGTAAATAATCTTATATTTTGATCTACTGAATTTAATGCAGCATCTGTAAAGGTAAATGAGCTACGGATAACATCACCATCTATTGCTCCAGGGGCACGGAAGTTAATAGTACTTCCCCCATCTTGACTAATAATCACCGGATTTTGCATACGCGTAGCATCATTAACATTTTCAAAGGTAGGGGGAGAAATATTTAACTGATTCATCAAATCATCAGTAAATCCTGTTGTTACAATATCAGGATTTATTGCATCGGAATTTATGTTAACACCACTGAAATCTACTTGATTAAGAAAAGCACCTTCATCCGTATCCAAGATACCATCATTGTCATCATCGACATCTACAACATCAAGAATACCATCGCCGTCCGTATCTGGACGGTCATCATTGGCATCGCGGAAATCAACATCTGCCGTTAGCGGCACACCGCCGCTCGCATCGCTGTCAATATCAGGCAGGGAAGCAGCGCCTGTTGCAAGGCTCTCATTAACGTCAAACCCATCATCAGCCGCAGTGCCGTTTTGGGTATCAAACACATCTAATAGGCCATCACCATCGGCGTCCACTGAGTTATCAGATAATGTACCATTAGCGATGTCCGCTTGGCCAAGTCCGTTCTCGGCTGTATCGCTTAGCCCGTCATTGTCTGAATCCGTATCAAGAATATCGGCCTCACCATCACTATCTGTATCAACAGGGCTTAAGCCCGCTCCATTGCCTGTCCCTACGCTCGCAGCGCTTGTGGCGGCAGTAACAGCTCTATCATCGTAATTATCATCAAGCCCGTCTTGGTTAAGGTCAATAAACTCTGCGGTACCAGGTTGGCCTGACGGTGCGATAAAGCCGTTTGTCGTCTGGGCTTCAATATTATCCGTAATGCCATCATTATCAGCATCGATGTCGAGGTGATTAGCTATGCCGTCACCATCCGTATCAATATCCGTCAAAAGACCAAAATTAATATTATCGATTGCGAGGAAGGCTGTATTATCTTGGTTAGTATTAGAGGATTGAATACCGTTTCCGACTGGGACAATCAGAATACGATCATAATTCTGATTAGCCGTGAAATTAATAACAAATTCGCGCCATTCGGTTGTATTGTTAATTAAAGCTGACTCGCCTAATAGATCAACATCAGGATGGCTACCAATCGTAGCGGGGGTTGTTGAGTTTACATTAGTTGCGCTATTGGCACTTTCCGTCCCGTTTATGATTGATGAGCCTTCTCTGATACCAAATATCTGGAAAGTTCCTGCTTGATTAAAAACTGGATTCCCATTGAGCGATCCCAATTCTAATTGGTAAGCTGCAAAGCTAATCCCAACCTCTTGGCCCGCAATGACGGGTACATCAAGTTCGAGTTGGATGACTTCTTGTCGAAAATTTTCACTCGAGTGTAGACCAGAATAGAAATTCCCTTCAAATGCAGGGAGTAAGTTCACCGGGCCCGAAGGAAAAGCCACCGACAAATCTTCATTTGTGAAAAACCCCGCTGTCCCCGCAAAATTGGTTAGCGGACTATCGGCAGCACTTGGAAACGCTGCCGCAAAGCTGTCAAACCCAGATTCTGTTGGAACATTTGGCGGGTTTTCAAAGTTTTCCGAAGTGCCTAATGATGGCACGCGCTCATTAATATCCAAAATTCCGTCATTATCATCATCGACATCAATAAAGTCGATAACACCATCACCGTCTGTATCAATCATTTCAGCATCGCGGAAATCAACATCAGCCGTTAGCGGCACGCCGCCGCTCGCGTCACCATCAATATCTGGTAGCGCAGCAGCACCTGTCGCTATGCTTTCATTAACGTCAAATCCGTCATCAGCCGCAGTGCCATTTTGGATGTCAAACACATCAAACAGGCCATCACCATCGGCGTCTGTCATCGCATCAGACAAACCCGTAGCTGGCTCCACGCCTAATCCCGCTTCAAAAGTATCGCTTAAACCGTCATTATCTGAATCCGTATCCAGAACATCGGCATCGCCGTCACTATCTGTATCAACGGGATTAATTAAAATATTGGCTTCTGCGGCTGCACTAGCACTCGCATCTAATATGCCGTTTACAGAGCGCGCATCATAATTATCATCTAGCCCGTCCATATTGGCATCCGTAATGGTAGAGCCAATACCAGATGGCGCAACATAACCCGTAGTGCTTTGTGCTTCAATATTATCCGTAATGCCATCATTATCAGAGTCGATATCAAGATGATTTTCTATACCGTCATTATCGGTATCTAAAAAACGCTCAGCGCCGTTAATGACAACTGCGACGAGGTCTTGAGACCGGCCGCCCGTAAAGCTAACCCGAACAGAATCCACGCTCGCATTGCTATTACTAACAAATCTAACAGATATGTTTGAACCACCTGATGTCGTCAGGCTAGCTGGTATATTCACAATGCCGGTGAGCGGGTCATATGTGATGCCTGGAACGGGGTTTTCTAATTGAAAATCTTGTGTGGTCGCTTCGCCCGTCACAACTAAAGTCACGGTATAGTTGGTTCCATTTCTGTTTCTATCAATATCAACGACATCTAATACAATTTCTTCGGCCGCCACAGAATTCGTAAAATTCGCCTCTACAAAACCGCCGCCGCCGCGCGAGAAAGCTGTGCCTCTGCGGATCAAACTCGTTTCTGTTGTGAGCGTTGTATCTGTGTCGCCCGTCCAATTTACCACACCCGTAGCTGAGCTTATGCGTGTTAAAACCGGCGGATCTCTTTGCTCTAAGCTATCTAAAATACCGTCATTATCGTCATCAATGTCAGTAATATCGGCAATACCGTCACCGTCCGTATCAAGCGTTGAAGCATCGGCCACAGGATCAAATTGAATACCGCCGATTAATACGCCAAGCGCACCTTTATTATTGGCATTATTGGTTTGTCCGGCATCGGCAATACGGGTTGTGGTCCGTGCAAACTCGATCGAAGCGATATCCGTTGTGGCACTCGTCACTTCCAATATCCCATTGGTATTTTGAGAGCCCGAGCCAGTAATGCCCACAATATCAACAAGCATGTTGGCCATTGGATTATGGGTAACAAAATCTGTGGCTAGGGCTTGATTGCGAAATGTTAATCCGCCTTCGGTTGAATTATTGTTAAGCCGGAAAACCGCATCGGTAATAATACTACCATTTATATCGCGGGCGATAAATCCGGTTAGCTCTTCTGCGCCATCAATGTTATTATTCAAAAATCCGAATTCGATTGCAACAGTGTCGACGGCTTCACTAAATGATAGTTCATACCGTTCTTCGCTGTTAAGGGTTGAATCGTCAATAGTTGCGCCAGCAAATAATGAACGGCCAAGGCCAATTTCATTGGGCGCTATTCCGGTTTCCAAGGTCAAACCACCTTCTGCCACAGGCACGCCGTCAATACCGTCATTTGGGTCAGTGCGGGTAAACGTAATGGTATTGCCATTGACCACAGTGGTTAGGGTGTCATTATTATTCGAAAAATCTGTGTCGGGATCGAATGTGACATCAATAGGCCAAGCCGATAAGGAAGATTGATTCTGCGCGGTTGTGTCTTCGAACGAGCTAATCCGCGGCGAGATAGATTGGGGTAATTGTTCTATGTCTTGTGTAAATTCAACGGAATAATTTTTAGCATCATTTAGAGTAATATAATTTTTTTCATCCAGGCTAGCAGAAGATAAGCGGTCATCTTGGCCAGTATCGTTATAGATGATGGAGTATGAGCCGGTTTGCAGAAATGAAGTGGCTGTTTGATCTGATTTTCCGGCTTCTATTCTGACTGGTTCATTTTGAGTGTCACCAATTTGGCGGGCACTATCAAAAGAAAATTCCTGTTCTTTTGAATCATTAGACGAGCGTTCTAACGCTTGCGTAAATAGTTTTGCAGCTTCAACAGCTTGTTGGGTGGCTAGAGTATCCGCTGCGGCCTCTGCGCCCGTTGCCATGCCGGCGGCATCGAGAAGAATTCTTTGTTCCAGAGCACGTAAGCCTAAAGACGTTTCGTCTTTTGGCATTGGGATAGAAGTAATTGCAGTGGAGTTTTTTAGTGTTTTATTTTTAGTGCGTAATTTTAAAAAGGAAGATTTAGAAAAAGGGTTTAAATTTGTCATCTTGATACCTGCTTAATAAGCTAAAATTATGTTGATTTTGTAAAGCCTAGCTTTGGTTACTTTTCCTGTCGGCCCATAAAGCTTTCAAAGACTGTGCAATTGTTTTAATGTCTTCAGTGCCGGAAATATCCGCGCCAAATGGATCATATCCAATGGTCGTGTACATATTTGTGTAAGCATCTTGCAAAGCAGCATAAGCAATATCGTATCGTGCTTCTGTAACAATCATATTCATACGCTCACGCACTAATGTTTGATAGCTGATAGCACGTTGTTGGTAAGCCGTTGTGATTTGCGTTAGAATTTCTTCTTGTACTTTATGTCCGCGCGCGGCTGTTTCTAACTCGTTTTTAAGTGCATTATATTGCACCATGCTTACATGGACCTGGCTTGAGACCGCCATTGCGGTTGCTAACGCGCGTTGTTTTTCTAATGCTATATGGGCTTTTGCGCGCCTGCGCCGTGCGGGTGTTTCAAAAACACGGATAACATTCCAGCTGGCTCTTGCGCCCCACGATGTGTAATCATTGTTGAATAGAAAATCATTACTGTCGTAATTTATTGCACCATAGATTTCCACACCGGGGAGGGCCTCTAGTAAAGCGGTTTGTAAATCACGGTCACCCATTCTGACGCGGTAGGCGGCTTCCCTGACTTCAGGGCGGTTTTCTAAAGCTTCCCCGATAGCGTCACTCAGATTCAGGTTAAAATTACCGGGCACTTGAATACGGTTTGGAAGTTTTATGTCGAATTTTGTGCCAGCGGGGAGGTTCATTAATTCCGCTAATCTTTTTTTAGATAAGGTCAACTCACGCCGTAGAGTTTGAGCTTCAGCTAGAATATTGTTTAATTCTCTTTGATAAGATAAAGCCGATAAGGGTGATGCTTTGCGATTTGCATAGAGTTGCCGACTTTCATCATAGGCTCTTTGTGTATCAACGGTAATGAGTTTTAATTGGTCGGTTAACCGTTGGGCACTGGCGGCGCGCCAATATTCGGTTTGTACGTCTTGAATGATAGTATTGATGGTCCTGCGGCGACGTTCTTCGTTGATTAAAACTTCATCGCCTAATTGACGGGCTCTAATATAGGACAAACCAAAATCGAGAATATTCCAACTTGCTGACAGATCAGCTGTAAACACATTACGTTGTGTAGAGGTGGATGGCTCTAATGATTGTTGTCCGGTTAATAGGGAAAGGCTTGATGCACCGGGTTCATTATTGCGACCTGCATATCCTGAATTAGCAACAAGTTGTGGTAATAGATCGTATCGTGACAATTTAAAATCACGTTGTGCCAGTGATGTTTCCAACATTGAGACACGATGATCTAAATTATATTTAATGGCACGTGCCATTGCTTCGTGTAGGTTTATTTCTTGGGTAACCTGTTCTTGGTCAAGTGTAAGGTTTTCTTGTAGATAGATTGAAAACTCTTGTTTATCTGCGGGGGTTAACGGATTAGGTGTGGACACACAGCCGACGAGGGCGATTGTTGAAACAGCGGTAAGCAAAAATTTTGGCATGATTATTCCCCATTAAGGTTATTGTTTGGATTGAGAAAAACATAAGCTTTAATGATTAAAAATATCCTAAAACGAGAAAATAACCCATTAAAGGGGTAAATTAATAGTATTTTAAGTTTAAAATATTACCTAAGGAGAATAAAAATATTTAAGGCGGCACCATAAAATGAAAATGATATATATAAAGAAGGTTTTAATGTCAGCGTTGATAACGCAAATGACAATGGGGTATACGTATCATATTTATGCCCAACCAGTTGGGGCTAAAGAACAAAAAAGAAATTTTATTTCATCTTTTGATCAAGGCTCTGGTTCGCAGCAAAATAATGGGCCTTCTATTCGCGGTGTTATTATTTCGGCAAAAAAAGCCGAAGTGTCCACTAGTTTAGGAGCACGGGTTATAACGCTTCCATTCGAGATGGGTGATCACTTTAAAAAAGGTGATCTATTGGCGGAGTTTGATTGTTCCCAATTAAAAGCGGAATATAATGCAGTGAAGGCGGCCCATCATTCCTTATCTTTAGTCCAGCAAAATAATGAAGAATTATTAGCCTATGGTGCTGCGGGTGTATTGGACGTTGAAACAGCAAAGGCAGATGCGGCCCGGGCCAGCGCAGAAATAGATGCCGTAAAAGCTCAAATGAGGGAATGCGCTATATATGCTCCCTATACGGGGTATATTGTAGCCCGTTATATAGACCCTTTTGAAACCCCAACACCCGGCACGCCTTTGTTAAGCATAATTGATAATGCTCCATTAGAAATCCAGTTAATTGCGCCGTCAAAATGGTTGGGCTGGTTAAGTGTTGATATGTCTTTTTCGTTCTCGATTGATGAGGTTGGAAAAACATATAAAGCGAAAGTTGTCCGTATCGGGAAGTCAATAGATTCGGTAAGTCAAACCATTAACATTGTGGCTCTATTTGCTGATGATCAGGTGCCGGCGATTTCTGGCATGAGTGGGACAGCAATTTTTCTAGATACAAAAAGATCTAATGCAAAGGGCTTTGAAAATGGGAATTCTGAAATAGGTATGCCTAATTTGGGGGGATTATAAAATGTTAAAAAACCATCAAAGCGCATCGCCATCATCAAGCGGGAATGACCAACAAAAGTCAATAGTTATGGAACCTGCTGGGGAACCAACCAAAATGGTCAATAAAATAGAACAATTATTGAAGGTTGAAGGTAGCGCGTTAGAGGCAAAAAATCGCCGTGCATTGCGTCATATTGCTGTCAATTTGACGCGCACAATTGTGCCCTATGGGCACGGGATCTTTTTTACAAAAAATGCGCTGTCATCAGGTAAAGAACAGGGATGGAATGTCAAATCCATATCTAGCCACGGGGTGGTTGATCGTACATCGCCATTTGTTAAATGGCTTGAAGGGCGTATCAATAGGAATAATCAAAAAAGAAAAATAAATAGCGATAACTCTCAAGATGAAAAGATTATCCTAACGCAGATTGATTTAAACAATATTGATAATGATGGGCACTTTATTGGTGAGGTTTCCTATCCTTTTACAAACGGTGTCTGGATACAACCCAACAAGTCATGCGCCATGCTTTTTACGCGTAACGAAGAATGGAATGAAAATGATCTTCGTATTTTAGAACGGCTTTGTAAGCTTTATGGATGCGTATGGAATTCGATCGGATATTGTGTTAAGCAAAAAAAATTAAGTCCTTTACGACATCGAATATGGCAATTTGGAATTGCCGGGCTTTGTATTTTGGCCATATGGCCTGTGTCGATGACCACCCTTGCGCCAGCTGAAATTATTGCTGCAAACCCACAAATAATCTCATCCCCCCTTAACGGTGTGGTGGAGAAGATTCATGTGCCCCCTAATAGTTTTGTAAAAAAGGGGGCGTTGATTGCTACTTATATTGATACGCAATTACGCAATGAACATGCACTGGCGATTGAAGAGGCGGCGGTTGCCAAGGCACGGTTGGATAGAACGAGACTTGCTTCGTTCAGTGATGGTGAAACCCTTAGAGAAATTAAAATAATGGAGACGGAGCATACACTTGCTGAAAAGCGCCGTGATTATGCGTTTGATAATTTGAAAAAAACGACACTTTACGCCCAATCTGATGGGTTGTTGATTTATAATGACCGTGATGAATGGGCGGGACGCCCGGTTAGTGTGGGTGAGCGGATTGCAACCATTGCAAAGCCTGAAAATGTTGAATTGAAAATTGAAGCCCCAGTAGGAGATGGAAATTTATTAAAGACAAATGCGAAGGTGCGATTATTTCTGGATTCTGATCCATTGAAATCAGTAAGGGCCCGATTGGATTATACAAGCTATTACCCGGAGCCGACGCCGGGTGGAAACTTAGCGTATCTTGCAACGGCCTCTTTAGCGGGAAATAACCTAAAGGACCATGAGAAACCAAGGATTGGGGCTCGCGGGGTTGCAAAAATTTATGGGGAAAAAGCACCATTAGGATTGTGGGTGCTGCGTAGGCCGATTGTTTCCATAAGGCAATATGTGGGATTATGAGGGGGGAATCATTAAAATTACCGGCCATCAGGGCCGAGTTGAAAGTTCTTGAAACCATGCCTTCGCGCAATGGTGAAAAAAACTTTTTAATACACGACCCTGTCAAGAATGCTTATTTCACTATTAATGAACGTACTGCTCTTATTTTTAGACATTGGTCAAATGATGCGGTTGAAAATGTGCTTACACAAATTAATCGCTATCTTGATAAACCTGTATCCAATCAAGAACTAAACGAGTTAGTACAATTCTTATATGCGAACCACCTGACCCTCTCCGCCCATGATAATGGGTATGAGGCTTATTTACAGCAAGAAGAATTGTCCTCACCGCCATGGTATCAGCAAATCATTCATAAATATCTTTTTTTTCGGATACCGCTTTTTTATCCGGACAGGTTTTTAAGCGCGACCTATTTTTTGGTTAAACCCTTCTTTAAAAAATCTAGTTGGGTGGTTATTGCGGTTTTTGCAATTTTGGGTCTGTTTTTTCTGAGCCGACAATGGGAAACGTTTTTAGAAACCTTTTTGCATTTTCTAAGTTTTGAAGGGGCTATTTTTTATGCCTTGTCTTTGTTTTTGATCATGGGATTGCATGAGTTGGGACATGCTTATGCAGCCCACCATTATCGATGCCGCGTCACGACAATTGGTGTGGCCTTTTTGGTGATGTTTCCTGTGATGTATACGGATATAACTGACGCATGGCGGTTAACGGATAAAAAGCAGCGTCTTGTTATTGATTTGGGCGGTATAGCGGTTGAACTGATTATCGCGGTTATTGCTACATTATTGTGGAATTTTTTGCCGGATGGAATATGGCGTAGTATTGCTTTTTTTTCAGCCACAACAAGTTGGGTCTTAAGCTTTGCGGTCAATCTAAATCCGTTTATGCGGTTTGATGGTTATTATGTGTTTTCTGATTTTATTGGTGTTTCCAATTTGCAAGACCGTAGTTTTGCATTGGGGCGTTGGAAATTACGTGAATGGTTGTTTGGTCTGGGGCACGAAGTGCCAGAGCGGTTTACCCGTTGGCAAACCTCAGGATTAGTTGCTTATGCTTGGGGAACCTGGATTTACCGATTTTTTCTCTTTTTAGGGATTGCTCTTTTTGTGCATGCTTTTTTTGCTAAAGCTCTTGGTATCATTTTATTTATTATTGAAATTAGTTGGTTTATTTTAAAACCAATCAGTAGGGAGATAAAAATGTGGATTATGTTTCGGTCTGAAATAGTTCAATCAAAAAGAGGAAAGGGAATGATGCTGGCCGCGCTGTGTATGGTGGTTTTATTTTGTACTCCCTTATCTACAACCATAAAAGTGCCGGCTATTTTAAAGGCTGATCAACAAACCCAGATTTACCCGCCAATGGCCGGTATTATTTCCCATATTCATGTTGAAGAAGGTGACTTTGTTCAAGCGGGCGATTTATTAATGGTTTTGGACTTGCCGGATATTCGGGAGGACTATAATCAAACTCTGGTTTCTATCTCATTGCTTGAAGCAAGGTTATCCCGCTTAAACGCTGATGTTATCGACCGTTCAAACTTGATGATTTTAAAACAATCATTGTCTTCCGAACGAGAACGCGCAACAGGGTTAGAAAAACAATTAGCGGATGCAAACATTACAGCACCCCATAAAGGTATTATTAGTAATCTTTATAAAGATATACATGTTGATCAATGGGTAAATCAGGAATTATTTCTGGCAGATATAATCAATTTTGATAAAGCTGAGTTAATCGCTATGCCGCAAGAACAACAAGTGACGCGCATTGCAGTTGATAACCACGTTAAATTTATTGCTGATGATTTGACGATAAATAAACGCTTGGGAAAAATAGTATCAATAGGCGGGACGTCAAAGAAAAGCGTGGAAACGCCGGCATTCTCGTCCCTTTATGGGGGGCCTATTGCCGTGCGCGAAGATAAATTTGGAAAACATATTCCTGATACGGCAATTGTTGAAGTGCGGGCTGATATGTCGGCGGTTAGGCCTAGTGATCTGAAAATGACGGTTTTAGGAGTTGCGCATATTAAAGCGAAACCGGAAAGTTTTTTGAAAATGTCTTGGCGACGGATTATCTCGGTGTTTATCAGGGAAGCGGATTTCTAACGAAAAAGCATAGAAAAGAGTAAAATATTGACTGGTAAAATGACCACAAAGAAAACAAACAACTGTATAAGGGAATATAAAATGGTAAATCAATCGCATACTGCAAATTTAAATGCGGTATTGAATAAGGGACAAATAGACAGGCGTGAGAATAGTGACCGGCGGGAGCATGATCGCCGATATCTGGAATTGCCGGTTCGGTTTTTAATGTCTGACCTGATAGAACATAAAGGTATTTTATATGATATTAGCGCGGGGGGAATGCGCATTACCAGTGAAGTGGTTCCATCCTATGCGGATTTATTGATTGTTTATATTGATGGAATTGGCCGTTTCGAGGGTAAGTTTATTCGATCAGTGGAAGACGGTTTTGCCGTGCAGATGATCTTAAGTCCCAAGAAAGCAGCACGCTTGGAACAGTCAATCGATTTGTATTTTAAGAATTATGTCGAAGACAGTAAGGTCTTAACGAGAAGGAATGAAACTTCTGATCGGCGCGGACACCGACGTGTTGTATGTGACTCGCGCGGTGAATTGATTGCAACGACTGATGAAGGACACCAATTTCGATGTAATATAATTAATATGTCCCTTGGAGGAATGGAAATTTCCTCTGCCGCGTCTTTGGACTTAGGGCAAAAAGTTAGAATTGGCACAGCGAATGGCCGTGTTAGCCGAAAAACGGCAAACGGTTATGCAATTGTGAGGGTGTAATTAGTTAGTCCTGATCAAACATTTCACTCAATAGTTTAAGAAGTTTACGACGGGATTCTTTTGAGGGAACACGGATGAATACTGATAATAATTGCGACATCGCATCTGCCTCATCTGTGAGTTGCATTTTGTCATTCGTGACGAGTGGAGCTTGATTGTCGCTCATGCCCTCGTTTAAAGGTTGATCAAGAGGGGGCAGTAAATCATTGACTGTTTTATTATAATAGGCGGCTAATTTGTATAAATTAGCGATATTGCATTTTGAGGTGCCTTTTTCATATTTTTGATATTGCTGGGCGCTAATATCAAGATGCTGGGCAATATCAGCCTGTGTTTTGTTGGCTTGTTGTCTTAGGCTTTTTAGCTTTTTTCCAAGCTCTATTTCAACCAGCCCGGGTCGGTCGGTTAGGTCGGAATTGGCATCTAGATTGTTAGTCATGGGATATTAATGCCTTTTACAGTACATATTACAATTACAGAGGCGTGAATATCACATTTCATGATATGTTTCTATTAAAAGATTATACAGCCACCTCCTTTGGAGATTTACTAGAAATAGCTAATTGGGTACAGACCCTAGGTGTATATGCATCTCTTATTTTATAGATAAATCTTATAAAATAAGAGGTGAATAACTTTTTTATCGTAAATCACTTGTTTTAACATGATTTAATTGAATTTTAAGATGACAATTCAATTTAAAATTGATATTTAGTGTTTGGTTTTCTGATTTGATTTAATGGGGATGGGTGAGAGGGAATGTCTATTTTTGCGATTTGAAATGAAGGGTTGTCTAAATGGTTGCGCGCAAAACGAAAGTAACTTCGCCTGATGATACTATAAACCGTATTGCCAGTTCAAAGCTAGACTATGACCATTATGATGTAGAGAGCTTCATCGGTTTGACGGTTGGTCATTTGAGACGATCAGCAGGGTTTAGCCGTGCTGAACTTAGTAAAAGGTCTGGTGTGCCTGTAAATACTTTAAAGCTTTATGAGAGGGGGGAGATGATCCCCACCGTCTCGGCTGTTTATAAGATTGCAGAAACATTGAACGTTAATGCCATTGAATTAATAACATTGTCAGAAGTTATGATGCAGATTTCAAATCATGATGCAGATAAAGAAGATATGTAATGTTAACGAGAGGAATTGTGTCGCTCTTTTTTCAGCATGAATATAAAACGCCGCCCAGAAAAGTGGGCGGCGTTTGGTTATTGTCTATGTTAGTTTGTTAGCAAGTCAGACAGTGATTATTGATCACTTTTGTCAGGCTGGGAATGACTGCCTGCATGATCTGATGTGATTTTCTTTAAATATTTATCGAGAAAACCCACATAGGCATTAGATGCGGTTATTTGATTATCGCGTTTTCTAAAGCCGTGTCCTTCATCAGGGAACACTATATATTCAACAGGTAATCCGTTTGCTCTGACCGCGGCCACCATTTCATCACTTTCAATTTGCAACACACGTGGATCATTGGCACCCTGAATCACCAATACAGGTTTAGTTATGTTGTCCGCGTGGAATAGGGGCGAGATGGCACGATGACGTTCCGCATCAATGGCTGGATCACCCATTTCATCATAAAGACTAGCGCGGAATGACTCCCACCATGGGGGGATAGATTGCAAGGTGCGGACCCAATTAGTGACACCAAAGATATCAATACCAAGGGCAAAAGCTTCCGGCTCGAAAGCCAAAGCAGCCATCACCATATAACCACCATATGAACCACCGATAATGCCTATTTTATCGCCATCAACCCAATCTTGCTCGGCAAGATAGTTTTTTGCATAAACAATATCTTGCAAATCTTCTTGGCCGTGGCGTTTGTCATCTAGGTGGAAAAATGTTTTTCCGTATCCAGACGACCCACGATTATTTGCTGCAAATACTGCATAGCCGTGATTAACCAGATGCTGGATAGTTGCTGAATATCCGGTTCTGCTTTGACCACCCGGGCCCCCATGAACCCAAACGAGAGCAGGCACCGGATTTTCCGCGCTTGCCGTTTTCGGCTGATATAAAATGCCGGGAATTTCAAGCCCGTCAAAGCTTTTATATCTTTGCACACGGCTGACAACTAAATCATCCGGATTTAAATCCTTGTTTAGGGCCTGTGTATGCTGCTTGAACGTTTCGTCTTTCAGGTTGACTGTGTAGATATTAGATGGAGCATTCGATGCATTTAACGTGAACGCAATCGACTTTTCATTGGGAGAGAATCTGACTTGTCCCAAATCTCCATCCGGTAATCCTTCAGGTAAGGTCACCGAAGAAACATTATCGGTTAGTTTTGATAATTTGCCTTTGGTCAATCGTTTAGAAAGTTTATTTGTGCGGCGCTTGGTGATGGTCACTTTGGTGGACGCATCTTGATTAATGCCGCTAATACGATATTTCCCGGAAGGAGAGTAGCTGACGAAAGCAACATCCCAATCTTCACTGATTAACGACTGGCTCTCGCCCCCATCAAGGGTATATGTATAGGCTTGTGAAAACTCACCTTCGGCATCGCTGCCATAAACCAGTTTGTCACCTTCAGGGGTAAAGCTGAAAACGCGATGTTCAATATTGCCTTCATGGGAAGTGATAAGGTTTGGAACAATTTCATTTCCATTAAGATCGACAATATAGATATTATTATTTGAAGAGGTTTCTTCTTTTACGCCGGCAACATAACGTCCATCGCGGCTAACGGTTAAATCACCTAATGCAAGATCGTTTTTGAAAATCAATTCGCTATTCAAACTTTTACTATCATAACGATATAGATCGAACACACGCGAATCGCGTCGATTACTCTCGACGATAAAAGCGTCTCCATCGTCTACCCAGTCAATAAAAGTCGCTTTGACCTGTTCGCCCGGCGTGATGTCGGTTATTTCACCAGAACCATCCCAGACAAAGAGATGGTTTAATTCATCTCCGCCGCCATCAGCGCTAAAAAGGATGCGGTTTCCATCGCCAAAATAGCTCACAGCAACATTGGGGTTTGTGGTGGACTTGGTAAGTTGGGTTTGCTCACCGGTTTCTAAATTCAAACTATATGTATTGAGGACACCGCTGGCATTTGAGGTGATCAAAACTTTCTTCCCGTTTGGCGAGAATGTGCGGGCGCTATCTTGCGATAGTGAATAGGCCGTGTTTGCGTAGAAAGTTTCTGCATCATAAGTTTTAAATGTCGCCGATTTATCCAGAACCTCTTGGGCAAACACTGCTCCGTTCAAGGAGTTATGCCCTATAAATGACGAGGTAATACCAGCCGTAGAAATAGAGGTGAGGGACAATGAAGTGACTGCTATGGTTTTTAGTGTTTTACGCGTTACTCTTTTTGATAGTGTTGGGGAAAGCGCCATAATGTGCTCCTTTACTGAGTAATGGAAGGCATTTAGACTATGCCGGTTAGTCTTGGATTGACTATAGATTATTTATGAGGGGATGCAAAGTGAAGGAAGGGTAAGTTATAATGATATGGGTTAAAACGGTGAGCTTTTAATTCATACGCTTATTCGCACCACCTCTTCTATATATATAAAAACCGCATAGCTTGCACTATGCGGTTTTCAATGTGTCTGGTCAGATACGACATAGCTTGAAAAGTTAAAAACTTACCAAATCTGTACACGATCCTCTGGATCTAGGTAAAGTGCATCCTCGGTGGAAACACCAAATGCTTCATACCATGCGTCCATGTTCCGTACCACGCCGTTAACGCGATAGCGCGCAGGAGAGTGGGGGTCGGTTGCAACCTGGTTTTTAATTTGTTCGTCGCGTGCAACACGCTTCCAAACTTGCGCCCAAGCCATGAAGAAACGTTGATCACCTGTATATCCACCAATCACGCAAATTCCAACAGGATTCCAAGGAAACCCCACCCGCCGATCAGAATGAAACGGCACTGCTTCGCGATCTGCCACAGCCCAACGATTTGCCGCAAGAACTGTCGCCCAAAGAGCGAGCCCAGGCGATGCAGGCCCTTGCGTTTCTTAATGAAGTCCGTGACGAATCTCCTTCAACAAGCCGGCCCCCGGCCATTTCGCAGATCCCCAAGCAGATTGGGCGTTATTCGATTGTTCGCTCAATCGGACGCGGGGGCTTTGCAGAAGTCTTTCTTGCTGAAGACGAAGAACTTGACCGACGAGTCGCATTGAAAATCCCGCTATTCGATTCCTCAAGAAACGAAGCGGCGCGTCAACGGTTCGAACGTGAGGCCAAGCTTGCGGCATCGCTCGGTCACCCGCAAATCGTACCGGTTTATGAATATGGAGATCTCGGAGCCGTTCGCTTCATCGCGTTTGCCTGG
>CALLPQ010000142.1 GCA_938015425.1 uncultured Parvularculaceae bacterium | reverse complement strand
GACGAACTTACTTTTTCATAAGAATTTATTAGCAGATTCTGGCCGATCAAACTGATACGAAGTACAACGTACAAAAGAATGAATAAATAACGCGTGAGCGATGACGTGCTTTTCGTACACGTATTTACTACATCTGCGAAAGGTTTCCTACGGCCGGCAACGAAGGCGGGGATACAACTTTACCAAGTATGCATCTGATTCGGCGGCTATTTCGTTATAGCTCACTTACTAAGACGAAAAACTTTAACCGCTCTTGGGAAACTGTTAACGAATGCAGATGATGACGCATGGTGGGTTGTTGTTAAAATCAGGCTCTTAGCGCGCGTTTTTAATTTCGTTTTTAAAAATACAATCTAACCCTTCCCGATAGGAAGGGTAGCGTAGCTGAAAATCTAACGCCGTTTTCATCCGGTCATTGCGAACCCGCTTATTATCATTATAAAAACTTTTGCCCATGGGGGATAGATCAGCATCTTCAATAGAGATAGCGGGCGGTGGATCCACATTTAAAAGTTTGCAGGCATAGTTCGTAACATCTTGTGGGGGGGAAGGGGCGTCATCGCATAAATTAAAGAGTGTATGATCTGTTTGTATGTTGACGCTGGCATAAAGGGCACCGGCAATATCTTGAACATGCATCCGGTTGAAAACTTGCCCCGGCTTGATGATTTGCCGTGCGCGGCCTTGGCGAACCGTGTCCAGCGCGCTGCGTCCTGGGCCATAAATACCCGGTAGGCGGAATATTTTTATCGGTAGTTTATTTTGACGACCAAATGTTGACCATTGCTCTTCTGCAAGGACGCGCCGTTGGCCGCGTTGTGAACTGGGGTTTGCCGGTGTTGTTTCATCAACCCATGCTCCGTCATGATCACCGTAAACGCCGTTTGACGATAAATATCCAACCCAGCGAAGTGACCCGGACTGGTTAAGCAGATGGCCCGCAAAAGCCTGTAGCGCGGGGCAACCTTGTTCATCAGGTGGTACGGAAATAATGCACGCTGTGATCGTATCGGATAAGTCAGCAGAGTGCACGAGAGTGGTATGGTCACTAGACCATAAAATGGGGATAATCCCCATCTCCTGCATTTGATATGCTTTTTCTTGGCTTCTGGTGGTGCCAATAATTTGCCAACCTTGTTGCTGTAGCTGGTTGGCAAAAACTGAGGACGTATAACCAAACCCCACACAAAACAGGGTGGGTTTTTTGTGCGGGGCTGTTGTCATACCTGATTAGTGATTTTGTTTTGCATCGGCGGTTAATAATTCATGTTGCCGTTGTTTTTCCAGTTTGTTGCGATAGCGGGTCTGGACGATGCTGGCTACGACCATAACGAAGATGACAAAGTAAAAACTTGCTTTTGACATGGCTTCAACAGCGAAACCAAAAATTTTCATATGGGCAAGGTGCCCGCCTTCGGTGATTAATAATATTCCCACGATGAACAATATGAAGAGACCGATGACCTCGAACATACGGTTTTGCTTTAAAAAGGCGGAAACACCGTCGGCCAACACAATCATCATAATGCCGCTAATGATAATGGCGGTTGCCATAATCGGCATTACGTCCGTTAGGGCAATGGCTGACAAAAGGCTGTCGAAAGAAAAAATCATATTCATAATGACGATCATGGTGACAGTGGCAGCAACAGATTTGGTTTTATGGCCTTCTGTATCTTCAATATGTTCAACGGCCAAGAGGTGCATAATTTCTTTTAAGGCCGTGTACATAATAAAAGCCCCGCCAAGAATGGATACAAAAGAGCGGAAATTAAACTCGCCTTCAAATATTGATTCTATGTGGATACTGAAAAAAGGCTCTTTCATGAGATTGATCAAACTGACGATGACAACGAGCAATATTAGCCGCAAAGCGATGGCAAGACCAATGCCCAACCTGCGGACCATCTGCTGTTTGTCTTCTTCAACGCGTGATGATTCAATAGAAATATAAAGCAGATTATCAAACCCCAAAACAGCCTGAAGTAATATCAGCATTAAGAGGGTGAAGAGGTTCGGGAGTGTTAATAACTCGGCCATGATGTTTCTCCTATTGGTTTTGAAACCAGACTTTTACAGTATTTCCAGATAAATGTTCCCGCCTTTTAAACCAGAATGATTTTGGTTTGCGATCATGTACATTTACGCTCTTAAGTTTTGGCGCAATCAGATAATCACCTTAATTAAGACCACGCTAATGCACCTTAAAAGCATCAATTTGCACCTTCAATCAAGGAAAAATGGCGGCTATGACGGGTTTGAACGTGATTATGATGACTTTGCGCTGGATAAACAGGTGTTTTTGTTAAAATTATCGGGTTTGGAAGGCTGAAAATGATTTGATGCGGGATATCTTGCCCCTTCTAAAAAGAGAAAATCTTCAATGCTGTGATCGGGTGGTCGCTAGACAGAGAGCATTATACGATCAGTTGAACTTGAAATTTTGGAATTCGATAAACCGTTTTTTCGCTGCGATGAGTGACCGTGTCCGGCTCTTTTATTTTTACTTTTGCATGCCTATCTTAAAATCATGATAACGAAACTATCAGAAAATAATTGTCAGAATAAGGAGAATAAAATGACAAATCTTTTAGAAAAAGTAGCTGGTGTTGTAGTGGTAATTTTAAGTGTTACGCCGGCTTTATATGCGTTTGGCCAAATTTCAAGCGGTATCGCATAATGATTTCATCAAGGTAGGGCATTATCGGTTTAAATTCAATTGAGGGATAGTTAGATAATGCCTGCCATGATAGGCGATTACCTATTTTTTTAAACAAGAAAAACTATATATTTTCTTTTGACTTATAGCGTTTTACGAAAGATTGATAATCTTGAACTGTATCAATTCCCGGATGGGCAAGAGGCACTTTTAAAACCGCAATGGTTTCATTCATTTCCAAAATGCGTAATTGCTCTAACTGTTCCATTTGTTCTAGCACGCCCGTCGGCATTTGGTTAAATTTTTGCAGGCTCTCGGCGCTATAGGCATAAATACCAATATGGAGAAAATAGTTTTCTTTTCCGTCATCCTCTCGGTTTTTGTTTTGTAAAAATGGTATTTTAGCTCGCGAAAAATAAAGCGCTGTATTGACTTTTTGGTGGGTTTCCTCGCCTAAAACAACCTTCACGGTTGAAGGATCATCGGGGTTTACGGAATTAGACGTATCGGCGGGAAATTTTGTGGCCATTGTGGTCGCGAACGCACGGGTCCTGTGATGGGTTTTTATTAGAGCCTCGATGTCATTGGGGTTAATTTCCGGCTCGTCCCCTTGTAGGTTGATAATACATGTTGCCTCAAAAGGGATTTGTTTTGCGGCCTCGCCAATGCGCGCTGATCCGGTTGTGTGATGGGCGCTCGTCATGATGGCATTGCCGCCAAATGCGCGGACCTTTGCGGCAATTTTTTGATCGTCCGTTGCTACAGCAATATAATCAACACCTTTTACTTTTTTGGCTTGCTCATAAGTATGCTGGATGAGCGGCTTACCCGTCTTGTCAAGCAAGGGTTTACCGGGGAGGCGGGTTGACCCCATGCGCGCTGGAATTAAAATGGCCGTTTTCATATGGTGCTTTATAGGTTGAAGATTATGGAGAGGTTATTGAAGCTTTGGGCGGTAGAATTTTCCAATGATCACGACAAAGATAAAAAACCCTAAAATGCCGAAAAACGCACCGCCCGCATTGGTCATGGCATCCCAAAAATCCGGATCGCGAACACCGCCCACTAATTGGAAATATTCCATAACCACGCCGTAGCCGCTTAAAGCGATGAATAAAATCCAGATTTTATCTATGGCTGTGAAGCGCGCCCCTGCTGCAAAAAAGCCAAGGGCCCCATAAGCCAGGAAATGCGCAATTTTATCCGCATAGTCAGGGACAGAAAATAATAGAGCAGATAACCATCTTAGAACCGCCGCGCCGCTTTCGTTCGTCTCCGGTCTGGTGGTGAGGGAGAGATAAGTAACAAGAATAAAGAGCAGTACAAATATTATTTTTGAACTTTTCGTTATGGTGCCGGAGGTGGCAAATGAAGGAAGGTTAAACAGCGAATTCAAGATAGATTTCCCGATATTTTAAAATATTGTTGGTTTTGTTATGTGCATCACGGCTTTAGGAAGAAGGCCGTGAGGTTTGTAGTTTTTCTTCCCACGATATAGCGGTACGGATGATAAAATTAATATCATCATAGCGTGGACGCCAATCTAAGCCTGTTCTTATGGCGGCGTTGTCGGCGATGAGTTGCGGCGAATCGCCTGCTCTTCTATCAACAATTTCGGTGGGTATTTTTTTTCCGGTAACATGCTCTACAGCATCAATAACCTCGTACACAGAATATCCGCGCCCATAGCCACAATTTAATAAAGTAGAAGTGCCACCGTTTCGTAAATATTCAAGCGCCGCCAGATGGGCATCGGCCAAATCACTCACATGAACATAATCACGTATAGCACTGCCGTCGGGTGTGGGGTAATCCGCGCCAAAAATCTGCAAGGCTTCCTTACGCGCACCAATAGCGATTTGTGCCGCTACTTTAATGAGATGGTTGGGTTTACCGATTTCACCAGCGCGCATTTGTGGGTCCGCCCCTGCAACATTGAAATAGCGTAAATTAATATGGTCTAATCCATGGGCTTTGGCGGCATCTTCAAGAATGCGCTCACTCATGAACATGGACGTCCCATAGGGGGTCAGAGAATTAATGGCGGCGCTTTCGGATATGGGCATGCGTTCCGGATTGCCATAAACAGCGGCTGTGGAAGAAAAAATAAATCTTTCCACCCCGTATTGAATAGCGCACCCGGCCAGATTAATCATGTTTTGTGTATTGTTCCGATAATAGGATAGGGGGTCTTTTAACGATTCTGAAATGAGAATGGAGCCGGCAAAATGGATGATTTCTTTAACGTCATGCTCTTGAATAGCTTTAATGACGGCCTCACGATCGCCAACATCTGCTTCTATAAAGGGAATATCATCGGGGCAAAGCCAACGGGCACCGGACGATAGATTGTCCAATGCCACTGCTTTTTGCCCGGCTGTGTGTAGGGCAATCAACATATGTGAGCCGATATAACCGGCCGCTCCGGTGACGAGGATGGTCAAAACATCATTCCTTATTCTGGGTGGCTATAATATCCTGATTTTGGGGTGATTGAAAGCTGTCATCAAGATGATTATATGATAGGGATAGTGTCATAAATTATAATAAGTAGTTTGAACGTAAATGACGAACACAAAATTTGAAAAATGGATCTCCGCACTAACGGGTCGTCACAGTAAACAAGATCACATGAATGGTGATGGGGGAGAAACACTGCGAATTTACGCAGTGGGTGACATCCATGGGCGGCGTGATTTACTTGATGATTTACTGTTGCTTATTGAAGAAGATGCGGGTGATAGGCCCCATCAAATTATATTTTTAGGGGATTATGTTGATCGCGGTAAGAAAAGCGCGCAAGTCATCGACAAGCTTATCAGTCTGGAAAATGATCAAACCCGCAATGTGATCTGCCTCAAGGGTAATCACGAACAATCCATGTTGAAATTTATGGAGGATCCGGTTGACAATATTGACTGGCTTGATTGGGGTGGCGATGAAACATTACGCTCTTACGGACTGAATAAAATTTCCGTACGCGATCCATCTGACTTGGCTGACACTTTAAAACAGGTGATGCCCGCCTCTCATTTATCATTTTTGCAAAACCTGAAAATCCGCCATCAATATGGGCCATATGTTTTTGTGCACGCGGGATTAAAACCCGGGGTCGCCCTTGAGGAGCAAACCGAACGTGACCAGCTATGGATCCGTAAGGAGTTTGAGCAAGTCCCCAAAAATTTACGCCCGGAGCATATTGTGGTTCATGGGCATGTGCCGGGTAAAAAAGTGGTGGATAAAGGGTGGCGCATTTGCGTTGATACGGGGGCTTTCTGGACGGGTATTTTATCGGCCATCGTGCTGGAAGGTAGGCAAAAGAGAATTATTGCTACATCCGAATCGACATAAGCTAGATAGGTTAGCTTATCCCGAAATGATACAGTTTCTTTTAAGGGGAACGTGTATTTGTGGTTATCGTGCAACTATCATGGTCAAGATATTGTCAAATACACCCGAATAAGAATCGGCTATAGGTAAATTGGATAAAAGCTTTATACTCTGGCTTGGAGTTTATATCCTGAGAATTTACGCTTTGTAGGAGGTTTTGCTTTCCATATTTATTGCTATCATATTGTCGGGTCCCATAAAATTTTGGCGCGTATAGGTTTTAACCCCAAAATGGGTGGGGGTGTTAACCATGCATGATACTTCTATATCTCACCCTCCAATGGCACCGCGAACAGCGAATCCGGAAAATTGTCCCGCCCTTGTGTTGAACGCCGACTACCGGCCTTTGAGTTATTTTCCGCTTTCCCTATGGTCATGGCAAGATAGTTTGAAAGCGGTGTTTCTGGACCGTGTTGACGTCGTCGCCCATTATGATACTTGCGTGCGAAGTCCCAGTTTTGAAATGCAACTGCCTTCGGTGGTCTCCTTAAAATCATTCGTAAAACATGCGCGCAATCCAGCCTTTACCAGATTTAATGTGTTTTTAAGAGACGGCTTTATTTGCCAATATTGCGGCAATGACGATCGTGAATTATTGACCTTCGATCATGTCATACCCCGCTCCCGAGGTGGCCGCACCACGTGGGAAAATATTGTTGCCGCGTGTAGTCCATGTAATATCCGTAAGGGTGGGCGCATGCCAAAAGACGCAAGAATGTTTCCGGCGGTGACACCCGTTCGTCCGTCAATGTATGAATTGAATGATCGGGGGCGTTCCTTCCCGCCGCATTATCTTCATGAAAGCTGGCATGATTATCTCTATTGGGATTGCGAATTAGAGCCGTAAATCTTTTAGGCTTCATAAAAGGCTACTCATTTCCTGATTTTGCTGGCATAAGGCTTTGAATGGATGATGCAAAAGTTTCAGTTTTGATTGTTAATTTCAATGCCGGTGAACGGCTGCGAAAATGCATTGATCATTTATTGAACCAGTCATTTCAAGATTTCGATATTATTATTCTCGATAATGCCTCGGCAGATGGTTCCGCGGATGGCGTTGAAAGCCTTAGTGATAAAATCAACTTGATAAAGTCGCCAACAAATCTTGGCTTTGCTGCGGGTAATAATTTAGCCGTAAAAAGCGCCAAGGGGGAATGGCTTGCTTTTTTAAACCCTGATGCTTACCCCGACCCTGATTGGCTAGAGCAGTTAATGATTGGGACCCAAAACTATCCTTGGGCGGATGCTTTTGGATCGGTCCAGTTGAACGCCATTGATAGAAATATTCTAGACGGGGTGGGGGATGTCTATCATGTTTTCGGGGTGCCGTGGCGCGGCGGGTTTGGACAAGCGGCTGATATTGTCTTGAATGATGGGGAATGTTTTACTCCGTGTGCAGCAGCGGCCTTGTATAAGAGGCAGGTTTTTATAGACTTGTCCGGGTTTGATGAACGCTTCTTTTGTTATGGCGAAGATGTAGATTTAGGCTTTCGATTGCGCCTAGCGGGGGGGCGGGCTGTGCAAATTGCGGATGCAATTGTTGCCCATGAAGGATCAGCGGTGAGTGGGCGCCATAGTGATTTTACGATTTATCACGGTCATCGCAATCGTATCTGGACCTGGTTTAAGAATATGCCTCTTATAATGATGATCGGGTTTTTGCCGGGGCATGTATTGGTGAATTTATATTTGGGTGTCAGGTCTTTTAAAGTCGGTCTTCATAAAGCCTATTGGCGGGCGATGATGGATGGGTATAAAGGATTGGGGCCGATTTTAAAAAGCCGTAAACAGATACACCAAAACCGGAAGACAGGCATGCGTGATCTAGCGAAAGCGATGACGTGGTCGCCGGTAAAAATTTCGAAACGGTCGATTGATTTAAAACCTCTATATCGTGGGAAGCTGTCCCATAAAAAATAAGGGAATTTCGAGAGGTTTAAAATTACCTTATTAAGCTGTATAAAGATAAAAACTGATCTGGGTGTTTCCATAAATACGTCTGTCAAGATGTTGATAGTTTTTATGATCCATAGGGGTTTCAGTTTTCTTTTGTTCGCAAATAAGGACGGCGTTTTTTTTTAGCCACCCACCTTCGTCGAGGCTTTTAAAGCAGGGTTCGCATAGGTTTTTTTCATAAGGGGGGTCTAGAAAAGCGAGTGTGAAAGGCTCTCCCGTGCTTGCGGGTATTTTTCCAAGGGCTGTCGCCGAGCGTCGGTGAATGCGGGTTTTGCCAAAAACGTCCAGATTTTCAATATTGTCTCTGATTGCCGCTCTTGCACGACTGTCTTGCTCGACAAATAGACACCATGCTGCCCCTCTAGAGAGGGCCTCGAAACCTAATGCGCCGGAACCTGCGAATAAGTCGATCACTCTGGCATTGTTGAGGTCTATATCATCGCGGTGGTTTAAAATATTAAACAAAGCCTCGCGGGTTCTATCACTTGTGGGGCGAGAGATATCCCCTTTTGCTGCGTGGATTTTTCGTCCCTTTAATGTTCCGCCTACGATCCGCATGAGTGATATTGCTTTCTGAGCCTTGGGTAAATTTGAATTGATTAGATATGTTTATCTTTATAAATGGGCGTTAATGCCACGGTTATGGCGTGTTGATAAAAAGCAAGCCATTTTTTCTGGCGATTAAACATCATCTTTATCTGATAATGTTTTTTCATAACCGTTAAAAGATCATAAAATCCGTAATGTTGCCATTCCCATGTCAACATAGTGTGCAATAGCATAGGCTTTTCAAGCTGTTTTCTAAACGCAAGAGTTTCCTTACGGACTATACCTAGGCTTTCGATCAATCGAATGGTGTTTTCGGTGGATTCTGCTGAAAACTCGGTATCTAAAAACGGATCGAGAATTAAAGACCAAACATCAATTGTATCGTCTTTGTGAATTTTATGCTGATCTGTAAACTCAACTAACAGCTCTATCTGGGTGCGCGGTATAAATAATATTTCTTCTTGCTTTGTTATAATGGCGGGGGGGAACCAATCTACAAAAGCGATAATATCTTTTTGATTGATGGTGCGCGTCTTTGTGACAGGAAAAGGATAGTCTTTTAAGGTAATCACCCCTTGATCTTGGTCAAATTGAGCGTCTTTTATCATAGGGCTATTCTTGATTAGGGATTGGGTCGGGTGTCAACTTATGGAATACCTGTTAAGGGAGCTTGCGAACGATTTCGGGTGGCGACGATAATATTGTTATCGCATCTTGCAGCGAGATGGGGCCGCCCTGGATAACGCGGCATAAAACGCCGCCGCGCCAATTGGGGTGAAGCGCTTTTAGCAACCCTTGATGGGCTTCATCCATGCGGGCACAAGGAGAGGTCTGGCCGGTAACTTCCAGAACAATTTCCCCGATTTTAAGGCGCGCCCCTTTAACCCGTGGCAGGCGAATGCCTTGGCATAGGATATTTGCTCGGCGTACGGTCCAATCCAGTTCGGGCTTGTCGGCAATGTCTGCCAAAGCGGCCTGCCAATCCTCTATGGAAAGAATGGAAATCTGACGCGTTGCGTGTTTGCTGCCTTTAAAGTCGCCTTCTAATCCTGCTTTTGGGCTGATGACCCCATGGTCTATAAGTTCCATTGGGTCGCGGCGTTGAGCGCGGCGGGCAAGTCCGATAATGAGCCCCGTTTTACTATTTTTTGGTGCAATATCTTTAGGAGCTTCATGGCTACTTATTTTGTGATCATCAACCCGTTTTGTTGTGGCAATTGTTTCTTGCCTATCAGAGATTTTTTGTTGTTTATTGCGGCCTTGCTTGGCAATATTTTCTTGAGCTCGGGATTTCTTATCATCACGTGCTTTTTGTTTGCGGTATTTATTGAAATTGATGATATCAGTCATGATCGTTACTCTTATGTATATTTTTATATACCAATTTGGGTACAGAGCTTTTTACCAATTTGTTCTCTTAATTGCTTTGCGGGCACTTCTTCAATCATCTCTTTGCCAAGCTTCCCCAGTTGGAAAGGCCCATAAGCCGTGCGGATGAGGCGGTTTACATGAAGGTCGAGATGGCGACAAACATTGCGGATTTCGCGGTTTTTCCCCTCATTGATGGACATGGATATCCAGACATTTCCCCCTTGGACACTATCGATTTTGGCCCGGATGGGGCCATATTCAATACCTTCGACGGTGACACCGTCTTTTAAGGCATCCAGTTGGGATTGGCGCACCCGTC
>CALLPQ010000141.1 GCA_938015425.1 uncultured Parvularculaceae bacterium | reverse complement strand
AATCAGGGCGATCATGATGAATACAAACTGCAACACACAAATTAAAAATACACAGATACTAATACACTAAAATAAGAACACTCAAATCTGCGTCATTACGCAGACAAAAAATGTTCATATTTTTAAATCAAAAGAGCGGTTTTCATTCAAAAAACAAAGAAGTCTCAAACGAAACAATCTTCTTTTCTCCCCGCTCTTTTTTCTATTTACATAGAACGATATGTCGAAAATAATGTCTATCTTTGTTTGCAATTGCGAAAGAAAGATTTCAAAATGTTGTATTTACCTCACACAAATATTAGTTTTAGAGGAAAACCCAGTTCAAAATGTTAGGCTTTTGTTAACGATTTTTATGCGTCGTTACTCCTTACAAACACTAACCTGACAAACACTAACCTGAAATAACCATAAACCCTGAAACAAATCAGGGTATTATTCATATTATTCTATCCCTCATCAAGACATTGGGTTATAGACCACTTTTATCGATTTAATCGCTACCCTATCCAAAGATTTTTGCTCTACCCCATACGGATATACTATGCCCATTATTCAACTTATCGTTTTGGCCATTGTTCAAGGCATAACGGAATTTCTTCCTATCTCCTCTTCTGCCCATCTGATTATCGCCCCCATGTTAGTGGACAGTTGGTCAGACCAAGGGCCAGTGATGGATGTGGCCGCCCATGTGGGATCTTTATTTGCTGTTTTGCTTTATTTCAAAAAAGATACCCAAGCCCTAACCATTGGTGCCATCAACACGGTCAGGCTGAAACAGGGGCCAGAACGCAACCTTTTTCTATTCATGTTAGCCGCTAGCCTCCCCCTTTTAAGTGTGGGCGCCGTTATAGCCATAACAGGTATCATAGACCATTTACGCTCCCCCATGGTAATCGGCATATCCAGCATCGTTTTCGGGGCACTTTTATGGCATGGAGATACACAAAAAGGCGATACACTGAAAAACGATGCACAAACCAAAACAGCAACCAAAACCCCTCCTTATACAGTGGATAATCTAACGTGGAGACATGCGATGATCGTTGGTTTCTCGCAAATCCTATCTCTTATCCCCGGCGCAAGTCGGTCAGGCGTAACCATGACCGCCGCGCGCTATCTGGGATGGACGCGCCCACAAGCCGCAAGATTTTCGATGCTATTAGCCATTCCCACTATCGCCGCTTTGGGGCTTTTTGCCTGCATTGATATTTTTACCGGTAACTCCACCAATGCCACCCCCATGGGCGCATTCATCATGGCTATCCTCTCGTTTTTCGCCGCTTATGTTTCAATTGCCTTTTTAATGAAGCTGGTACAATCTGTTAGCTTCACCCCCTTTGTGATTTATAGAATTATATTCGGCATTGGGCTTATCGCTTTTGCGATAATAGGCGGAGGATCTTGATTTGGATAATCCAAAAGGAAAAGTAACAGGTTTAGAGCCTGAAACAAAAATCGTTAAACACCTTCAGTCGGTTGTACATCATACATTCATTTCAACAATTTCACACGATTGCGGTTAGAAGGACTTATACTCCTCGGTTTTTAATGCGATGAAATAAATCGATTGTGAGTTGCTCAACACCTTCAGGGCGTTTGGACAAATGCCATAAAAATTTATGAAGGCTTAAAAATAAAGTTGCCGAAATTAAAATATCAATTCCAAGTCTAAGAAGGATGGGAAAATTATCAATGCCGGGGATTAGAGGCTTCATAACGAAAAAATATACACATAGACCAAGCAGCGAAACAATACTGCGTCGCGCAACCCACAAAGGGCGTAAGCCGTTATCACCACTTGTATATTGATAGACCAGAGCAAATAACATGGCATTCAAAAAAAGTAATGATCCGCCTGCCATAATCGTACCCTGCAAACCGTAAAAATAAGTTGCACCAATGAATATTGGTGTACGTATTAAAAATAAAACACATTCTCTTATGAACAATGCATGTGTTGCGCCTTTTGCAATTGCAAAGCCGTGGGTGCCACTATAAATTGTGGCGATAGCTGCAAAAGGGGTGATCCATCGCATCAATGGAGCAATATATTCCCAATTAGACCCCAAGACGATCTGCACAAAATCATCGGCGATGAAGGCAAGACCTACACATACAGGCAAGACGATCGCCGCAAGAATTTCTGCACTCCGCAAATAAGTTTGTTGCATTTTTGATCGATTGTTTTGAAGAGCGGATAGTCCAGGATAGAGTGCTCGCGCCACAGGCACAGCAATTTCGCGACTTGGTAGATCAGCCAACTGGGTGCCAACAAAATAATTACCGGTTTGATCCGCGGGAAGTAATTTTCCTAGTATTAAAACATCCAACTTGTTGTTTAAGGCGGCAACAAAACTTAGCCCGGTCAACCAACCTGCAAAATGAAACAGGCCTCTCCCAGCTTTTAACCCAAATTGGGGTCTGTAAGGTTTTAAAAGGTAAGAAAGCAATAACCGCCCGAAACTGCCGCAAGCAATGCCAATGATAATGGCCCAGTATGATCTGAAAAAATATGCAATTAGAATTGAGGCTATAACACTTAAAATTTTATCGATAAATTGTAGTGTAATTTCTTTTGAAAAATCCTGATCGCGTTGAAACTCATAAAATTTAGGATTAACCATGGATTGCATCATGGCAATAACACCCATAGATAAGAAGATCAGTTTTAATCTATGGTCTGCATAAGAATTACCTGCAAAATAGGCAATAAGTATTAATATAAGTAATATCAGTATACCCCTTAAAAAAGAGAGAGTGAATAATGTATCATACTCTTTTTTGCCTGCATCACGGTTTTGCACAACGGCATAAGAAACTCCCATATCAAATATATTTTGAAACAATTGTGTAGTGACAACGCCAATTGCGATTAGTCCAAAATCTTCAGGAACGAGAATGCGTGCGAGGATAATTGTATTTAACAAACCAATTAACCGCGCGGCCAATCCGCCGCCAACAACCCATAAAGCGCCGATTGCAATTTTCCGGCCTGTTTGCGATTCATCGGCAGGGGAATGATCTTTTTTCTTATCCATCGTCTATTTAGAAATATAATGGTAATGGCTGGAGTTGGCTGTAAATCCGAATTTTTTGAACAAAGCCTTTGAAGCTTCGTTACCGCGCCAAATTTGGGCCGAGAAAAGACAATTTTGATGATTATCAGCAAGAGTTTTTAGATGTGACATCATTAGAGTTGCTCCCCCTTGCTTGTGATGACCGGGATCAACAGCAATATCTTCAACGAAGCAAACCCATCGATTTTTCCCAAAAAATATGTCAGATGTTTGATATAGATGATATAGGAGGTATCCACATAATTTATCATCGATTATCCAGCCTATGGAATATTTGTTTCGTGTACGTAGTGGGTTTCTGGGTTTGAAAAATGATTGAATATAATTTCGTATTGCTTGTTTATCAGTTGGCGGTTCGAAAATATCTGGAAAATTTTCGTAGTGTGTGCTTTGTCCAGCCGAAAATATCTTCACCATAGCATCAATATGGTTTGTCTTTGGCTCTTCTATGGTGCCAACTATTTTAGGGGTTAAAGGAACCATGATGTTTACTGTTTCCTATTGATGACAGTTTAATAATAGTTTGGTTTGTTTGACCAGCTTGAAAATGACTTTATGTAAAAAGTTTCTTTTTCCAACCGCTATGGAAGAAATTTTTTTTCTGTCAGGAAAGATTTTATTCAACATCTGGTTATTTGGTGCTGTGCAACTATCCACTATATAATCTATTTGATGAGCCCTATAAAATTTATAACCTTCATATTCGAGTAAGGCCCCAGGTCCATATTTTCGATAGTCCATATCATGGGCGCATCTTAAACAATATACAAATTCATCCGTTAAAATATCGACCGTATAGGCAATAGATTTATTGTCTATTTTTAATCGAAAAAAATTGAGTTGATCTTGTTTTAATCCGTGAAGAAGCATCTGGTAAAAGAATAGTTTGTCCGGTTCGTTTTGCTGGATTGATGTTCCTTTATCTTTTTTCCAGCCATTGTTTTCTAAGTGTAAAAAGTCGTCATACCAACTCTTTAATTGACTCAGATCAGACAGGCGCTCCACACTGATCTGGCCTAATTTTTCAAGCTCTTTTCTTCTTCGTTCAATATTTTTGTGCCGCGTTTTTCCTGTTGCCTCTTTATTAGGGGCGTGTGTTGGTTTAGGCCAAACCGCCGCGCGAGAAATTTTTTCGCTAACCCAATATGGCCGTGATTGTTTATGGGCATGAAGTTCCATGGCCTTTGTAATGGATGTTTCATCCGAGATTAAGTTGAAAAAAAACAGGCTTGCTGTTTTTGGTAGGCTGTCAATCCAGTCAAAAATAACTTTTGAAAACTGTTCTTCATAGTTTTGCCGCACTAAGGGGGTGCCCAAAAATTGATGATAGTGAATAGCAGACTTGTAGAACTTAATGGGTAATTTTGCATAGCCTAAATCGGGTTGAACGGGAAGGAGGCCAATTAATTTATCATCAGAAAAAATAGTCACGATAAGAGGTTTTTGCTTAAAGAGCTCAAAAGAAAACCGTGCAAACCATGGCGCGAGAAAGGTATTTTTTTCAACTGAGTTGTTGAGTAGATCATACCAAGCCTCAAGGTGTTTCTCGACAAAGGTATCGTTAAACTCTGATATCTGCCACTGGGTAGATTTAGACGTTTTCGACATGATGAAGTTGCTTAACCTTTTAGATTTATGCGAGTTTAAGTGGAGCCCAGTTGAGGGGCGTAGAAGTATTTGTGTTGGTGCGTGAATTGTACCTAAAGAGCTTAAACGAAAAAGCGAGCTTAATCATGGAAGATAATGGCGCAAACGTTCGGTAGATTAGACCCTATACGTCCTAGGCTCTTAGCTCTAAGGTTTAGAGCTGTAACCGTATGAATATATTGTAACATGTGTCTGATTTACGACCTCTTCAGGGTGCTTTGCGGTTTTTGATTTAGTCTCTAAGATTGATTTATTACACCAGAATGACTTTTAAAAAAACCATATTTATGGTTTGCGCTAGTAATTTTAGCAGTATGTGTGTGCATTTTTTGAATTAGTGTTGATTTAAAGGGTGTGATTGATTTATCGAGGCTTTATATTTTTATTTTACCCAGTGATAGGGTCACCAGTGTTAGTTTTAACTTTAATAAATTGATTAGATGGGAATTGGATGTTTTGACTGTATTGAATGATATTCATAAATTTACAAGAACCATTGTTAGGGGGCTTCAAACACCGCCTTGGCAATCAGATATTATGGAATTTCGATATGGGTTGTGGCGCGGAATTTCACCGCTATTTTCTGAAAGTGGTCGCCAATTAGGGGAGGAAAATACGCGCCCATTTATTTTTAACCACCATATTCCTGCTGATGTTCAAATCTGTAAGTATGAGGGGTCTCGTTTCGATCAATTGATTAACATTTCGGCATTACGAATTGCCATGAAAAATTTTGATGAGGCCCTTGCAATTACCGATGAAGTACGAACGTATCATTGCAAACAAAAGCAGGTTAAAAATAGTGACACACAGATTGGTATTTGGGACCTCTATATTATAGCCAGGGCTAGTATTGCTCTTATCGCCTTTGAAGTGCGCCGCAAGAAATCGATATCACGTGCCCCCATCATTCGGGATGATCTGTCAAGTCTATATCAATTTATCTCCGGCGTCTTTATGATTTGCCGGCATATGATGAACGAGGCTGATCCAAAAATCTTTTCTAATGCTCCCATTAGTGCGAAAGAATTATATGCTTACGCTGACGAAAACAAGATTTTTACATCGTTTAATGGAATGGTTTGTGCGGGAAGTACTCGAAAAATTATAGAATTTTTAGAGTATTGCAATCACGGCAGCGACCAAAACTCTCATAAACCAGGCGTTGAGGAAAATGAGTTTTTGTTTTTGAAATCTTATATTGGTGAGGTTGATGATTGGTATAATTATGCCCTCAGTGCGATTGAATTGGATTGTTTTTTAGAAATGGAATATTTTAAAAAGAAAATCTCACTACAAAAAGGTGATGAAATTTCTCAAAAAATTTTCGCAATTTACCAATCTCTCGCTAACTATTGTTGCGAACTAAGCTCTCAAGAAACCTTCAATAGAGATAGAAAAGATACGTCAGATTTTTTGACCGGGACGCTTTTGCGTCAAAACAAGATTTTGACCCTTCTACAAAGAGACTGTATTCAAAAGATATCGGCAAAACACCTTCGTGAACGATTAGATTATTAAGTATCTGCTCCATTATCTATTTTTCGGGCTTTGCTTTTGCGATCAGTTTTTACCCTTCGCTTTTAAAGGGTGCGTGTTGTGGCTGATACCCACTTTGCAAAACTTTGATGGTCAAAAGGGGCGTGATGACGCGCATTTTTTTGCCGGATGATTTAGAACTGTGGCTGTGAGTGAGGCTGGGGCTTGTCCCCGGGTTTAAAAATGGGCTGGGATAAGTACAGGGGATAGGGATGGGTTGGTCATATCCTTGGTGGGACCAGCGCCACAAATGATTATCTTTTTTTAAATAAACGTGTTGATCTGTGTTTTTAAACATTAACATGACGCCGTCAGGCATGGTGTTAGGGGCACACTCTGGATAGGGGGTGTTTCCCAAAATAAACTGTGCACGATCTTTGTGAAGGTGGATATCCAACTCTTTTGCGCTATGATTTTTAAATCCCGTTAAGTTTTTATAGGTTTGAAACGCGGCGCGGCGACAAAGGGCGCAAGGGCGGTGGCCCGCCGCTAATGCTGTAACTTCGTCGAGAAAAAATAATTCCGTATAATGATGGGGAGACATAACTTCACGATGCCATGAGCGGCCTTTTTTATCGGTGTGGGTTAAATTGCAGATAACCCAATTTTTGTGCCGCCATGTTTGGGTGACGAGATTTTTGTCCGCATTGTGCAAAATACCGCGATTCCCCATAAATCTGCCCCGATGGGGGGAGTGTTCAAGTTTGGAAAACGGGGTGACGCGATTTTGTAAAGGCATGAGATTTAAGCGTTATGAGGCAGGGTTTAGGGAATGGGTTTTGGGAGTGGTTTTGTGGCTCGTTACGGTCATTGTCGTTAGAAAACTATTGCTTAGCTGCAAAGGGGGTAGATGAATTCTTTGCTTTGGCTTTGGGGTTAATCGCGCTACAAGCGGGATATGAGCGCAGATGAGGAAAATCATAATAAGCCCCGGCTGATCAAGATCAACCTTGATGAGCGTTCATTGGCGCGGGCGACCGCTGACATAGAGCATGAGCGAAAAATTGCTATCTATGATTTGCTGGATGAAAATTATTTCGAACCTGTGGGCGGCGGTGGAACGGGTGATCTATCTGCTGGTGATCCTGCTGGCAGGAATGGCCCCTTTGAACTTGGTTTATCGATTGTTGAGCGTAAGCTGGTTTTTGATGTTTCGATTGAGGGGGGTGAGACAGCACGTATAATCCATTTGTCTTTAATGCCATTGCGGAAAATCATTAAAGATTATTTTATGCTGTGTGAAAGTTATCATAATGCGATCCGCAATGCGGCACCGGCCCATATTGAAACGGTGGATATGGCGCGCCGCGCCTTGCATAATGAGGGGGCGGTTATCTTGCGTGAGCGCCTTGAAGATAAAATTATTGTTGACCATAACACCGCCCGCCGCCTTTTCACCCTAATCTGTAGTTTCCACATGCGATAGGATGCATAATTTTATGAATGATATTAAATCGGTCCTGTTTGTTTGCAATATGAATGCTGTGCGCTCCCCTATGGCGTCACGGCGTTTACATGCGCTTATGGGAGATCTGGTTCGATGCGAGTCTGCGGGTGTGCATTCAACCCGTGCGCATTCAACCCGTGCGACGAACAATGATGTTGATGCGCTGACCGAGCAAGTCTTAGCCGAGAAAGGCATTAAAATGGACGGATATTATTCAAAATCGTTAGGGGATATATCGTTTGACCAGTTTGATTTGATCATCGCGATGACGATTGAAGCCGCCAGCGAAATTCGGAAATTGTCCCCATCCAGCAGAATCGAATTCTGGGCGATTGAAGATCCTTCGGCCCGAATCACCAATGGGGAGCAAGCCTTGGACGCATATCGTGCTGTTAGAGACAGTATTTTTGAAAAAATAACAGATCGGTTCCCACTATCGGACTAAAAGCCTTGATTTTATGGGCGCTGTGCACCATTTAGGTCTGTATAAATCAAATATTGGCTCAAAAATCATTGAGTTAATATAGAATGAGGATGATTATGACAGGAGCGAGCCATTAATGGCAAAAGAAGAACTACTTGAGTTTGAAGGCACAGTGGAAGAATTACTTCCTAACGCCACATTTCGTGTGAAGCTTGAAAACGAGCATGAAATTATCGCCCACACAGCTGGCAAGATGCGCAAAAACCGTATTCGGGTTTTGGCTGGTGATAAAGTCCTTGTTGAGATGACGCCTTATGACCTTACCAAAGGGCGTATTACCTATCGCTTCAAATAAAGTGGTTATTTTGTGGGAAAGCTTGCACCGTTAATTCTAGCCAGCGCGAGCCCCCGTCGCCTCGAATTATTGTCGCTCATTGGGGTGTGTCCTGATGAAATTATTCCGGCCGATATTGACGAAACCCCGCATAAGCTTACCTCTGGTAAAACAGAAGCCGTACGCCCTTATGTGGCGCGGATGGCCATTGAAAAAGCACAAGCCATTGCTAAAGATCGCCATGATGCCTTTGTCTTGGCGGGAGATACGGTTGTTAGCGTTGGCACGCGGATTTTGCAAAAGGCGCAATCGCGCGATGAAGAGCGATATTGCTTATCTCTTATCTCCGGGCGCTCCCACCGGGTTTATTCCGGTGTGTGCGTGATTGCTCAAGGCGGCAAACCCCATCACCGTGTTGTTGAATCGCGTGTGAAAGTGCGTCATTTAAGTGATCAGCATATTGAAGATTATATCGATAGTGCAGAATGGGAAGGTAAGGCGGGGGGATATGCTATTCAGGGATTATTCTCCAAACATATTATTTCTATCATCGGGTCTTACCCTAATATTGTCGGTTTACCATTATATGAAACCAATAATTTATTGGTCGGGGCCGGATGGAAACAAAACTGATCATAGATTGCGGTGTTGCATTAACGCGCGCGGCGATTATCCGCGAGGATAGGGTATACGCCATAGGGTTTGGGCCGGCATTAGGGGATGAAGACGTTCAATTTTCTGCCACGGTTGGGCAAAGATATTATGGCCGGATTTTAAAAACTGATAAAGTGACTAAAACAGCCTTTATAGATATTGGCACGCGCGAAAATGTGTTTGTCCGTATGGGCCGCGCTTCAATGCCTATTGAGGGCGGACTTTATGAGGTAGAAGTTTTAAAGGCAGCGCGGGGTGTAAAAAAGGCGACGGTAAAGATCATCCGTGAGGTGACATTAAGTTCTCGAGAAAATGATGGGCAAGATATTCAAAAAGGCCCCGTTGAAATAATAGAAAATTCTATTGCACAAATATATAAAACGCTTATTCATGATCGTGAAATAGAAATTCACGAGGTCATTATATCGAATGGTAAAGCAAAGATATTAGTGCAAGATTTGTTATCTAGGTTTGAGCTTGATGTTCCTGTTACGATTGATGATGTTGCTTTTAACGACATTGAAGAGATACACTCCTTAACTAATTTATTATCACCGCAGGTTTTATTAGAAAAAGGCGGGGTGCTGACCATAGAAGAGGGGGAAGCCGTCACCGCCATTGATGTTGATATGGGGTCAATGACAGGCAGCGAAGGGATAAGCCGGGATAAGTTGATAGAAAACTTAAACAAGGCGGCAGCGCAAACTATTTTAGATCATATTATCCTCAGAAGGCTTGGCGGACAAATTGTGGTTGATTTTTTACCTATGCGTAAACCTAACCGGCAACGTTTTGATGGTTGGTTGCATGAGGTGTTTAAACCATTAACGGGGTTTACCCGCGCGGGCTGGACGAAGAGCGATTTGTTTTGTTTCGTCTTGCCAAGACCATATCCTTCTTTATTGGAAAGCGTCACCCAATGCGGAAAAGA
Source organism: uncultured Parvularculaceae bacterium (assembly GCA_938015425.1). Taxonomy (GTDB): domain Bacteria; phylum Pseudomonadota; class Alphaproteobacteria; order Caulobacterales; family Parvularculaceae; genus CALLPQ01. Next base: position 10,395 of record CALLPQ010000141.1, on the reverse strand, counting down.
TGATCCGGTTGCGGGGCGTATTTTCAGGGCGCAATCCTGGCTACAATTTGAACTGTGTCGGTTGGAAATGCGTATGCGTCAATCACCTTCTTTATTTTTTGACTTTACCTTATCATCGCAATTATATGAGATTTTTGACGCAAACCCGATTTGGAAAAAACGCCTTGATGAAACCTATGGCGGGCGATTAAAAGTATTACAGCAAAGCAATTTTTCACGGTTGGAGACACGCATTGATGAACGAAGATAAGGGATATGCTCGAAAATCGAAACAGAAAATGGGCCTCAAAGGGAAGGAAGAGGAACAAGTCACTCTCCCTAAAATGCTTTTGACCAAATGCCCCATATGCGAGAAAAAAGGGGTTGAAGCCTATGCTCCCTTTTGTTCCAAACGCTGCGCCGATGTGGATTTGCATCGCTGGCTAAATGGAACCTATGCGGTGCCAACCGTTGAAGATGATGGGTATGGCAGCGACGAAGAAGATTATTGAGACGTTTTTCTTGATGGAGTTATGGTGCTGATCTGGCGGATTTACCAAATTCCCGCCACATGCGATCCATATCTGTTTCTTCTGTATAGTGACCATCAAGCCATGGGCTGCGCCACACGCCGACTTCACCAATACCCGTAAAGTTGGATAAAATGATATTTGGATATTCATCAATAATAGCCTGATTGATCTGCCTGACCACATCCGAACCATAAGTGCCCCAATGATAGTCCTTCCACCAGCTGGAAAAAATTTCCGATTTGGATAATTCTTCGGGAACTGAGTCATGGCTTCCCCCTTCATAAGCGCCAATAATGTTAACGCCATACTGATCGGCGACGGCTTTGTGCTCACGCCAGCGATTAACGACCCAATTTTTGCTGTAATCGGCATTGCTTTTTGTGTAGCGTTCGTGAAGGGCAATTTTTAACGCAGACGGATTAAATTCAATGGCGCGCTCCCATGCCTGTGTTAGGGTTTCACCGCCACGCGGCGTAACAATTTCTTGATAGGCCGTTGGCCCCCCATGATAGGTGGTTAAGGCGATGCCGGTTTTTCCTAGAAGGGTTGTCGGGTCAACCCCTTGTCGCCGAAAATAATCGGTTAATCCTTCATAAGCGGCTTGGGTTGTATACGGATTTGCGGTCTGACTGCCGATTACATAGGTTATGGAATATCCGCTATTGGCAAGGGCTTTTTCCATCGCCAAAATCATACGCGCTGATAAAAGACCATATCCATACCGTACGCTGCGCGCGGGGGATTGGGCATTGCCAATACCTTCCGCATATTTGGTGGCAATCGCAAAGGGCCAGCCATAATTCCAGACCTCGTTGCCGAGCTCCAGATAGAGTGCTTTATCTTTGGAATACCCGCTTTGTTTTAACCGTTTGACCAGTTCGACCGCATATTCATCCCATGCGGGGCTTTCTAAAATGGCATTAGCGTTTTGGCTGGCATTAGCTTTTACAGCTTCTACATTGGCGTCAAGGTCCGCATGGCTTTTGTTCGCACCGATCTGAATGGGCATATGCATCCAGAGGCTGCTATCGGTTTCTTTGACAAGATCAAACAAATATTCGTAAGGCAAGCCATAATGACCGGTAACGGGACGTTGTTCTTTTTTAAGCCCTGCCCCGCGATGGATAAAGTGTGGATCGTCCGGTGTTGCCACATGGGCCCATCGGGTGACGGGGCTGTCATTAATATCCTGACTGACCATAGTCCGTATAATGTCATAATCGCTGGCATAGTTGATGAAATCGGGGTTCCATAATTTTCCAGCCTTAACTTGGGCTTCGTTTTTTAATCGATAGAGTTTAAAATTCTTCAAAGAGGAGCGTACTTTGCGAAAGCGAACGCGGTTAGGAGCGCTGCCTGTCGCGGGAACGTTAAAAACAATACGGCCATTTCCATTTTCATCAGTACGCGAAGAACGAACTGTCATATTATTGCCTTGGATACTGGCATCACCGCCGCCTTCCCATGTGAAGACCCAATCGCCTGAATAATATTCGGGGAATTTTTCATAATTGGGGAGCATTAAGGGACCATGAAGCTCAACCATTCCAGAAGGCGGTCTGAGTAAATCGCCAGAAACTGGATCCAACAACCCTTTTTCCCGCGCAGGTTTTGAATTCCAATATCCGTCATTAAAAATGAAGCTAAACCGGAAATCATTGGGATAGCCTTCAAGCTTCATATAATCGATAAAAATATCTTCATGTCCCCATGAGGCAACATAGTTTGTATTTAACTGTAATTGATAAGCGGGTTTGTTGGACGCTGATGCTGCAGACGCAAGCGCTCTAGAAGAAAGAGCTGTTCTTTGGGAAGGGAGTATAGTCTCACGGTTTTGAGTATTAGTGTTTGATGTCGGGGTGTTTTGAATGTCGTTACAACTGGCGGTGATCAAACAGCTCGTCGCCAGAATTGCTGGGGTCCTGAAATGCTTTTTTATAGGGGCGGATAAAAGGAACGTTTTTGATAATAGTGCGGAAACGATTTTATAAGTGAGGGCCATAGTTATTTTACTTCCGTCATTGCAAGCTTCAGCATTAAATTTTTGGTTCAAGTTCTTTGTATGTAATAGAATTTGGTTGTGGAACCTAGAATACTGGATTTGTCGATGAATATATAGCGGGTATAATATGGCATGAGGAACAAAGCAGCAAAGTTATCCCACAGGGTTTGCTGTCATATTTATCATAGCCCTATTATTTAATCGCTGACTAAAGGTTGGCGGTGACATACCGGCCTATTTTCTTTTAAAAAACCGATAGATAGTATGATTTTATGCCTTGATTTGCATGAAAATAGTATATTTGGTTGTTCTTCACGCTTTATAAAACGGCTTATCAATTATGACTTGACCTTGGCCGCGGGGTGCCGTCAATTAGTCTCAATATTTGCAAATACTGCCCTTTGCTGGATCTATTGGTTAGGCCTTTTGGATTAAGTGTGCCGGTTAAGCGTTCTGGTAAAGGATACACTATTTTGGTACATTTTTCGGTACAAAGTGCTTGTAACAAAGAGGAAAATATTGTGGTCCATCCCAAAAATTCGATCCCGTCAACGTCATCTAAAAGATCAATTAAGCTTTCCCCCTTCATAACCGGTCTGGGTGTTGTAGCGGTTGGTGCAACCTTGTTGGTCGCTGCGTGCGTACAAAACAATCCCCAAGCACCGGGGGAGGCAGTCAGCCGCACAGTGACCTCTGAAGCCAGTTCGGTTGCCCCTTTTGATGCGGCCAATGGTATTAAACAGGATGTGAGTTGGCTTGCAGATGATGCACGGCAAGGACGTGAAGCGGGCACACAAGGTTATGTGGATGCGGCAAATTATGTGGCTTCGCGTTTTCAAGCTCTGGGTCTGTCTGCAGGTAATGGGGACAGCTATTTGCAAGATGTTCAGTTGCGCATTACCAAGCGTGATGACGCCTCGGCTTTTATGTCAATCACCGGAAAAGACGGGAAAACTGTTCAGTTTACGAATAAAAAAGAATTTCTTGGGGGTCGCGCGTCCCAAGGAGAAGCCTTTAAAGTAACCGCGCCTCTTGTGTTTGCCGGCTTTGGCGTTTCTGGCTCTTCTTATGATGATTATGCAGGTCTTGATGTTGACGGTAAGATTGTCGTTGTTTTCAATGGTGCCCCTCGTGATATGAATAGCGAGGAAAGAGCCCATTTAGGGTCTGGCCGCACCAAGGCGGAGACAGCTGCTTCTAAAGGCGCGGTTGGTCTGATCAGTGTTTCAGCTAATAACCAAAACCCTGTTGAAGCGTGGGAACGCGGAGTGAATTTTCCTGATGGCGGCCGTTGGTCATGGGTTTCTCCCGATGGTGTGGCCAATGCCCCTCAAGGGATTGCCCCTAGTTTTGCCGCAGGTCCTGAAGGGGCAACGGCAATCTTTGCAGGTGCTGAGATGAGTTTTGCTGATGTGCGCGATCTTGCGATTGCTCAAGATCCGGCAAACCCTTTGAAGGGATTTGATCTTCCTTTTACAGCGACATTGGCCGGTAATGGTCAGATTGAAGATGTATCAAGCCCGAATGTGGTTGGTATTTTAGAGGGTAGTGACCCTGAATTAAGAAATGAAGTTCTGGTTTTAACGGCCCATCTTGATCATGTGGGTGTGCATGAACCACGCGGCGGCGGTGAAGATTATATTCACAATGGGGCGATGGATAATGCGATGGGTGTTTCCACTTTGCTGGAAGTTGCACGGCGGTTTCAGGAAAATGGTGGGCCTCGTCGCACCGTTGCCTTTGTTGCGGTAACCGCGGAAGAAAAAGGTTTGATTGGCTCTGACTATTTTGCCAATTACCCCACAGTGGATCCGGAACGCATTGTTGCTAATGTAAATTTGGATATGCCTCTTGTATTATATCCTTTTACGGATGTGATCGCGTTTGGCGCAGAGCGCTCTTCACTAGGTGAGATGGTGCGGGCTGCGGGACAAAAAATGGGTGTCGAGCTTATTGCTGACCCTTACCCTAACCTAAGCTTGTTCACACGGTCTGATCATTATAACTTTGTACGTAAAGGAATTCCGTCAGTGTTCTTGTTCTTGGGAACGGGCAATGGTGGCGATGAAGTATTTACTAATTTCTTTGCAACCAATTACCATCAGCCCCAAGATGAAGTGGCGTCGTTGGATATTAGTTGGGATGATGCGGCCAGGTTTGCGGAATTGAATTATCTGATTGCCCGTGAAATTGCGGATTCTGCTGTGAAGCCGGAATGGAAAGAGGGTGACTTCTTTGCTAATGAATTTGCTGGCAAATAATCCTGAAATCAGGAATGGCCAGAAATCAAAGATAATAAGAGTTTAAACAGGATGGAATAAAATTAAATTAGGGCTATCTTATTTTAGACATTAGTCTTGAAGCTTTAAGTTTTGAAGGTTTAAGTCTTGAAGGTTTTACTCTTGAGAATTTTGAGGGCGGTACTTTAACGGTGCCGCCCTTTTATTGTTGAATGACTTGGGGGTGGATTCTCAAACATTTGTTTTGGGAAATAGGCGGACATTAAATTTTAACGATACATTAATGTTCTCGGTGGATAAGGTAGAATAGGCTGTTTGTTCTTCTAATGTTCTGTAGATTGGAATATAGACAGCAAAACAGGCTCGTAAATTGGTGTTTGTATGAAATAAAAACTGCGTCAGTGAAGAATCACTTTGACGTACCGTATTTTCCCGTGATATCCCATAGAAGTCCATTTTTAACCAAAATGACTTTTAAGGGCTTGTGCGGGATAAATCGCTCGCTTTTGGCTCAAACATGGTTTGACAAAAGGAGGGTGTCGATAATGTTACGCAGCGCTGATGCCCTTTTCCTCGGGTCTCATAAAAACAAAATAGATAAGAAAAACCGTATCGCCATTCCGGCTGAATTCCGCAAAGCCATCGACACAGATCGTTTTAACGGGTTTGTCTGTGTGCCTTCGCTAAGTGGGCCCTATCTTGATTGCGGCGGGCTGGATTTATTGGTGCGGTTTCAAAAAATGCTGGAACAGTTAGACCCTTTTGATCCTGACCGTGAAGATCTGGAAATTGCGATTATGGGGCGCGCGCGCAAATTATCTTTTGACGGGGATGGACGTGTGGTTTTGCCGACGCCGTTAAAGGAGCATGCCGGTGTTATCGATCATGCCTGTTTTGTCGGGCGCGGCGCGCTTTTTCAGATTTGGAATGTAGATCACGTTGAAGAACGCTTTGCGAAAGCGCAAGCCCGCGCCCAAGAGCGCCGGTTTGTGTTGAAAAGCACGCCCTTGGCGCAAAATATCTCAAAAGAAAAAGCATAAAGGGGGGGATGATGGATAATTTTCTAAATAGCGATAAAGCTAGCCAAAACCATATACCCGTTATGCTGAATGAAGTTTTGCAGGCAATGGCGCCAGAAGATGGGGAAATTTATATTGACGCAACATTTGGCGCAGGGGGATATAGTCGTGCTTTGTTGGAAAATAAAAACTGTACCGTATACGGCTTTGATAGAGATCCAAAAGCAATTGCCGATGCAAGAAAATGGTCTGGTGATTATGGAGATAGGTTAGTTTTAATTAATGAACCTTTTTCTAATATGAAGGATGCATTGACACGCATTGGTGTTGAAAAAGTAGATGGTGTTGTGTTTGACCTTGGTGTCTCTTCTATGCAGCTTGATGAAAGTGAGAGAGGGTTTTCGTTTCGTTTTGATGGCCCTTTATCCATGCGGATGGATAAGGGTAAGCCTGATGCGGCAGATATTATTGCTCAGGCATCAATCGATGATTTGAAAATGATTTTCCGGGTTTATGGCGAAGAAAAACGGGCGACCTTGTTAGCGCGCGCCATTGTGCGAGAGCGTGAGAAAATGCCCATTACCAGTACCAAATCTCTTGCCGATATTATTGAAGCTGCAAGTCCTTCCCAATATACCAAAAAGAAAGGACGTACCATTCATCCGGCCACCCGGGTTTTTCAGGCTTTGCGCATTTTCGTCAATGACGAGCTAGGGCAATTAGCAAAAGGGTTGGTTGCTGCTGAAAAACTATTGCGCATGGGCGGGCGATTGGTGGCCGTGACTTTTCATTCTTTAGAGGCACGGATTGTAAAACGGTTTTTAACAGATCGGGCTAGCATCGGGCCTTCAGGCTCGCGTCATTTGCCAATGGTTGAGCGCAAACCGGCTTTATTCGATTTACTTTTTAAAGGCCAGCAAACAGCGCAAGAGGAAGAGTTAGCTCATAATCCAAGAGCGCGGTCTGCGGCTTTGCGGGCGGCCAGACGCACCGATATTCCGGCGTTAGAGGAAGAGTTAGACCTCTCTTTTGCTTCGCTGCCCGACCTTTCTTTTTCAAAACCCATAACCGCAATGGAGATTATATAGATGCTACGCCTATCAACTGTTTTGTTATGTTTACTGCTTGCTGCTGCCTCAGCGGGACGATATCACGCCGAAGTCGGGGTAAGATTGTCACGTGAGGCGATTGAAACCATAGAAGCAGAAAAAGCCGAAGAGCAAAGGCGCATTCAAATTTTACGGGTAGAGTTGGCCTATCTTGAAAACCCTGAACGGTTGATGAAAATTGCAAAAGAAAAGACCGACTTAAAAGCGCTTACCGGTCAACAACTTCTGTCAACGTCCGATTTTGTTTCTGCGTTAACATCAGATGGAATTGATGGCGAGGAAAAATCTATTCCGATTACAGAAGAAATATTAAAATCAATCGCGTTAAACCAATCAATCTTGGTGGAATAGGGGGCGGTTTGTTTAGATTTAAGAAAAAAAATCACCCTGTTGCATATGTGATTTCAACAACCCAAGGGGGTGCTGTTTTCGCTAATGGGCGGCTTGATGGCAATAGTGCCGGAACCCATAAAAAGCTGCGTGATCGCACGTTTTTGGCTCATGATAAACGAATTGATGACAATAATGTCGAGGTTCCCTCCCTTCAGGTGAGCGGAAAAGTTTTACGCCGTTCTTCTTACCGTATTGTGATGGTGGCAATATGTTTTGGACTGGTGTTTACAGGCTTGGGAATGCGCTTGATGAGTGTGTCTCTATCGGATATGGGGGCACGTAAAACGATATTTGCGGGGCATAATAAAGCCGAGTTACGCCCTGAAATTATGGATCGTAACGGGGTGTTGTTGGCTACAAATCTTCCGACTACGGCGTTGGAAATTGCCGGTAATGAAGTTTGGGATGCAAGCGAAGCCGCGAAGGGGATCGCGCAGGTTGTTAAAGATGTTGATGAGAAAGCGCTAGAGTTAAAATTATCACGTAAATTATATGTGGAGGTGCGCTCTAACTTAACCCCTGAGGAAAAAACCGCTGTTTTTGAGCTTGGTGTTCCGGGCGTGCGCTTTTCCAAACGGGAGCACCGTTATTACCCTCAGGGAAATTTAGCCACCCATTTGATTGGTCTGGTTGAAAAAGGTCAATCCACCAAAGGGGTTGGCGGCCTTATGGGATTAGAAAAGACATTGGACCGTGTTAACGATCAGGGCCCTTTGACAAGTTCGATTGATATTCGCGCGCAACAAGCCTTGGAAGAAGTTTTAAGCGAGAAAGTCAGTGAGTTTTCTGCTGAAGCGGGGTGGGGCGGTGTCATTGACGTGCATACGGGCGAGATGATTGCTATGGCGAGCTTTCCCGAGTTTGATTTAAACAATCCTGCTGCTTTTAGTGATGCTGACCGTTTAAACCGGATGACCTTTGATCGATATGAATTAGGGTCCGCGTTTAAAACCATTACCGCCGCTTCGATTATTGAGGCAGGGTTAGGCGATGAGGATAGTCTTTATGATGCACGTAAACCCATAAAAATTGCTGGGACCACCATTAAAGATTATCATGGTAAAAATAAAATTCTTACCCTATCGCAAGTGGTGCAACATTCCTCGAATATTGGCGCGGCTTTAATGGCCCAACAATTAGGGGTTGAGCGTCAAAAAGCCTATTTATCCAAGTTAGGGTTTTTAGACCGTCTACCAATTGAGTTGGCCGAAAACCGGTCTCCTGATTTTCCCAAGCGATGGGGCCCTGTTGAAAGTGCGACCATAAGTTATGGACATGGTATTGCGGTGACACCATTACATTTGTTGGCCGGCTTTAGTGCGGTGGTCAATGATGGTGTTTATCGGGTGCCCACCTTCTTGAAGGTTGAGCAAAATTCAAAACGTGACGGTGTTCAAGTGTTTTCTCCTCAGACAATATCAAAGATGCGGCGGGTCATGCGCCGCACCGTGATGGAAGGCACTGGAGGAAGCAGTGAGGTGAAAGGCTATTATCCCATAGGCAAAACTGCCACGGCTGATAAAGTGGCAAGAACCGGAGGCTATTTAAAAAATGCCCGTATTTCAAGTTTTGTGGGTGCATTTCCCGGTTATGATCCTCAATATGCAATTTTGATATCTTTAGATAATCCTCAGCCTACGAAAGATACGTATGGGTATGCAACGGCTGGATGGACGGCGGCGCCCGCTTTCCAGAAATTGGTAACCCGTCTTGGGCCAATATTAAACGTTCCGATCATCGATAAAGCCAGTGCCCTGCGTCAATTTATGACGGAACCGGTTGATTATAATGTGATGGCGGAAAATAAAAATGAAGCCGAAAACGGCGATTTGATTGAAGCCGCCATTGTAAAAGCTTTGGCATCAACAAACGATCGTGAGCAAGAGGGGGAGACTTTAACGCCAAGACCCGTTGTAAATGTTCAAGAAAAGGGGTTGATTATCCCCAGTGTCGAGAATGTAATGAGGACACAAAAAGTGAATGTGGGGGAAGAATGATGTTGTTATCATTCTTGGCGCAACAAAAATGTGATCCTGATATCGATATTCAAGGTATGAGTGTTGATAGTCGCTTTGTTAAAAAGGGGTATTTATTTGCGGCGATCGATGGCGGCAAAGTGGATGGGGTGGATTATATTCCCCAAGCGGAACAAAACGGGGCTGCAGCCATTCTAACACGCCACGGCGTAAAGGCCAATATTCCGGTTATCCACGCGAAAGAACCACGCCAGGTGTTGGCGCATATGGCGTCACGGTTTTATGATGATAAACCCGGTTTTCTGGCGGGTATTACAGGCACGAATGGTAAAACCTCAACGGCTAATTTTGTGGCGCAGCTTTGGGCTATGCTGGGGTGTGCCGGGGGCTCATTGGGTACGCTTGGCGTTCAGGTCAAACGCTTTGATCAAAAAGTCTATGCAAAACCTTTAACCCATACCACACCGGAGCCCGTGATTTTACACCAGCATATTCAATCGGCAACAAAAGCGGGTTGCGAGAAATTGGCCATGGAAGTTTCTAGCCATGCCTTGGCGCAATATCGCGCTGACGGGCTACGTTATGATGTGGCGGCATTTACCAATTTAACCCAAGACCATTTGGATTTTCACGACAATTTTCAAGACTATTTTGATGCCAAGAAAAGATTGTTTGCCGAGTTATTAAAATCGGACGGATTGGCGGTTGTGAATGTTGATGGGGCGGGGAGTGAAGATTTAATCGCTGATCTTTCAAAACGTAATATTAATATTTTTACAACGGGCAAAAGCTTTTCATCCCCGTCGGGGCAAATTGAAAAAGCGGATTTAAATCTTGATCTGCTTATTCCAACTGCTGAGGGTTTATCTTTACGCATTGGGTATAAGGATCGTGATTATGAAATATCTGTGCCTTTGGTTGGTGCTTTTCAGGCAGAGAACATTTTAACCGCCACGGCAATTGTTATGCATTCTGGTTTTGCCATCGATGATATTGTGCCATTGCTGGCGCGTTTAGAGGGTGTGCCCGGGCGTATGCAATTAGCGGGCACCCATAAAGGGGCAGGCATTTATGTTGACTATGCCCATACGCCAGACGCCATTAGCACCGCCTTATCAGCGGCCAGAGCGCATACAAAAGGACG